>NZ_JBCHKV010000010.1:0-211844 GCF_039023525.1 Mycobacterium sp. 050272 | reverse complement strand
CTCATGCCCCGAAACTTATCGGCACCCACCGACAAAAAACCCCGCCCAGGGACTACTGAAACGAAAGTGACACAAGAGAATTCACCCGTGTGCACACACGGCGATTGTCGCTACGAGGCGGGCAAAAAGTCACACGGGCCAAGACATGCCGGGTTGCGTAGTGTCGAACGGAACTCGTGGGGTAGCCCTGAAAAGGGCGTGGAGTTGCTGCTCAAGACGCTGGCATCAATTGCCTGCCCGGGCGGTCATCGAACCGCGGGCGTCGACGCTCACCCGGATTTGCTCACCCAAAAGCATTGCGGCCGAATCTGTTCGGCGGTATCCGAAAGGAGAAATTCATGACGACCAGCAATCCCGTCACAGTGCATTCGTCCGATGCGAAGCATGCGGATGCGCCGCCTGTTCGGCCCCTCGGCCGGCGTGGTGCCGAGACGAAACCTTTCTACCGGACAACGGAATTCATCGTCTTCATCGTGGCGACCGTCGCAGTCTTGCTTGCGTCTTACCTTGTCAAGACGAACGACGGGCATGGCGACTACTTCCACGCCGACAAGGCGTGGCTGTACGTCGTGATTCTCAGTGTCGGCGACATGGTGAGCCGGGGACTGGCGAAGTCCGGCACCCGCCACCGCGACGACTTCTAAGGAACTGGCCCCTGGTCCCTGCTCCGGGCCCTTCGCTGAGGTGGAGGGCCCGGAGTTCTACCATGCACATGTGACTGGTTCGTACACCTACACCTTCGAAGACATCAAAGACCGCCCCGTCGCGGTGATCGGCGCGGGCACCCTGGGCCGCCGCATCGCCTTGATGTTCGCCACCCGCGGCGGAGCGGTGCGAATCTACGCGCGGCGTAAGGAACAACGTGACGAAGCCACCCAATACGTGGCACAGGCGCTACCAAAGGTATTGACCGACAGGGGATTTGGCGAAGCCGGCGTCGTGACCGCCACCGGGTCGCTCGACGAGGCGTTGGACGACGCGTGGCTGGCCGTCGAGTCGGTTCCCGAAAAGCTCGAGATCAAGATTCCGTTGTGGGGCGAGATCGACCGGGCGGCGCCGGCGGACACCATCTTCGGAACCAACTCGTCGTCCATCCCGTCGCGGCTGATGGTCGAAAACATCAGCGACAAAACACGTTTGTGCAACATGCACTTCTATATGCCACCGGACATCAACGCGATCGAGTTGATGTCGAATGGCCAGACCGACCGGGGTCTGCTCGACACGCTGCTGACGGTGCTACCCGAATTCGGCGTGCATCCCTTCGAAGCGCGCAAGGAGAGCACGGGTTTTATCTTCAATCGCATCTGGGCGGCCATCAAGCGCGAGTCGCTGGCGGTGGTCGCCGAGGGCGTGGCCCGCCCGGAGGATATCGACGGCATATTCAAGCTCGCCCTGGGCGTATCGGTCGGCCCGTTTCAGATGATGGATCTGGTCGGTCTGGACGTCGTGCTCGACATCGAGAACCATTACGCCGCCGAGCTTCCGCACCTGCCGAAGAGCGTGCGCGATCTGCTGCAGTCCTACATCGACGCCGGCAAGCTCGGTATCAAGACCGGCGAGGGCTTCTACCGGTACTAATTGCTGAGAACCAGCTTCCAGTTGCCGTTGACGTTGCGGTCCGGCACGCACCAGAAGTTGTTCCAGTTGCCCGGCGTCGACGCCTTCACGCCCGGGCCGGCATCCTGACAGGCCTGCCGCGTCGGGTAGTTGCCTTCGGTCTGAATCGTGTCGGCGTTGCTGACGCCCAGTCCGGCCGTCATCAACCCCGCAACTGCCAGCACACCGCCGGCAAACAGTCGCTTCATGTTCATGGGCAACACGTTAAGCCTTGTCAGGCGGCCGCATAGGGGTTTTCGCCGCGATGCTCAGGCCCGTTGCAGCGAGACCGCGGTGGCGACGGCTTCCAGCAGCCGGGTGAGTTGCTCAGCGTTGCTGATCGTGCGGTCGCCGCCGGCGAGCCGCGTGAACACACCCGCTATGAATGTCGTGACGGCCGTCGTCTGCGCGTCGAGCAGTTCGGGGTCGTCAGTACCGGGCTGTAGATGGGCGATCGCCTCGCGGGTCATCGCAGTCATCCGGGCGGCGAACGCCTGGGACGTCTCGGCGAGATCGGGATCGCGCACCGCCCCCATCAACAATTCATGCCGCGCCCGGTTGAGCATCAGCCCGGGCCCGTCGGCCTGCATCATGGTCAGCTCGGCCAGGTGTGCGAACGGCGAGAGGGGATCGAGCGGCTCGTCGATCACCGACTGCAGGTTAGTGACATCGATCTCGGCGACCCGCTTGCCGACACCGCGCAATAGCGCGGCCCGGGTGCGGTAGTAGTACGACGTGGTGCCCTCCGGCACTCCCGCGCAGCGATCGACCTGCCCGTGCGTCAGCCCGCGCGATCCCTGCTCGGCCAGCACCTGGATCGCGGCGTCACACAGTTCGCGACGGCGCTCGTCGCCGTTGCGCTTCCGGGACCGGCTGCTGGCTGCCATGGCTCACCGAAGGACGGTGCCGCCGTCGATGTTGATGACCTGACCGTTGATCCACTCGCCTTCCTCGGACAGCAGGAACGCGACCAATGCGGCGATGTCCTCCGGAGCCCCGACGCGGGTGCCGCGAATGCGCTTGAGCGCACCGGCCTGCAGGTCCGGCCACTGCGGAACCGAGCGGATGGCCTCGGTCGCGGTGAAGCCCGGCGCCACCGCGTTGCAGCGGATGCCTTGCTTGCCCCACCGCGATGCGACATGGCGGGTCAGCGCGCCGATGCCGGCCTTCGCGGTGGCATAGGCGGGCCGGGCCGGCTCGCCCTGGAACGCCGCCGCCGAGGACATGTTGACGATCGCGCCGCCGCCGCTGGCGAGCATGCGCGGAATGGCGTATTTCATCGCGGCGACATAGCCGCGCAGGTTGACGGCCATCACCCGATCCCACACGTCGAAGTCGATGTCGACCACATCGGAGTCGGCCCGGATCGTGCTCATGTCCGCACCGACGTTGAACAGCAGGTCGACGCCGCCGTAAGTCGTTGCGGCCGAATCGATCAGGTTGGACACCGACGCCGGATCGGCGAGATCGAACCCGACGTGGGTTGCTGTGCCGCCGGCGGCGCAGATACGGGCGGCGGTCTGCGCCGCGGCGTCGGCGGCAACGTCGCCGATGACGACCCGGCAGCCTTCCGCCCCGAGCCGACCGGCCGCCGCGGCGCCGATGCCGGTGGCCCCGCCGACCACGACCGCTACCCGTTCGGCCAGGCCGCGTAGTCCCATGGATATTGACTTTACCTCTAGACCTGTAGAGGATCGCAAGTCATGGCCGGAATTCACCGGCAATGCCCTTCTGATGGGGCCTGGCTCGCCGAATCCATCAACGAATTGAGGGACGACAGATGAACTCCATCCAGTTCGACTTCACCGGCGCCAATGTGCTGGTGACCGGCGGCACCAGCGGCATCGGCAACGCGATCGCCGCCGCGTTCGCCACGGCGGGCGCCGCCGTCGCGGTGACCGGGACTCGCGCGTCGACCGCCGACTATCCCGATACGGATCTGAGCGCATTTACCTACCGCCAGTGCCAGATTCAGGATCCCGACGCCGTCGACGCGCTGGCGGACTCGCTGGGTGAACTCGATGTCTTGATCAACAACGCCGGTGGGCCGTATCCCGCCGGCGACGAGTACGACCCGGACGGCTACGTCGCATCGGTGACGCAGAACATGCTGGGCCCCATGCGGTTAACGATGCGATGCTACGAGCGGCTGAAGGCGAGCAAGGCGGCCGGCGGGGCCAGTGTCGTCAGCGTGGTCTCGATGTCCGCGTTCCGTTCGGCGGTGTTCGTCCCGGGGTATGCCTCCTCGAAGATGGGCCTCGTCGCGTTGACGATGAACCTCTCCCGTCGGTGGGCCCACGACGGCATCCGGGTCAACGCAATCGCGCCGGGGCTGATCGACACCCGAATGACACAACCGGCCATGGGAATTCCCGAGGTGATGGACGTCGAGATCGGCTTCCACACCCCGTTGGGCAGGCCCGGGACACCCCAGGACTGCGCCGGTGCGGCGCTGTTCTTGTGTACCGACGCCGCCTCCTACATCACCGGCAGCACCATCGCCGTCGACGGCGGATACCTGACGGTCTAGACATCAGTTGCCGCCGACAAGGTGGTGGTCACCTTCTGAACGCGCGCTACTTGGCGGCCAGGTAGTCCAGCGCGAGGTTGGCGGCGTTGGCGCCACACATGCCGTGCGCGCCGGGACCGGGCGGGGTGGCCGCCGAACAGATATACATGCCCGGAATTCCAATGCTGTAGGGCGACAGTGTGATTCGAGGCCCGAAGGTGAGCTGGCGAATGTCCTTCGAGCCGGTCATGATGTCGCCACCGGCATAGTTGGCGTTGAACGTCGCCATCTGCGTCGTGGTGCGAACGGTGTGCCCGACGATGCGTTCGGAGAATCCTGGCGCGAATCGCTCAATCTGGGCGATGATCGCCTCGGTGGCGTCGCCGGCGTAGCCGTTGGGGACGTGCGCGTAGGTCCAGACCGGATGCGTATTGCCCACCGACCGTTGCGGATCGGCCAGGTACTGCTGACCTATCAGCACGAACGGCCGCTCGGGCATGCGCCCGGCGTGGATGTCGCGCTCGGCCGCGGCCAGCTCCGCGTAGCTGCCGGTCAGATGCACCGTGCCGGCCCGATGTGCGTCCGGGTTAGTCCAGGGCACGCCGCCCTCGACGGCGAAGTCGACCTTGAACGCGCCGGGTCCACGCCGAAACCTGGTGAAGGCAGCCGCAATTCGGCGGGGGAGACGGTCGCCGAGGATGCCGGCGACCGCGCTGGGCGCCAGGTCGAACATCGTGACGTCGGCCGGCGGCAGCTGCGACGTGTTCTGCACCCGGACACCGGTTTCGATCTTGCCGCCCAGGTCGCTCAGCAGAGCAACCATCGCGTTGGCAATCGATTGCGACCCGCCCGCGGCCACCGCCCAGCCGTGCCGGTGCCCGGCCGTGATGATGCCCATCCCGATGGCCGAGGTCATCGGGTAGTGCAGCGGCCGGAAGGCATGGGCCGCAACACCACCGAACAATGCCCGGGCTTTCTCGGTACGGAACGCCGCCCGTGCGAATGTCGACGCGGGAAGCACCGTCGGCGCACCGAACCGGGCCAGCATCAGCGGATGGTGCGGTACCCGCAGCAGCGGCCCCATGATGTCGTCGCTCAACGCGTCGAATCGTGAGGCCGGGTAGCCGAACGCGAGGCGCCAGCGCGACCCGTCACGACCCAGCCCGGCCGCGGTCTGCTCCACCGAGCGATACAGCACGCCGGCGCTGCCGTCGTCGAGCGGATGGACGCAGTCGATCTCCGGCCAGCGCCACGACAATCCGTACCGCTGCAGGTTGAAGCCGTTGAGGAATTGCGAACCGACTGCCATCGGGTGAATCGCCGAGCAATGGTCGTGCAGCAGGCCGGGAACGATTGCTTCGGTGCTGCGGGTGCCCCCGCCGACTTCTTCGGCGGCTTCCAGCACGGTGACCTGCACGCCCTTGGCGGCCAGGCGGATTGCGGCGGCGAGCCCGTTGGGCCCACTGCCCACCACCACTGCGGTACTCATCGTTGCACGTTACCGCGAGCGCACGGTACCTCAGCACCTCGCATCCGGCATTGTTGTCAATACCCGTGCGCGATACGGAATTGTGTTGCCGCGGACATTTTCTTTTCACCAATTGTGGCTAATGATATTGAGATGACTATTCGCGACGATACCGTTTTCGAAGGTCCTCTTCGGCAACTTGCCCGCAGCGCGTGGCAAGTGCTCCTCCTCACCGGCATCCTGGCGATCGCGCTGGGTGTCATCGTGCTGGCCTGGCCAGGTCAGACACTGTTTGTTGCCGGCGTCTTGTTCGGCATCTACCTGGTGGTTTCCGGGATCGGCTACGTGTTCGCCGCTTTCGGGTCGCATGCCGGCGCCGCGATGCGTGTGCTGACGTTTATCACCGGAATCGTGTCGCTGATTCTGGGATTCTTTTGCTTCCGCGAAGAATTCGAGGCGGTCACCCTATTGGCCATCTGGATCGGCATCAGCTGGCTGTTCCGCGGGATGACGCTGCTGGCCGCGGCATTGTCCTTCGACCACCTGCCCGGCCGCGGCTGGCAGGCGCTGTCCGGGCTGGTGATCGTCGTCGGCGGCGCCGTCCTGATCGTTTCGCCGCTGCACTCGATCGCCGTGCTCACCCTGGTCGCCGGCTGCTGGCTGATCGCCATCGGCATCGTCGACGTGATCAGTGCGATTCAGGTTCGCGGCCGCGCGAAGGCTGCCTGACAACGAAACCCATTGCAGCACAACGCCGATCGCATGCGGTCGGCGTTGTGTGCATGACAGTGCCTGAGTGACACGTTTCGAGGTTTGCTAGACGAGGGCTGCGACGGCAGGCAATAGCTGGCAGAGAAGCTGCACGCAGTCAATTAGCGTGCTCAATTTGTTTGCTGAAGGCGAGCTGCGTGGGGTGTGCTCCGGGCGCTATATACACTGTGACACCTGGGGGAGTCGATCCAGTTCGATCGCACACCGTAAAGCCCATTCACACGCGATCGAGAAAGTTGTGCCTTGTCCTTAAAAGAAAACGAAACTCCGGGCTTGAAGCCGCATTTCGAGGACGTGCAGGCGCACTACGACCTGTCTGATGAGTTCTTCGCGTTGTTCCTGGACCCGACCCGCACCTACAGCTGCGCCTATTTCGAGCGTGACGACATGTCGCTCGAAGAGGCGCAGTACGCCAAGGTCGACCTGTCGTTGGGCAAGCTCGGGCTGCAACCCGGCATGACGCTGCTCGATATCGGCTGTGGCTGGGGCACCACGGTTGTGCGCGCACTGGAGAAGTACGACGTCAACGTCGTCGGCCTGACACTGAGCCGCAATCAGCAGGCGCACGTGCAACAGCGGCTGGACAACCACCCGTCGTCGCGATCCAAGCGGGTGCTGCTGCAGGGCTGGGAGCAGTTCGACGAGAAGGTCGACCGCATCGTGTCAATCGGCGCCTTCGAGCACTTCGGCCGCGATCGCTACCCGGACTTTTTCAAGATGGCCTATGAGGCGCTGCCGGACGACGGGGTGATGATGCTGCACACCATCATCAAGCCCAGCGATGAGGAATTCGCCGACCGCGGACTGCCCATCACCATGACCAAGATCCGCTTCATGAAGTTCATCATGGACGAGATCTTCCCGGGTGGGGACCTGCCACAAGCCAAGAATGTCGAAGAGCACGCCAAGCGTGCCGGGTTCACGCTCAACCGCTACCAGCCGTTGCGGCTGCACTACGCGCGCACCCTGGACAACTGGTCGGCCGCGCTGGAGGCCAGGCGCGACGAGGCCATCGAGATTCAGTCGCAAGAGGTCTACGACCGGTACATGAAGTACCTGACCGGTTGCGCGGACCTGTTCCGCGAGGGCTACACCGACGTCGCGCAGTTCACCCTCACCAAGGACTAGGCCTGAATGTCGGCGGTGACCGCGCCGGTGACGCCGATCAGATCCTGCGGGGCCACCGCGACGTCCCAGCCGCGGCGGCCGGCGCTGCAGAACACCCGCTCCCAGGCCAGCGCACTGGAATCGACGACCGTCGGCAGCGGCTTGCGCTGACCGAACGGCGAGACCGCGCCGACGATGTACCCGGTGCTCCGCTCGGCGACCGCGGGTTCGGCCAGCGTGGCTTTGGTCACGCCCAGCACCGCGGCGGCCGCTTTCAGCGAGAGCCGGGCGGAGGCCGGCACGACGGCCACGGCCAGCCCGTCGGGCACCGCGATCACCAGCGTCTTGTAGATCTGCCCGGGCGCGATACCGAGCTTGGCCAACGCTTTGACGGCCTCGGAACCAAACGAGTGTTCGCGTGGATCGTGGCCGAACTTCACCACCTCGTGCGGCACACCGGCCTCGGTCAGCGCCGCCAATGCCGGCGTCGCGGCCACCTTAGTGCCCTGTTAAGGCCCGCTGTACCCCGGCGGATTGACGCCGTCTACCCAGAAGTCGACGCCGAGTGTGCCGCCCGGCACGCAGTTGTAGACCGACAGGTCGGTGACGCCGTTTTCCAGCAGCACGTCCTCGCACAGCAGCATGTTGCCGGTGAATTCCTTGGACGGCTTGGTGAGGACGATGTAAGCCGCGTCCGAGTAGACCTCGGGCTTGCGGGCCCGGCCCATCGCCTCGTCGCCGCCGAGCAGGTTCTGCACCGCGGCGGTGGCCACCAGCGTGCGCGGCCACAGCGTGTTCGACGCGATGCCGTCGGCGCGCATCTCCTGCGCGATGCCCAGCGCGCACAGCGTCATGCCGAACTTGGCCATCATGTACGCCGTCGGCTTCAGCCACTCCTGGCCGAGCAGCACCGGCGGGGACAGCGTCAGGACGTGCGGGTTCTCCCGGCCCTTCATGTGGGGCAGACACGCTCGCGACACGGCGTAGGTGCCGCGCACCTGGATGCCGTTCATCAGGTCGAACCGCTTCATCGGGACCTCGGCGATGGACCCCAGGTTGATCGCCGACGCATTGTTCACGCAGATGTCGATGCCGCCGAACTGCTCGACGGTCTTGGCCACCGCGGATTCGACGGATTCCGGGTCACGGACGTCCCCGACGATCGGCAGGGCCTGGCCGCCGGCCTCTTCCAGTTCCTTGGCGGCGGTGTACACCGTTCCCGGCAGTTTCGGGTGCGGCTCGGCGGTCTTGGCGATCAGTGCGATGTTGGCGCCGTCCTGTGCGGCGCGTTTGGCGATGGCCAGGCCGATACCGCGGCTGGCGCCGGAGATGAACATGGTCTTGCCTTGCAATGACGTGGCGTGGGACATGGCGTCACAGTAACGCCCGGTCCCAACCGGAGGGTTGGGGGGACCTGGCGCCGGAAATAGCACGTCGGGTGGTGCTGTTGATCCTGTCGGTCCCGACAAACGCATGTGAGCGACCCGGGCAAACATTGTCGGTCGCAGCCTCTAGATTGGGAGGAGGATCTGGTGTCAACGGCGACAAGCCTGTTAGGCAGTTCGATAGGCGAAGAGCAGTTGGCTCGCTTGTTTGCGAGTCCGGTGTCGCTGGCAGTGCTGGGTGGCGACGCTGCAACGGAAGGGACCGTGTTAATCGAGATGGCCGACTTAGACGATGGCCCAGACGGAGTGACCGGTTCCGACATTGTCGAGCCTGTTGAAGAAACCGATGAGGAGCTGACCGCTCGCTTCGAGCGCGACGCGATTCCCCTGTTGGACCAGCTCTACGGCGGCGCGCTGCGCATGACGCGCAACCCCGCAGACGCCGAGGACCTGCTGCAGGAAACGATGATCAAGGCCTACGCCGGATTTCGGTCGTTCCGGGCCGGCACCAACCTCAAGGCGTGGCTGTACCGGATTCTGACCAACACCTACATCAACAGCTATCGCAAGAAGCAGCGCCAGCCCGCGGAGTATCCGACCGAGGAGATCACCGACTGGCAGCTGGCGTCCAACGCCGAACACTCCTCAACCGGGTTGCGCTCGGCCGAGGTCGAGGCCCTGGAGGCGCTGCCGGACACCGAGATCAAAGCCGCGTTGCAGGCGCTGCCGGAAGAGTTCCGGATGGCCGTCTATTACGCCGATGTCGAGGGTTTCCCGTACAAGGAGATCGCCGAAATCATGGATACCCCCATCGGAACGGTAATGTCTCGGCTGCATCGGGGCAGACGCCAGCTGCGCTCGTTGTTGGAAGACGTGGCCAAGGACCGCGGGTTCATCCGGAGTCAGCAGACGCACGAGGAGGTGTCGTCATGAGCGAGTTTTCGCCCGATGGCGCCTCGGCGGGCTCGGATCCGCGCACGAAGGCTGAATGCGCTGAGTTGATCGCCGAGGTATGGACGCTGCTCGACGGCGAATGCACAGCGGAGACGCGCAAAAAGCTCAAGCAGCATCTCGACGAGTGCCCGCCATGCCTGCGGCTGTTCGGGATTGAAGAGCAATTCAAGGCGCTGATCGCGACCAAATGCAGCGGCGACAAAGCCCCCGAGGGCCTGCGCGAGCGGCTGCGGCTGGAGATCCGCCGCACCACGATCATCCGGGAATCGTCGTAAGAGGGCGCTGCAGCGCGACTGTCAGCCGTTAGGCGTTGGGACGCCTGCCGTGGTTGGCCTTGCTGTGCTTGCGGTCACGCTTCTTGCGGCCACGCTTGGCCATGGGGAGAACCTCCGTCGTTCGTTCATGATCTCAGGCGCTGGGCACCCGTCAGGTTGCCGTCAATTCTCTCACGGCGCAGCGTGTGCTTTTTCACCCCACCGGAGACCGGCCCGCGCGCCGGTATGCCTGATGATGTTGTGGTTCGATATACATGAGCTTGAGATGGAAGCCCAGACCAGCCAGCATGCGCAGTGGCCGAAACGAGTGGGGTGAAGATGGCCGAGGATGTTCGAGCCGAGATCGTGGCCAGCGTGCTGGAAGTCGTTGTCAACGAGGGCGACCAAATCGGCAAGGGCGACATCGTGGTGCTGCTGGAGTCCATGAAGATGGAAATTCCGGTCTTGGCCGAGGTCGACGGCACGATCAGCAAGGTGAGTGTGGCCGTCGGCGATGTCATCCAGGCGGGCGATCTGATCGCCGTCATCAGCTAGCCGTCCGGCGTTTGGCACCTACCGCCTTGGGGCGACGCGGGAGTATTTGATGTCCACGCTCGGTGATCTTCTGGCCGAACACACGATGCTGCCCGGCAACGCCGTGGACCACCTGCATGCCGTGGTCGGGGAGTGGCAGCTGCTGGCCGACCTGTCGTTCGCCGATTATCTGATGTGGGTCCGCCGTGACGACGGGGTGTTGGTGTGCGTGGCGCAATGCCGGCCCAACACCGCGCCGACGGTTCTGCAGACCGATTCGGTGGGCAGCGTCGTGGCCGCCGATCGCCTACGGCTGGTCGCCGAGACCTTCGCGTCGGGCACCGCGCAGCTGGGGAACGAAGGAAGCCAACAGGATTCGTGGCAGCTTCCCGGACCACACGTCGCGGCGTCGCCGGTGCGCTACGCCGATCAGGTGGTCGCGGTGCTCACGCAGCATCAAACCGCGCCGACCGCCAATCAGAACTCCGGGCACCTGGAGACCGCCTACCGCGAATGTGCCGCCGATCTGGTCCACATGCTGGCGGAGGGCACCTTCCCGGATGTGCGCGACGTCGCCATGTCACGCTCCACGCCACGGGTGGGCGACGGGTTCATCCGCCTCGACGTCGATGGCGTCGTCGCCTACGCCAGCCCCAACGCCCTGTCGGCGTACCACCGCATGGGACTGACGAGCGAGCTGGAGGGCCACAACCTCATCCGGATCACGAGGCCGCTGATCTCGGATTCGTTCGAAGCCCAGGAGATGGCCGAGCACGTGCAGGACTTGCTGGCCGGCGGTAAGAGCATGCGCATGGAGGTCGACGCCGGTGGGGCCACGGTGCTGCTGCGCACGCTGCCGCTGGTGGTGCACGGCGCCGGCGCGGGGGCCGCGGTGCTGATTCGCGACGTGACCGAGGTGAAGCGCCGGGACCGGGCCCTGATCTCCAAGGACGCGACGATCCGCGAGATCCACCATCGGGTGAAGAACAACCTGCAGACGGTCGCGGCGCTGCTGCGGCTGCAGGCCCGCCGGACCGTCAACGCCGAAGGCCGCGAAGCACTGATCGAATCGGTGCGCCGGGTGTCATCGATCGCCTTGGTCCACGACGCGCTGTCGATGTCGGTCGACGAGCAGGTCAATCTCGACGAGGTCATCGACCGGATCCTGCCGATCATGAACGACGTCGCGTCGGTGGACCGCCCGATCCGGATCAACCGCGTCGGTGATCTGGGCGTGCTGGACTCCGACCGCGCCACGGCGCTGATCATGGTGATCACCGAGCTGGTGCAAAACGCGATCGAGCACGCGTTTGACCCGGCTGCCCCGGAGGGGTCGGTGTCGATTCGTGCCGAGCGCTCTGCGCGCTGGCTCGATGTGGTGGTGCACGACGACGGGCGCGGCCTGCCCGACGGCTTCAGCCTGGAAAAATCCGACAGCCTGGGACTGCAGATCGTGCGCACCCTGGTGGCCGCCGAGCTGGACGGCACCTTGGGGATGCGCCAAGCTCCCCGCGGCGGCACCGATGTGGTGCTGCGGGTGCCGATCGGCCGTCGGTCCAGGTTGCTGCTCTAGGTACCCACGCAACAGCGCGGCCCCGACAAGTTGTCGGGGCCGCGCTGTCTGGAGACTGGGATCAGACTCCGCTGCGGGCCTTCGTCCGGGCGTTGCGGCGCTTGAGCGCACGCCGCTCGTCTTCGCTCATGCCGCCCCACACACCGGAGTCCTGACCAGTGTTCAGCGCCCATCCGAGGCACTCCGTGGTCACCGAACACCGATTGCAGACCAGTTTCGCGTCAGCGATCTGCGCGAGCGCCGGGCCACTGTTCCCTACCGGGAAGAACAGCTCCGGGTCCTCGTCGCGACACACCGCCTTGTGGCGCCAATCCATAAGTAGTTACTCCTCACTATGTGCGCAGCATCGCGCACTGGCGTTATTCTTCGGCTCTTAACGCTTGCATGAGTAAGGGTCCGTGCGGTACCCCCACAATCTGTGCATGCAACCTTTCGATCGTTTCACAGGCACAACAGAAGTCAATAGCGTGAGTTAGGCCGTGGGCTATCTCACTTTGATTAAGGCTTAGTCAAGCCCTCACTCCGTTGTACTACACTCGCCGATTACCCTGCCGAGAATATTTGGTCGCTGTCACGGTTCGGGCCAACGTTTTCGCAGCTCAGGACGTTTTACTTTGCGGCGGTGCCGCCACCGGAAGTGCATCGGGCACCGATCGGAACGTCATGGATTCGCGCAGTCCGAGGTACTCCCCGTCGTACTGACTGGCCACCGGCCCGGCGCTGCAACTGATTCGCACGCAAGCGGTGTCGTCGTCTCGGACAAGTTGGGTGGCGTGTGGGTCCGGGTTCTTCGCGAGAATCTGGCGCAGTAATCGAAGTGTGGGAATCACCTTCAAACTGGTGACCGCGAACACGCCAAGGCCCGACTCGAAGCTGCAACCCGGGTTGGTCACCATCGGCCGGCTGTTGCTGTAGGTCCACGGCGTCGTGTTGGACACCCAGGCGAATTGCACGCCCGAGACGGGATCGCGGCCGGGCAACTCCAGCGTCATATCCGGCGCGCGGCGGCTATAGCGAATCGTTGCGGGCACCGCGACCCGCCAATACCGCAACGGCGTGACCTTGACGCCCTTGTTGCGCTGGGCCTCCACCGCGGCGACCACCTCGGCGTCGACGCCCATTCCGGCGTTGATCACCGCGTACTGCTCACCGCAGTCGATGAGGCTGATGCGCCGCCACGTTTGGTGGCGGCGGTAGTCGTCGATCAGCTGAATCAGCTGGTTGGTGGCGGCGACCGGGTCCCGGGAGATCCCCAGCGACCTGGCCAGCACGTTCGCCGAACCGCCGGGTACCACCGCGACCGCGGGGACGTGTGCCGGCCGCGGCGCGCCGGGACTGCCCAGAATGCCGTTCACGACCCCACTCACCGAGCCGTCTCCACCATGCACGACGACCAGGTCGACCCCGCTCTCGGCGGCCGCGTGGCCCAGCTCGGTCCCGTGACCGCGGTGGTTGGTGTGCTCGACGGTGAGCTCGAGGCGGCTCTTGAGCGCATGCGCCAGCAGATCTCGGCCGGCGGGCGTGGTGGAAGTGGCTGCGGGGTTCACGATCAGAACGGCTCGCATGACGCACGAGCTTATGCGGGTCGGTTAAGGCCTCGCTGTGGGGGAAGCGACGGCTCGCCGGAGGGGGTTTCCGCGTGGCTACGCTGACGCTGTGAACCGCGGCCGCCGCAACCAGGAGATACCACCGCCCCCGTCGGCCGTTCGCGGCGCCGGATTCATCGTCGCGGCGCAGGGGCTGGCCGCACTGGCGATGGCCGCGGTCCTGGTGGTGCGTGCGATCGCCGGAGCCGACCAGCGGGTGGTCAACGGTTTGGGCACCGCGCTCTGGTTCCTGGTGATCGGCGCAGTGGTGCTGGCCGCCGGTCGCGCGTTGGTCGTCGGGCGGCGCTGGGGGCGTGGGCTCGCGGTGTTCACCCAGCTGCTGCTGTTGCCGGTGTCCTGGTACCTCGCGGTCGGTTCGCATCGTGCGGCGTTCGGCATACCGCTGGCCGTGGTGGCGCTGACGGCGTTGCTCTTGCTCTTCAGCCCCGCCGCGCTGCGCTGGGTTGCCGGCGACGATCAGCGCGGTCCGGCCAGCCCCGACAAGGACGCCCCGGACAGCCGGTAGGTGGTCCACTCTCGTTGCGGTTGCCCGCCGATCTCGTCGTACAGCTTGATCGCGTCGGCGTTCCAGTTCAGCACCGCCCACGACAACCGGGTGTAGCCGTTGTCGACACACTCGGCCGCCAGGGTCGCCAGCAGTGTGCGGGCCAGGCCCCGGCGGCGGAATTTGGGTCGTACGAACAGATCTTCGAGGTAGATGCCCCCGACGCCGTCCCACGTGGAGAAGTTGAGGAACCACAGCGCCATCGCGGCGATCTCCCCGTCGACTTCGGCGACATGTCCGTACACGATCGGCGAATGGCCGAAAAGTGCTGCGGAAATTAGCTTTTCGGTGACGGTGCATTCCTCGGCGGCGTGTTCGAATTCGGCCAGCGCGTGAATCATGTCGGCTATGTCGGCGGCGTCTTCGGGTTTGGCGCGACGGATGTTTTCGCTCATTGCTCAACTCCTAGCGCGTTGAGAATCGTGGCGAATTTCGTTGTGGTTTCGTCAACTTCGGCATCGGGATCCGATTCCGCGACAATGCCGCCGCCGGCGTGGGCCAGGGCGGTGCGGCGATCCGCCGACAGCTGCGCGCAGCGGATTGACACCACCCAATAACCGTCCCCGTGGGAGTCGCACCAACCCACCGCGCCCGCATAGAAGCCGCGGTCACCTTCGATTTCGGCAATCAGCTCGGACGCGGCCTTGGCCGGCACCCCCCCGACTGCCGGGGTGGGGTGTAAAGCCAGCGCCAAATCGATTGCAGTGGTTGACTTATCGCGCAGCCGGCCGCTGATCGGCGTGCACAGATGCCAGACCGCGGCGGTGCGGCTCAGCTGCGGCTCGGGTGCGATGGCCAGCTCGTCGCACAGCGGTTCCAGCGCGGCCCGCATCGTGTCGATGACCAGCTGATGCTCGTGGCGGTCCTTGGCGGATGCGGCCAGCGCGGCGCCGCTGGCGGCGTCGCGTTCGGGGTCCGCGGCGCGTGGGGCCGAACCGGCGAACGGCTGGCAGCTCACCCGGTCACCGGAGCGTGCGACCAGAAGCTCCGGGCTCGCACCCACCAGGGCCGCGCCGGCGTAGTCCGCGCCGGCGGCGGTCAGGTCGGCCAGATAGCAGTAGGCCGCCGGATCGTTGGTGGCCAGGCGGCGCAGCACGACACGGGCATCCAGCGGGCCATCGGCGGCCAGCCGCAACGCCCGGGCCAGCACCACCTTGCTCAGCGCGGTGTTCGGCGCGGTCAGCTCATCGCGGGCGCGGCTGATCCGGACGCGGTATTCGGCCGGCGGCGGGAT
Organism: Mycobacterium sp. 050272; assembly: GCF_039023525.1. Taxonomy (NCBI): domain Bacteria; kingdom Bacillati; phylum Actinomycetota; class Actinomycetes; order Mycobacteriales; family Mycobacteriaceae; genus Mycobacterium; species Mycobacterium sp. 050272. Next base: position 196,305 of record NZ_JBCHKV010000010.1, on the reverse strand, counting down.
GGCCGCGGCGATGCGCACGTTTGGCAGCGGTCCCGTCGGCCAGTCGGGTGGTCCGTCGCTGTGCCGCACCCCGTCGGGCACCAGTAGCGCTGCGGGGCGGCTCACGTCAAAAGGCAATGCGCCCAATACAATTGGGGCCGACTCCGATCTGAGCGCGGCTTGGGCGGCGCCCAAGTCGTCGTAGCGCGCCTGCACCCCTTCGCCAATCAGGGTGCCGCGCGGGCCGCACAGTGCGAACGGCGGTTCCGTGGTGCTCAACCGGGTGCGATTGCCTGCGGGAGGCCGGTCAGTCCGAGCGCGGCGAGCTGGCGCAGGCCATGCTCGAACCCGCATACGGCGATCGAGCCGGCGAGCATCCAGAACCGGCTGCCCTCGACGAGCGGCAGTTCGACCCAGCGGGTGATGACCGAGCGAGAGAAATGGCTGTGGCCCACGAACACCACGTCGCGCGAAGCCATGTGCTCCAACGCCAGTGCGACGGCCCGGTCGGCGCGGGCGCTGACTTGCGCCACACTCTCGCCGCCAGGGCAACCGTGGGTCCACACCAGCCAATCGGGGTCCGATTCCCGGATCTGTGGAGTCGTCAACCCCTCGTAGGAACCGTAATCCCATTCGGCAAGCAGTTCAGATACCTCGTCGACAGCGAGACCAGCCAGTTTGGCTGTGGTCAGCGCCCGTATCCGCGGACTGCTGATCACCAGCGGGTCAGCGAGTTTCAGTTCACGCAGGACATGGCCGGCAAGCTCGGCCTGCAGCCGGCCGGTATCGGTGAGCTCTATGTCGGTGCGGCCGGTGTGCTGGCCGGATTTTGACCAATCGGTCTCGCCATGGCGGAGCAGTACAAGTCGATGGTTGTGCAAGCCCATGTGGACTGATTCTGCCCGAGACTCATGGGCCCGTCGCCCCGGCACCCGGCTCCGAACGTGCCAGGATGGCAGGTGTGAGTGAGACGCGGGTATTGGCGGTCGCCAACCAGAAGGGTGGGGTCGCCAAGACGACGACGGTTGCCTCGCTGGGTGCGGCGATGGTGGAAAAGGGCAAGCGAGTCCTGCTCGTCGATCTGGATCCGCAGGGTTGTCTGACGTTCTCGCTCGGTCAAGATCCCGACAAGTTGCCGGTGTCGGTGCACGAGGTGCTGCTGGGTGAGATCGAACCGAGCGCCGCGCTGGTCACCACGATGGAGGGAATGACGCTGCTGCCGGCCAACATTGACCTGGCCGGCGCCGAGGCGATGCTGCTTATGCGGGCCGGGCGCGAGTACGCGCTCAAGCGTGCACTGGCGAAAGTCGCCGACCAATTCGACGTCGTCATCATCGACTGCCCGCCGTCGCTGGGGGTGCTGACCCTCAACGGCCTGACGGCCGCCGACGAGGTGATCGTGCCGCTGCAGTGCGAGACGCTGGCCCACCGCGGCGTCGGTCAATTCCTGCGCACCGTCGCCGATGTCCAGCAGATCACCAACCCGAACCTGCGACTGCTGGGTGCGTTGCCGACGTTGTACGACTCGCGCACCACCCACACCCGCGATGTGCTGCTCGACGTCGCGGACCGCTACGACCTGCCGGTGCTCGCACCGCCGATCCCGCGCACTGTGCGTTTCGCCGAGGCCAGCGCGTCGGGCTCGTCGGTGCTGGCCGGACGCAAGAACAAGGGCGCCCTGGCCTACTCTGCGCTGGCGCAGGCGTTGCTCAAACATTGGAAGTCGGGCAAACCGCTGCCGACGTTCTCCGTCGAGGCTTAGGCGGCCTCGGCTGTGCTGTAGCGGCGTTGAGTGTGCGGTGATGGTGGCGTTGGTCGGCGTGTCGTCGCCCTGAGCGCACACCGGAAAACACCAAGCGCCTCGAGGCTTAAGCGTCAGCCCAGCGCGACGACGGTGTCGCCGCGCTGCTCGAACACCCGGGAGCCCAACACCGCCGGGACCACCGCGCGGGTGCTCGGTGCCCGCTGCACCGGGATGTTGCGCTCATTGGCTCCGGTCATGGCGTCATAGACGCCGATCCCGCCGGTGACCGGAATCAGCAGCTTGCCCGCCATCATGGTGCCGGGTCCCAACGGGACCGTCTTGTCGCCCGCGGCGATGGTGTAGCGCAAATTCAGGGTGCTTGCCTCGAACACCAACACGGAATCGCCGGTCCACCAGGTCACCAGGTTGCCCGCTTGCGACACCTCCGAGTCGGTCGGCGCCTTGGGCAGCAGCGTGCTCGCCACCGTGGTACCCATCTCGTCGATCACGTCGACCCTCGGCTGCGGCGCCGGCAGGTAGACGGCCGTGTTGCTTTGCCAGACGGTGAGCACGCGAGCGCCCGAGTTCGCCTTGATCCCGGGCTCGGACACGAGATGCTGCTGGGGTTCGTCGTCTTCCTTGCCCGGGCGCAGCAGGGCCAAGCGCAGGTCGCTCTGGTTCCCGCAGCTCTCCAGCACCGAAACCTCCAACGAGCTGGCCGCCCCCGAGTAGAGCTTGCATCCGGAGCGCAGTCCCCGCGACGACGGTTTCACCCGGGCGTCGGTCTCGCCGTAAGCCAGCATGCGGACCATGTCGGAGCGCCACAGCTCCAGGCGGGTATCGCCGACCGACAACACCGTCGTGCCGTCCGAGGACAGCCGCACCCGCGGGTCGGCGTAGCTGCTGCGGGCGGCCCCCCGGCGGCCGGTGGACCCGTCGATGGTGCTGACCTGGCCGCAACCGCGGTCATCGCGGTAGACGGCGACCGCGTAGTGGTAAACCCAGGACAGGCCGCACAGGTCGCTGTCGCGGGAGTAGGTCCAGCGTGTCTGGCCGGTGCCGGCGTCGCGGCCGTCCACTTCACGGCCGTCGCCGGTGGTGACCGTCCCGCCCAGGATCACCGGTGCCGTGGTGGCGGAGCTGGGCGCGGTCCACAGCTGCTTCAGGCTGGCCGGCACCTGCTTGGCCGGGGTCGGGTTGGGCGCCGGCGTCGCGGCGGGCCGGCTGATCGTGGCCCGGGCGTCGCTGGTCCACCAGATCAGCGACGCAATGGCGGCGACGACGACCGCGATCGCCGCGGCGGCCAGCAGATCGCCCTTGGTGCGGCGTTCGGGTTTGACCATGCCTGGCGTCGGCTCAGTTGGCGGGCGTGGCGGCTTCCGCCGGCTTGCGGCGACGACGGCGACGACGGTTGTTGCTGCCGCCACTGCCACTGCCGCCACTGCCACTGCTGCCAGTGCCGGACGCGTCCGACGCTGTCTGCGCGGCGGTTTCGCCGTCGCTGTCGGACGGGTGGCCGCTCACCGGCTCGCCGGCACGGGTCCGCCGCCGCCGATTGGCCGAGCGTGTCCGCGCCGGCCTGTCCGAACTCGTGGTGCGTTCGGTGCGCTCGGTCTCGCGGCGCTTGACCGGCGACTTCTTCGGCGCGCCGATGGTGCCGGCGGCCTCGCCGGGAATGCCCAGCTCGGTGTACAGGTGCGGCGAACTGGAGTAGGTCTCGGCCGGATCCGGGGAGCCCAGGTTCAGCGCCTTGTCGATGGCCGTCCAGCGCGGCAGTTCGTCCCAGTCCACCAGGGTCACGGCGATACCGGTCTTGCCGGCGCGTCCGGTACGACCGATCCGGTGCACGTAGGCCTGCTCGTCCTCGGGGATCTGGTAGTTGATGACGTGAGTGATGTCGTCGATGTCGATGCCGCGCGCGGCCACGTCGGTGGCCACCAGCACGTCGACGTCGCCGGCCCGAAACGCTTTGAGCGCCTTCTCGCGGGCGATCTGCCCGAGATCGCCATGCACGGCGCCGACCTTGAAGCCGCGCTCGGCCAGCTCGTCGGCGACCTTCTGGGCGGTGCGCTTGGTGCGGGTGAAGATCATCGTCGCGCCGCGGCCCTCGGCCTGCAGTATCCGGCTGACCATCTCCACCTTGTCCAGCGCGTGGGCGCGGTAGACGAACTGCTCGGTGGTGTCGTGGGTGGCCGCCGAGTGTGGTGCCTCGGCACGAATATGGGTGGGCTGCACCATGAAGGTGCGGGCCAGCGTGATGATCGGGTCGGGCATCGTCGCCGAGAACAGCATCGACTGCCGGTCGGCCGGGATCTGGCGCAGGATCCGCTCGATGTCCGGCAGGAAGCCCAGGTCCAGCATCTCGTCGGCCTCGTCGAGCACCAGCACCGACAACCCGCCCAGCTGCAGGTGGCCCTGCTGGGCGAGGTCGAGCAACCGGCCCGGGGTGCCCACCACGACGTCGGCGCCGGTGCGCAGCGCGTCGATCTGCGGTTCGTAGGCCCGGCCGCCGTAGATCGACACCACCGACAGGCGGCGGCCCTCGTCGGCGGTCAGGTGCTTGGCGGCGGCGGCCAGGTCCTCGGTGACCTGCAGGCACAGCTCGCGGGTGGGCACCACGACCAGGGCGCGGGGGGTGCCGTTGAGCGGGCGCGCGTCGCCGCCGTTGGTGATGCGTTGCAGCAGCGGCACGCCGAAGGCCAGCGTCTTGCCCATACCCGTACGGGCCTGTCCGATGACGTCGTCCCCGGACAGCGCCATCGGCAGGGTGAGTTCCTGGATGGCAAAAGCGTGCTCGATGCCCTTCTCGGCGAGCGCCCGGACGATTTCGTCGCGTACGCCGAGTTCGGCGAAGGTGGGTTCAGTTTTGCTCGTCAATGCAGTCATGCGTGAGTGATGTACCTTTCGGTGACTTATTCGATTGGGTCGGTTTCTCTTGCGGGTCACGCGCGCACGAGTTCCGACTCCAAGTCGCTGAGTCACCGGGCCATGCTGAGATTGGGCCTGCCAGCTGTGCACGCACATTTCGCCGATAGCGGCGGTGGGAAAGAAATACAGCCACTATCAATCTGCATGATAGCTGGTCGACAGCTCATCCCCATCTTCTTCCAGGTCTGCCGACTACAGTGATGCCCATGACTTCGGCCTCCTCTGCCGACCAAGTAGACGAATCACCTTCCGTAGGACTGACCGCGGACCATCCGGGCGTCAACGAGCTGTTCGCAGTGCTCGCCTATGGCGAGGTGGCCGCGTTTTACCGGCTGACTGACGAGGCCAGGATGGCTCCTGACCTGCGGGGACGCATATCCATGGCGAGCATGGCGGCCGCCGAGATGCAGCACTACGAGCTGCTGCACGACGCGCTGGAGAGCCGCGGCGTCGACGTCGTTTCGGCCATGTCGAAGTACGTGTCGGCGCTGGAGAACTACCACCGGCTGACAATGCCCAGCACCTGGCTGGAAGCGCTGGTCAAGACCTACATCGGCGACGCACTGGCCGCCGACCTCTACCTCGAGATCGCCGACAAACTGCCCGACGAGGTCGCCGACGTGGTGCGCGCGGCGCTGTCGGAAACCGGGCACTCGCAGTTCGTCGTCGCCGAGGTACGCGCCGCGGTGACCGCGAGCGGCAAACAGCGCAGCCGGCTGGCGCTCTGGGCCCGCCGGTTGTACGGCGAAGCGTTCACCCAGGCCCAGTACCTGTTGGCAGATCACGACGAGCTGGTTGACCTGGTGGTGTCGGGTACCGGCGGCCTGGGCCAGCTCAGCGCGTTCTTCGAGCGTCTGCAGCAAACACACGAGCGGCGGATGCGCGAGCTCGGATTGGGCTGAGCCCTACTTGGTGCAGGTCGCCAGGTTCGAGTTGTTGGCCGACGCCACCTCGACCTGGCCCTGGGCATTGACGATCGCGCAGTTCAGCTTGCCCACGATGCTGGTCGCGACGACCGATTGGGTCGTCACCCCCGGATTCAGCACGACAACCTTGGTCCAGGGCAGCGACACGTTGAACTCGGTCTGGGGGTAGCCCCGGGCGTCGGTGTAGACGACGTTCACCAGGTCCAGCAGCGTCTTCGTCCCGGTCACGCTGTAGTAAATGGTGCTGGGATTCACTGTGGCCCTTGGGGCTACGACCGCCGGCGGCGGCACGGCCAGCGGCGGAGTCGTCAGCGCCGCGCTCGGCGGGGTCAGCGTGGTGACGGTCTCCGGCGGTAGCTGGGGTGCTTGCGACGTGCTCGGCACCGGGCGTTGCGTGGCGCTCGGCGGGCTGGTGGTCCGCGGTGCGGACGTGGTGGGGGCCGGCGGCGCGATGGTGGCCTTCGTCGACGCGCTGTCGCCGCTGTTGATGATCACCGCGGTCGCGATCGCGCCGATCGCCACCACCGCGCCGAGCAGCGCGACCGCCGGGCGCCAGGAGCCGATCGGCCAGAGCAGCTCCTTGAGCTCGTCGTACTCGTATTCGTCGCCTGCGTGCTCGTCCTCGGGGTACTCGTCATCGTCGTAGCCGTCGTAGTCGGCTCCGTCGTAGTCGTCGTCATCGGGGTAGTCGTGGGCGAAGCCACGAGCTAGGCCGGCGCGATCATCGAGTGTGTGTCTGATGATGCCGATGTTACTGACGTGAAAAGACGAAAACGGGCGCCGCGAGCCACCTTGATCAGGCTGGGAGCCAATCGTTATCTACCGTTCAACAGCGTTTCGCTTACCGCGAACTCCTCGCCGTCACCCTCTGCTCGGAGCGCCCCGGCCGCGTCCACTAACCTGCTGCTTGACACGCCTGCGACGGAATAGCAACGGAAGGGGCCATCGTGGAGGTCAAGGTCGGTATCACGGACAGTCCGCGCGAGCTGGTCTTCTCCAGCGCGCAGACGCCTGCTGAGGTCGAGGAGGCCGTGAGTGCCGCGCTGCGGGAAGGCTCGAGTCTGCTGGGCCTCACCGACGAGAAGGGCCGCCGCTATCTGATCCACTCCGCCAAGATCGCCTACGTCGAGATCGGTGCCGCCGACGGCCGTCGGGTCGGCTTCGGAATCGGGTCGGATTCCGGCGCGCACTCCAGCGGTAAGCGCGCTAAGAGCGAGTAAGCGGCACGTGTGACAGCCCGCCCCAGGCGAATGCGACAGTGCCGTCGACCGCATCCGACTTCGAGATGGGGCGGTCGGAGTCCAGCCAGTACCTGGCGCAGTCGACGCTGATGCCGACCAGGCCCACCGCGATCATCCGGGCGCGGTGCGGATCGAGGCCGGAGTCGGCGCTGATCAGCGCGAATACCGCGTCGATGCACGATTCGGTGGCCGCCCGCACCTGCGCGGCGACCTCGGGCTCGGTGACGTAATCGTTCTCGAAGATCAGCCGGTACCCCTGGCTGTCGTGCTCGATGAAGTCGAAGAACGCCTGAACGGCCGCATGCAACCGCCGCCGGTTATCGGTGGTGGTGCTCAATGCGTTCTGCACACCCGAGACCAGGTTGTCGACGTGGCGATTGAGCACTGCCAGATACAGCTCCAGCTTGCTGGAAAAGTGTTGGTAGAGAACGGGTTTACTGACTCCCGCCCGATCGGCGATCTCATCCATGCCGGCCGCGTGGTAGCCATGGTCGACGAAGACATCGCTGGCCACGATCAGCAGTTGGCCGCGACGCTCGTCGCGCGGCAACCGGTTCCCCCGCCGGTTCGAGGTCGCTATGCCGTCACTCGGCCGACCGCGGTCACCCGATCTGACGGCACGTCGTGCCGCCGACTTGGCGAGATCGCTCACTTGGTCCTCATTTGAATTGTGGCGACCGACCATCGGATATTGACAGGCCCGCCGCGCGCCGCTCGTCGCACAGACATTACTACCCATGGTGTACCGGCGACCGGCATCGGCACTGTCTGCGCAGGGGAGAACCGGTGTCGTAGGGCGCGCCAGGGGCACCCCGCGTCGTGGCTGTGCCATCCTGGGGCAATGACGTCCGAGCCGCCCGTGCACGGCAGCGGTCGAGTGCCGATGCTGCGCGACGAGTGGCGAGAGCCGCTTCGCGCCCTGCGGGACCCCGTCGCGGTTGGCAGCGGACGCGCCCGCGCCGATCGCGACCGTCCCCGCCAGTGGCGCAAGCAATCGTGGCTGGGCCGATTCGTCTCCACCTACGGCTGGCGCGCCTATGCGCTGCCCGTTCTGGTGGCATTGACCGCGGTGGTCATCTACCAGACGGTGACCGGCGTCGGCGCGCCGCAACCGACGGCTACCAAGCCGACAATTCAAGGGCCGCCGGCCATCGGGGCGGTAGGCACCGCCATCCTCGACGCTCCGCCGCGCGGCCTGGCCACCTTCGACGCCAATCTGCCGGCCGGGACACTGCCGGACGGCGGTCCGTTCACCGAAGCCGGCGACAAGACCTGGCATGTCGTGCCCGGCACCACGCCGCAGATCGGCCAGGGCACCGCCAAGGTGTTCCGGTACACCGTAGAGGTCGAAAACGGCCTGGACCCCGCGATGTTCGGCGGTGACGACGCGTTCGCCACGATGGTCGATCAAACGCTGGCCAACCCCAAGGGCTGGACGCACAATCCGCAGTTCGCGTTCGTCAGGATCGACAACGGCAAACCCGACTTCCGGATTTCGCTGGTGTCGCCGGTGACGGTGCGCGAGGGGTGCGGCTACGAGTTCCGGCTGGAGACCTCCTGCTACAACCCGGCGTACGGCCCGGAGCGCCAAGCCCGGGTGTTCGTCAACGAGGCGCGCTGGGTGCGCGGCGCCGTGCCGTTCGAGGGCGACGTCGGGTCGTACCGGCAGTACGTCATCGACCACGAGGTCGGCCACGCCATCGGCTATGTGCGCCACGAGCCGTGCGACAAGCAGGGCGGATTGGCGCCGGTGATGATGCAGCAGACGTTCTCCACCTCCAACGACGACGCCGCGAAGTTCGACCCGGAGTACGTCAAGGCCGACGGCAAGACCTGCCGCTTCAATCCCTGGCCGTATCCGATCGCCTAAAACTCCGTCGGGGAAGCGTCGCCGGCGATCCAAGCGTTGACTGGAGACATTGAGTCGCGAAGCTGACTGAGGAGATGTTCGGTGTCCACATTGCCGCCACTAGTCGATCCCGCCGGCGAGCTGAGTCGCGACGAAGTGGCGCGGTATAGCCGCCATCTGATCATCCCGGACCTGGGCGTCGACGGACAGAAGCGGCTGAAGAACGCGCGGGTGCTGGTGATCGGTGCCGGCGGGCTCGGCGCGCCGACGCTGTTGTACCTGGCCGCGGCCGGCGTCGGGACGATCGGCATCGTCGATTTCGACGTCGTCGACGAGTCGAACCTGCAGCGCCAGATCATCCACGGCACCGCCGACGTCGGACGCGCCAAGGCGCAATCGGCGCGCGACTCGATCCACGCGATCAATCCGCTGGTCGCGGTGCAGCTGCACGAGTTCCGGCTGGAGGCGAGCAACGCCGTCGAGCTGTTCAGCCAATACGACCTGATCGTCGACGGCACCGACAACTTCGCCACCCGGTATCTGGTCAACGACGCCGCGGTGCTGGCCGGCAAGCCCTATATCTGGGGCTCGATCTACCGCTTCGAAGGTCAGGTCTCGGTGTTCTGGGAGGACGCCCCGGCCGATGAGGCCGGCAACGAGCGCGGCCTGAACTACCGCGACCTCTACCCGGAGCCGCCGCCGCCCGGCATGGTTCCGTCGTGCGCCGAAGGAGGCGTGCTCGGCATCATCTGCGCCTCGATCGCGTCGGTGATGGGCACCGAGGCGATCAAGCTGATCACCGGCCTCGGCGAACCGCTGCTGGGCCGGCTGATGATCTACGACGCGCTGGAGATGAGCTACCGCACGATCAGAATCCGCAAGGACCCCGCCGCGCCGCGGATCACCGAACTGATCGACTACGAGGCGTTTTGTGGTGCGGTGTCCGGCGATGCCGCCGAGGCGGCCACCGGCTCGACGATCACACCGGCCGAGCTGCGGGCGTTGCTGGACTCGGGCAAGAAGCTGGCTTTGATCGACGTTCGCGAACCGGTTGAGTGGGCCATCAATCACATCGACGGCGCCCAGCTGATCCCGAAGTCGTTGATCAGCTCCGGTGAGGGTCTCACCAAGCTGCCGCACGACCGCAAGGCGGTGCTGTATTGCAAGACGGGTGTGCGCTCGGCCGAGGCGCTGGCGGCGGTGAAGAAGGCCGGTTTCGCCGATGCCGTGCACTTGCAGGGTGGAATCGTGGCGTGGGCGCAGCAGATGCAGCCCGACATGGTGATGTACTGACGCACGCCAGCGCGTCGCGCGGACCCGCATCGTCGCGCTTGTAGGCTAACCCCCGTGAGCGTCGAACCACCGCCGGAGCACGTGCTTTCGGCGTTTGGTTTGGCCGGTGTCAAGCCCATCGCGCTGGGCGCCAGCTGGGAGGGCGGCTGGCGATGCGGCGAGGTCGTCCTGTCCGTCGTGGCGGACCACGCGCGGGCGGCCTGGTCTGCGCGAGTGCGGGAAACGCTGTTCGTCGACGGGGTGCGGCTGGCCCGTCCGGTCCGCTCCACCGACGGGCGCTACGTGGTCTCCGGATGGCGGGCGGACACGTTCGTCGCCGGTACACCGGAGCCCCGTCACGACGAAGTCGTCTCGGCGGCGGTGCGGCTGCACGAGGCCACCGGCAAACTCGAACGCCCCCGATTCCTGACCCAGGGACCGACCACGCCGTGGTCGGATGTCGACGTGTTCATCGCAGCCGACCGGTCCGCCTGGGAAGAGCGGCCACTGCAGTCGATTCCACCGGGCGCGCGCACCGCTCCGCCCAGCGCGGACGCCGAGCGGTCGGTCGAGCTGATCGGCCAGCTGGCCACGCTGCGCAAGCCGACCAAGAGTCCCAACCAGCTGGTGCACGGGGACCTCTACGGCACGGTCCTCTTCGTCGGCACCGCCGCGCCGGGGATCACCGACATCACGCCCTATTGGCGGCCCGCGTCGTGGGCCGCCGGTGTGGTCGTGGTCGACGCGCTGTCCTGGGGTGAGGCCGACGACGGGCTGATCGAACGCTGGAACGCACTGCCGGAGTGGCCACAGATGTTGTTGCGCGCGTTGATGTTTCGTCTGGCGGTGCATGCGCTGCATCCCCGGTCCACCGCCGAGGCCTTCCCGGGTCTGGCCCGCACGGCGGCCCTGATCCGTCTGGTGCTCTAGTCCGGCGGAAACTTGTAGCGGACTTCGCCGAGCGCGACCCTGCCGTCTTTCGCCAGCACTCCCTCGGCGCGTAACAATTCCAGTTGCCGCGTAGTCAGATGCCGGGCCGGTCGTCCGGATGCGGTGATGACCCGGTGCCAGGGCAGGTCGGAGGAGTCGGTGCGCATGATCCAGCCGACGATCCGCGGGCTGGAAAGCCCTGCGACAGCGGCGATGTCGCCGTAGGTGCAGACGCGGCCGGAGGGGATCGCGGCGACCAGTGCGCGCACCCGCTCGACTTGATCCTCGGTCACCGGCGCCACGGTCAGCCGGCCTGCAGCTGTTTGCGGATCAGCGCGGCGACCTCGGCCGGTTTGGCGCCGGGCACCATGTGGTTGCACTCGTAGGTCAGCAATTCGAAATCGGTGCCCAACCGTTCCCGCAGACCCGTGACGAGCTGCTCGGTGACGTAGGGCGGCGACGTCCACGCCGCGCGCACCAACGTCGTCGGCGTGCCCGCCGGCGGAAGCACGGCGGGACGGGCCAATTCGCTCCAGTAGGACATCATCGCCGGCACGCTCACCCGCCAGCCGTAGCGCCCGCTGGGCAGCTGGACCAGGTGCTCTTCGAGTTCGGCGTCGAGCACGTCCGGATCGACGTCGGCCCAAGAGCCGGTTGCCTTTTCCTGGCGAGCTTCGGCCGGGTCCGGATAGTCGGGCGAGGAGAACATCGCCTCGGCGATCTGGCGCGTCCAGTCGCCGTCCAAGCCCACCGCGGGGTCGAGCAGGAGCAGACCCGACACCAGGTCCGGCCGGTTCGCGGCCAGGTTCATTGCCAGTCCGCCGCCGAACGAGTGGCCGACGACCAGCACCGGGGTCTCGGCCGCCTCGTCGAGCAGCGCGGCCAGCGCCGCGACATTGGCGTCAATGGTCCACGGCGCAGCCCACGACGACCTGCCGTGGCCGATCAGATCGGGAGCGGCAATGGTGATTTCGGGCAGATGATCGCCCAACTGCTGCCACCGCTGGCCGTGCCCGGTCAGTCCGTGCAGGGCGAGCATCTGCACCGGGCCGGCCGGACCGATGCGGTGTACGTGAAGGTCGGTGGTCACGCGTTGATGATGCCAGGCTCGGGGGACACCGCCGGTCTGGCCGGACCGACTTGTCAGACCCTCGTGATGTCATGCCGGTATGTCGTTGACATGGGGTGCCGAGGCGAGCGCCGTGCTGGCTCCGGGCGCTCGCGGCGCGATCCGGATCCTGGGCGGTCCGGGCACCGGGAAGAGCAGCCTGCTGGTCGATGCTGCCGTCGCTGCGGTCGACGCCGGTGCCGATCCGGAATCGGTTCTGCTGCTTACCGGTTCGGGGCGGATCGGGATGCGCCAGCGCAGTGCTTTGACGATGTCGTTGCTGCGTGCCACCGGCCCGGGTCGGTCCGCGATCCGTGAGCCGGTTGTGCGCAGCGTGCACAGCTACGCCTACGCCGTCCTGCGGCGGGCGGCCGAGCGCGCCGGGGATGCCCCGCCGCGGCTGGTCACCAGCGCCGAGCAGGATGCCATCATCCGCGACCTGCTGGCCGGCGACCTCGAGGGCGCGGGCACCTCCGGATGGCCGGCGCACCTGTGGCCCGCGCTGAGCACCGCGGGATTCGCCACCGAACTGCGAAACCTGTTGGCGCGGTGCGCGGAACGCGGCGTGGACCCGCAGGAGCTACAGCGCATCGGCCGGCTGCGCCGTCGACCGGACTGGACCGCGGCGGGCCGGTTCGCCCAACAGTATGAGCAGGTGATGCTGCTGCGCGCGGCGGTGGGCACCGCGGCGCCGCAAGCCACGACGCCGGCGCTGGGTGCCGCCGAACTCGTGGGCGCCGCCCTGGAGGCGTTCGCGGTCGACGCCGAGCTGCTGGCCGCCGAGCGCACCCGCATCCGGGTCCTGTTGGTCGACGACGCCCAGCAACTCGACCCGCAGGCAGCGCGGCTGGTCCGGGTGCTGGCGGCGGGAAGCGAACTGGCGCTGCTCGCCGGAGACCAAAATCAGGCGGTGTTCGGCTTCCGCGGCGGCGAGCCGGCCGGGCTACTCGACGGCGATACCCCCGCGGTGACGCTGACGCAGTCGCATCGGTGCGCACCGGCGGTCGCGCGCGCCGTCAGCGGCATCGCGCGCCGGTTGCCCGGCAGCAGCGAGGGACGGCGAATCGACGGCACCGGCGCCGAGGAGGGATCGGTCCAGGTGCGGCTGGCGGCGTCGGCGCACGCGGAGGCTGCGCTGATCGCCGACGCGTTGCGGCGTGCGCACCTGGTCGACAACGTGCCGTGGTCGCAGATGGCGGTGATCGTGCGGTCGGTGCCACGAGCCGGAACCCGGTTGCCGCGCGCGCTGGCGGCCGCCGGGGTGCCGGTTGCCGCATCCGCCGTGAGCGGGTCGCTGGGCGAGGAGCCCGCGGTGCGGGCGATGCTCACGGTGCTGGCCGCGACCGCTGACGGGCTCGACGGCGACCACGCACTGGCATTGCTGACCGGCCCCATCGGTCGCGTCGATCCGGTCTCGTTACGGCAGCTGCGCCGAACCCTGATGCGCGGCAAACCCGCCGATGCGGCAGGCGCTTTCGGTGAGCTGCTGGTCACCGCGATGGGGGGCACCGCGCCGCCGACGTCTCGCCCGCTGCGCCGGGTGCGCGCGGTCCTGGAGGCCGCCGCGCGCTGCCACCGCGACGGCCAAGACCCGCGCTACACGCTCTGGGCGGCCTGGCAGCGGTCCGGTCTCCAACGGCGCTGGTTGGCGGCCAGCGAGCGCGGCGGCACCGCCGGTGCCCAGGCCACCAGGGATCTGGACGCGGTGACCGCATTGTTCGACGTCACCGATCAATACGTGTCGCGCACCCCCGCGGCGTCGTTGCGCGGTCTCCTCGACCACGTCGCGGCGCTGCAGCTGCCGAGCGTCAAGACCGAGCCGGCGTCGAAGGCCGAGCAGGTCCAGGTGCTCAGCGCCCACGCAGCGCTTGGGCACGAATGGGACGTGGTGGTCATCGCCGGCCTGCAGGATGGGTTGTGGCCCAACACCGTTCCGCGCGGCGGCGTGCTGGCGACCCAGCGGCTGCTCGACGTCGTCGACGGTGTCTGTCCGGACGCCTCGGTACGGGCACCGCTGCTGGCCGAGGAACGCAGACTGCTGGTGGCCGCGATGGGCCGGGCCCGGCGCCGGCTGCTGGTGACCGCGGTCGACAGCGACACCGGTGGGGCGGACGGGGGAGCCGCGCTACCTTCGCCGTTCTTCTTCGAGCTCGCGCAGTGGGCCGATGAAGACGCTGATCATGTTGTAGCGCTGCCTGTTTCGGCGCCGCGCGTATTGTCGACCACCGCGCTGGTCGGCCGGTTGCGCGGTGTCGTTTGCGCGCCGGACGGCGCCGTCGAAGATGAAGCCCGTCATTGTGCGGCAACGCAATTGGCCCGGCTGGCCGCCGCCGGTGTGCCGGGCGCCGACCCGTCGGGCTGGCACGGTCTGACCACGGTCAGCACCAGCGACCCGCTGTGCGACGGCGGTGATACCGTCACGCTGACGCCGTCGACGCTGCAGACACTGACTGACTGCCCGCTGCGCTGGCTGGTCGAGCGGCACGGCGGGACGAACCCGCGCGAGCTGCGGTCCACGATCGGCTCGGTGCTGCACGCGTTGCTCGCCGAATCGGGCAAGACCGAAACGCAATTGCTGGCCGAGCTGGAAAGAGCCTGGGAGCACTTGCCTTTCGCGGCGCGGTGGCATTCGGCCAACGAGCTGACCCGGCATCGCGCCATGATCGAGGCGTTCGTCGAGTGGCGAGCCCGCACCCGAGGCGAGCTGACGGAGGTCGGCGTCGAAGTCGACGTCGACGGGGTCCTGGACACGCCGCGAGCCGACGGGGGCGAAACCCGCCTGCGCGGCCGGGTCGATCGGCTGGAACGCGACGCGGCCGGACGGCTGGTGATCGTCGACATCAAGACCGGCAAAACCCCGGTCAGCAAGGACGACGCCCAGCAGCACGCCCAGCTGGCCATGTATCAGCTGGCGGTGGCCCAAGGCCTGATCCCCGGCGGCGACGAGCCAGGCGGCGCCCGGCTGATCTATGTCGGCAAGAGCGGTGCGGCCGGTGCCACCGTCCGGGAGCAGGATCCACTGACACCGGACGGCCGCGACGAATGGCGCGACCTCGTCACTCGCGCGGCCGACGCGACCGCCGGGCCGCAGTTCGTCGCCCGGCGCAACGACGGTTGCTCGCATTGTCCGGTCCGGCCGTCGTGCCCCGCCCACGTCGATGGGGCGGCATCATGATCCCACGCTACAGCCCGGACGAATTAGCTTGTGCCCTAGGGCTTTTCCCGCCGACCGCTGAGCAGGCCGCGGTCATCGCCGCGCCGCCCGGGCCGCTGGTCGTGATCGCGGGGGCAGGCGCGGGCAAAACCGAGACGATGGCCGCGCGGGTGGTATGGCTGATCGCCAACGGGTACGCCGACCCCGGCCAGGTGCTGGGATTGACGTTCACCCGCAAGGCCGCCGGACAGCTGCTGCGCCGGGTCCGTTCCCGGTTGGCCCGGTTGGCCGGTATCGGGTTGGGCGCTCCCGGCCCGGGGATCCTGGAATCGGCGGGCACCCCGGCTGTCAGCACCTATCACGCGTTCGCGGGCTCGCTGCTGCGCGACTATGGGCTGCTGCTGCCGATCGAGCCCGACACCCGGTTGCTCAGCGAGACCGAACTGTGGCAGCTGGCCTTTGACGTGGTCAACGGCTATGGCGGGCGGCTGCATACCGACAAGACACCGGCCGCGATCACCTCGATGGTGCTACGACTCTGGGGGCAGCTCAGCGAGCACCTGGTCGACACCGACCAACTCCGTGACACCCACCTCGAGCTGGAGCGACTGGTGCACGCCCTGCCCGCCGGTCCCTACCAGCGCGACCGCGGACCGAGTCAATGGCTGCTGCGGCTGCTGTCCGCTCAAACCGAACGCACCGAGCTGGTACCGCTGCTCGACGCGTTGCAGGAGCGGATGCGCACCGCGAAGGTCATGGACTTCGGTGTGCAGATGGCCTCGGCGGCAAGGCTCGCCGCGAATTTCCCGCAAGTCGGCGAGGACCTGCGCACCCGCTACCGGGTGGTGCTGCTCGATGAGTACCAGGACACCGGCCACGCCCAGCGCGTCGCGTTGTCGGCCCTGTTCGGCGGTGGCTCCAATGTTCAAGACGACGGGCTGGCGCTGACGGCCGTCGGCGATCCGGTGCAGTCGATCTACGGCTGGCGCGGCGCTTCGGCAACCAACCTGCCCCGGTTCACCACCGACTTCCCGCAATCCGACGACACTCCCGCGCCGGTGCTGGAGCTGCGGACCAGCTGGCGTAACCCGCCCAGCACCCTGCACATCGCCAATGCCATTTCAGCGGAGGCGCGACGCCGGTCGGTGGCGGTGCACGCCCTGCGATCCCGGCCCGACGCCCCGCCCGGCACCGTCCGCGCAGCGCTGCTTGCTGACGCGCAGGCCGAACGAGAGTGGATCGCCGACCACCTGCACGAGCACTACCAGCGAGCGTGTGCCGACGGCGTCAACCCGCCGACCGCCGCGGTTCTGGTGCGCCGCAACGCAGATGCCGCACCCATCGCCGATGCCCTTCGCGCGCGCGGGATCCCGGTCGAGGTCGTCGGGCTGGCCGGCCTGCTGTCCATCCCGGAGGTGGCCGAACTGGTGGCGATGCTGCGCCTGGTCGCCGACCCCACGGCCGGTGCGGCGGCAATGCGGGTACTGACCGGGCCGCGCTGGCGCCTGGGCGGCCGGGATGTCGCCGCACTCTGGCAGCGTGCCGCGTCGCTTGGCGCGGGACGACCCGCCGACGCGTCCTCGGCCGAGTCAATCGCGATGGCCGCGGGTCTCGACGCCGACACCGTGTGCCTGGCCGACGCGATCGATGATCCCGGCCCGGCCGCCGCGTATTCGGTTGCTGGGTATCAGCGCATCACCGCGCTGGGCGCCGAGCTGAGCACCCTGCGTGGCCACCTGGGTCACTCGCTACCCGACCTGGTCGCCGAGGTGCGGCGGGTGCTGGGTGTCGACTGCGAGGTCCGTGCCGCCGCGGGCCCCGGCAGCTGGGCTGGTGCCGAACACCTCGATGCCTTCGCCGACGTGGTCGCCGCGTACGCGGAACGCACTTGCGCGACCGATGTTTCGGCCGCGGCGTCGGTGCTGGGGCTGCTGGCCTATCTGGACGCCGCCGAAGTCGTCGAAAACGGTTTGGCGCCTGCGCCGTTGACGGTCGCGAGGGATCGGGTCCAGGTGCTCACCGTGCATTCCGCGAAGGGCTTGGAGTGGCAAGTGGTCGCGGTGGCCCACCTGTCTGGTGGAACGTTCCCGTCGACCGCGTCGCGCAGCAGCTGGCTGACGGACGCGGCGGAGCTGCCGCCGTTGTTGCGCGGCGATCGGGCCTCGGCGGGCTCGCTGGGCATCCCGCTTTTGGACCTCTCCGACGTCACCAATCGAAAGCAGCTGTCGGACAAGATTGCCGAGCATCGGCGGCAGCTGGAGCAGCGGCGCGTCGACGAAGAGCGCCGACTGCTGTACGTCGGGATCACCCGGGCCGAGGACACCCTGCTGGTCTCGGGTCATCACTGGGGGCCCACCGGGATCAAACCGCGCGGGCCGTCGGACTTCCTGTGCGAACTCAAGGACGTCATCGACCGGTCGGCCGCGGCCGGCGAACCCTGCGGCGTGGTAGAGCAGTGGGCACCGGCGCCCGCTGACGGTGATCGGAACCCCTTGCGCGACAAGGTAATCGAAGCGGTATGGCCAGCTGATCCACTTGCCTCTCGTCGTACCGACGTCGAACGTGGGGCGGCGCTGGTGGAAGCGGCCATGGCGGCCCCGGCGAAAGAGTGCGTGGACGTCGACGGCTGGGCTGCCGACGTCGATGCGTTACTGGCCGAGCGTGCTGGCTGTGAACGACGAGTGCAACGCGCCCTGCCCAGCCAGTTGTCGGTCAGTGGCCTGGTGGACCTGGCCCGCGACCCCGAGGGCGCGGTGCAGCGGTTGGTGCACCGCCTGCCGACTCGCCCGGATCCGCATGCATTGCTGGGCAATGCCTTTCACTCCTGGGTGCAACAGTTCTATGGAACCGAATGGCTCTTCGACCTCGGCGACCTGCCGGGTGCGGCGGATTCCGATGTCGGCCACACCGAAGACTTGGCCGCGCTGCAGGAGGCATTCACCCGATCGCGGTGGGCGGCCCGCACACCCATCGCCGTCGAGGTCCCGTTCGAGATGCCGATCGGCGACACCGTCGTGCGCGGGCGCATCGACGCCGTCTTCGCCGAACCCGACGGCGGCGTCACGGTCGTGGACTGGAAGACCGGCGAACCGCCGCGGGGTGCCGAGGCGATGCGACAGGCCGCCATCCAGCTCGCCGTCTATCGCCTGGCGTGGGCGGCGCTGTCCGGATGCCCGGAGTCCTCGGTGCGCACCGCGTTCCATTACGTACGCACCGACGCCACCGTGGTCCCCGACGAATTGCCCGATCTCACCGAGCTGGCACGGCTGGCCCCCCGCGGGGAGCGTGATGTCGCCGTCTGAGGCGATCAAGTGTCTGTCGACCGGCGATCGTGGTTACATGTGAGTCGTGCGTGTGGCGTGCGGTGTTGTCCAGCCAATGATGGACCGCTGTGCCCAAGGGTAGGTTGCGACGGCTGAGAGGTCTCGACGAGAGACTGACCACCCAGCCCGGTCATCTGCTGGTCGGCGTGCTGCGTATCCCGGAAGACCACGGCAGCCCCGCTCGCGTCATCACCCGCCGGCTGATCATCGCGCTGGTGGTCTTGTTCGGTGCCGCCCTTGTCGTGTACCTCGACCGCAACGGCTACCGCGACGTGCGCGGCGGGCGGCTGACGTTCCTGGACTGTCTGTATTTCTCGGCGGTCTCGCTGTCAACGACCGGTTATGGCGACATCACGCCGATTACCGAAACCGCGCGCCTGGTCAACACCGTTGTCTTCACCCCGCTGCGCATCGCGTTCCTGGTCGTGTTGGTCGGAACCACGCTCGAGGTGCTTTCCGAGCGGTCCCGGCAGGGGTGGAAAATCCAGCGTTGGAGGAACAGAGTGCGTAACCACACCATCGTGATCGGCTACGGCACCAAGGGTAAACGTGCCGTCGCCGCCCGGGTCAGCGACGAGGCCGCTCAGGGCGAAATCGTCGTCGTCGACACCGATCGCAGCGCTCTCGAGCACGCCACCACCGCCGGGCTGGTCACGGTGCGCGGCGACGGCACCAAGTCCGACGTACTGCGGCTGGCCGGAGCGCAGCACGCGTCGTCGATCATCGTGGCCACCAACCGTGACGACACCGCCGTGCTGGTGACCCTGACGGCACGCGAAATCGCGCCCAAGGCCAGAATCGTGGCCGCCATCCGGGAAGCCGAGAATTCGCACCTGCTGCAGCAATCGGGCGCGGACTCGGTTGTCGTCTCCTCGGAGACCGCCGGCCGGCTGCTCGGTCTGGCCACCACCACGCCCAGCGTGGTGGAGATGATCGAGGATCTGCTCACGCCGGACGCCGGGCTGGCCATCGCCGAACGCGAAGTGGAGGCCAGTGAGGTCGGCGGGTCGCCGCGTCACCTGCGCGACATCGTGCTGGGAGTCGTGCGCGACGGACGTCTGCTGCGCATCGACGCACCCGAAGTCGATGCCATCGAGGCCACCGACCGGCTGCTCTACATCAAAAGCGCGGGGCACTAGTGGACTTTCAGCTCAGCAGTGTGCCGTTGCTCTCGCGCGTCGGCGCCGACCGGGCCGATCAACTGCGTACCGATGTCGACGCGGCCACCGTCGGATGGGCGGACGCAGCGGTGCTGCGGGTGGATTCGCGCAACCAGGTGCTGGTCGCGGGCGGCCGGGTGGTGCTCGGCGCGGCGGCCGAACTGGGCGAAAAGCCGCCACACGACGCTGTTTTCCTCGGCCGCATCGAGAACGGCCAGCACGTCTGGGCCATCAGGGGAGCGCTGCAGGCACCCGAGGACCCGGACGCCCAAACCGAGGTGGTGAACCTGCGCAGCCTCGGCCCGATCTTCGACGACACCAGCAGTCAACTGGTGGCATCGGCCGTTGCGTTGCTGAATTGGCATGACAGGGCGCGGTTTAGCGCGGTGGACGGCTCCCCGACGAAACCGGCCCGGGCGGGCTGGTCGCGAGTCAACCCGGTCACCGGGCACGAGGAGTTCCCGCGGATCGACCCGGCGGTCATCTGTCTGGTGCACGACGGTGGTGACCGCGCGGTCCTGGCCCGCCAGGCGGTGTGGCCCGAGCGAATGTTCTCTCTGCTGGCCGGATTCGTCGAAGCAGGAGAGTCTTTCGAGGTCTGCGTGGTCCGGGAGATCCGCGAGGAAATCGGCCTCACCGTCACCGATGTTCGCTACCTGGGCAGCCAGCCGTGGCCCTTTCCCCGTTCGCTTATGGTCGGCTTTCACGCGTTGGGCGACCCCGACGAGGAGTTCTCGTTCAACGACGGTGAAATCGCCGAGGCGGCCTGGTTCACCCGCGACGAGGTGCGCGCGGCACTTGCCGTCGGCGACTGGAGCAGTTCGTCCGACTCGAAACTGCTTCTGCCAGGCTCGATTTCGATCGCCCGGGTGATCATCGAATCCTGGGCAAAGCTCGATTGACGCGCTAGTTGATGCGATCGGTGATGATCTGCAGGACGGAGTTCGCGATCTGATCCGAGGCTTCAAGACCCACCACGCCGACCGACACCAGCACCGCGGACTCGATGCGGTACAGATGGCTCCACTGGTGGGCGCTGAGCCGCAATGTCGACGGATCCGGCTTGTCGAGGGCGAAGCTGTAGTTCGGATCGTGCAGATCCATACACGCGTGCAGCGACGATTCCAGCTGACGGAACGCGCCTTGCGCTGCATCGGGATTCGCATAGCGCCCCGCCGCCTGGGTGACTCCATTGACCATCGCCCGGCCCATCGGTTCGATGTCGTCGGTGACCCCGTGATAACCCGCGCTGCGAAACTCCGTCCAGTTGTTACCGAAGGTGAGCTCGTTGTGGCCGACCACGCGGCACGGTTCCGGAGCGTTGGCGTCCGATGGGGCCGGTTTCTTCAGGTCCGCCTCGGCGCGGTCGAGATCGTCGGCTTTGGCAATGCGACGGACATCGGACAGTCCGACGATCATGTCGTCGACATGCGTGACGTGCGGCTGCTGGGACTTGGCCGGAGTGCTCGGATGCGAGCATCCCGACATCAGCAGCACTGCACAGCCCGCGATCGCGGCTAAGCGCACGTTGCGAATCGAGCCGATCGGTCGCGATCGCAACGTCCACGCCATGGTTCGTATCGTAGGTCGGCAGCGGCGAACAGGTTGCCGCGGTTCAGCCGGCGACCTGAGCCAGCTTCGCTTTCACCTCGGCAGCACTCGGGTTGGTCAGGGTCGATCCGTCGGCGAACTTGACCGTCGGCACGGTCTGGTTGCCGCCGTTGACCGAACCGACGAATTCTGCGGCCGCCGAGTCGTGTTCGATGTCGACCGTCTCGTAGGGGATTCCGTTGGACTTGAGCACGGTCATGAGCCGGTGGCAATAGCCACACCATGACGTGGTGTAAACGGTAATCGGAGCGTTGCTCATAACCCGATAACTTAGCCCGCCGACGATGCGTTCCGTGTAGCGGGCGCTGAGGAGGCGGGCAATTTGGCCGAGCCCGCCGACGATGCGTTCCGTGTAGCGGGCGTTGAGGAGGCGGGCAATTTGGCCGAGCCCGCCGACGATGCGTTCCGTGTAGCGGGCGTTGAGGAGGCGGGCGGTGGGGTTGGGCCCGCCGACGATGCGTTCCGTGTAGCGGGCGCCCGGCCTACGGCGTGGCGAAACACCAGGTTTGTCGGCAACCGCTGCCAAGATGGACGGCATGCCCATGGTCGCCGATCCACTGACCGCCGGGCTGGACGACGAGCAGCGCGAGGCCGTGCTGGCGCCGCGCGGACCGGTTTGTGTGCTCGCGGGTGCCGGAACAGGCAAGACCCGCACCATCACGCATCGCATCGCCCAGCTCGTCGCGAGCGGCCATGTCGCCGCCGGGCAGGTGCTTGCGGTCACGTTCACCCAGCGCGCGGCGGGGGAGATGCGCTCGCGATTACGCACGCTGGACGCCAATAACCAGACCGGATCGGGGGTCGGCGCCGTGCAGGCCCTGACCTTTCACTCGGCCGCACACCGCCAGCTGCGGTACTTCTGGCCGCGAGTGGTCGGCGACACCGGGTGGCAGCTGCTGGACACCAAGTTCGCCGTCGTGGCCCGCGCGGCCAACCGGTTACGGCTCAATGTCAGCACCGACGATGTGCGCGACCTGGCCGGCGAGATCGAATGGGCCAAGGCCTCGCTGATCAGCCCGGAGGCGTATCCGAGCGAGGTCGCCGCCGCGGGCCGCGACATCCCGCTGGACGCCAAGAAGGTCGCCGACGTCTACACCGCCTACGAGGCGCTCAAGGTCCGCGACGAAGCGGTGACGCTGCTCGACTTCGACGACCTGCTGCTGCACACCGCGGCCGCGATCGAGAACGACGCCGCGGTCGCTGAGGAGTTCCGTGACCGTTACCGCTGCTTCGTGGTCGACGAGTACCAGGACGTCACCCCGCTGCAACAGCGGGTGCTGTCGGCGTGGCTGGGCGATCGAGACGACCTCACGGTCGTCGGCGACGCCAACCAGACCATCTACTCGTTCACCGGTGCTTCGCCCCGTTTCCTGCTCGACTTCTCGCGGCAGTTCCCGGACGCCACGGTGGTGCGGCTGGAGCGCGATTACCGTTCCACCCCGCAGGTGGTCTCGCTGGCCAACCAGGTGATCGCGGCGGCCCGCGGCCGGGTGGCCGGCAGCAAGCTGCAGCTGTCCGGGCAGCGGGCGCCGGGCCCGGCTCCGACGTTTCGCGAGCATCCCGACGAAACCGCCGAGGCGGCCGCGGTCGCGAAGGCGATCGGCGGGCTGATCGAATCGGGCACGGCGCCATCGGAAATCGCGGTGCTCTACCGCGTCAATGCGCAGTCGGAGATCTACGAGGAAGCGCTGACCGAGGCGGGCATCGCCTACCAGGTTCGCGGCGGCGAGGGCTTCTTCAACCGCCAGGAGATCAAGCAGGCGATGGTGGCCCTGCGCCGGGCGGCCGAGCGCGGCGCTGAAGGGCCCCTGGACAAGCCACTGCCCGACGTGGTCCGCGCGGTGCTGGAACCCCTGGGGCTGACCGCCGGCGAACCCGACGGCACCCGGGCCCGGGAGCGCTGGGAGGCGCTGTCCGCGTTGGCCGAGCTGGTCGACGACGAGGTCGCGCAGCGCCCGCAGCTGGAGTTGCCGGGCTTGGTGGCTGAGCTGCGGGTCCGGGCCGACGCGCGCCATCCGCCGGTGGTGCAGGGCGTCACGCTCGCGTCGTTGCACGCCGCCAAGGGCCTGGAATGGGATGCGGTGTTCCTGGTCGGGTTGGCCGACGGCACTCTGCCCATCTCGCACGCGTTGGCCCATGGCGCCGAGAGCGAACCGGTCGAGGAAGAGCGTCGTCTGCTGTATGTCGGAATCACCAGGGCCCGAGTGCATTTGGCGCTGTCCTGGGCGCTGTCGCGCAGCCCGGGCGGCCGGCAGACCCGCAAGCCGTCGCGGTTTCTCAACGGCATCGCACCGCAGGCGCGCGTCGACCCGGCGCCGGGCAAATCCAGGCGCAAGCAAGGCGCGTCGCGGTGCCGGATCTGCAACAACAACCTGACCACCCCGGCGGCCGTCATGCTGCGCCGCTGCGAGACATGCTCGGCCGACATCGACGAGGCGTTGTTGCTGCGGCTCAGACAGTGGCGACTGGACGTCGCCAAGGAACAGAAGGTGCCCGCGTATGTCGTCTTCACCGACAACACGCTGATCGCGATCGCCGAACTATTGCCCGACGACGAAGCGGCGCTGATCGCGATCCCGGGTATCGGGGCGCGCAAACTCGAGCAGTACGGAGCCGACGTGCTGGAGTTGGTGCGTGGCCGCGCCTGATCGTCTCCCGACGCCAAACGCGCAGCTCAGAAAATCGGTTGTCAGCGCCGTGGGCTAACATCTACTCTCGGAAGCGCAATCTGCTGCCGGTGCGACGCTGGCATGCGCCCAGGCGAGAGGAGGTGGCCACGATGATCAACGACACGTTCGAGGTAGGCGTGGCCGGCGCGGTGCTGTCCGCGTGGACCTCCCACGCCGCCCACGCCGCCGTAAAGGCGGCCGGTGCCAAGCATCGCGCCGCCGCCGCGACTGACGCGTTCGTGGATCGGGGAAGTACGTAACCACCCGGTTTTCAAATGGCCACGGACCCGAAGTCACACGGATCCGTGGCCATAGTTTTTGGGGCTGAAATCTTTCGAAGCCCGCAACCTGGTCCGGATCACCGAAGAAGGACACCCGACCAGGAAGCAGGTGAGCAGGACATGTCGGCACAGACAGTCCCCAGACAGCCCGCGCCGGCGTTGCCATGTCACGCCGGCGATCCCGATCTATGGTTTGCCGACGCCCCGGCCGACCTGGAGCGCGCCAAGACGCTCTGCACGGACTGCCCGGTCCGGCGAGAGTGCCTGGCCGCGGCGCTGGACCGTGCCGAACCGTGGGGAGTGTGGGGCGGCGAGATATTCGATCGGGGCTCGGTCGTGAGCTACAAACGTCCGCGCGGACGCCCGCGCAAGGACGCGGTCGCCGCCTAAACGGCCGCGACGTCGGGGTCGGCGAAACCGGGGACCAGCTCCTCGGTCAGCGCCTTGATCGGCACGTGAGCGTCCAGCTGGCACAGGATCGCGGCCACCGACATGATCACCCGCATCGGGATCACCAGTTTGGGTGGTAGATCCATCTGCCGGGCCGTGCGGATCTGCGACACCGATCGGTCGATCTCGACGGCCGACATCTTCTGCAACCACTTGCGGGTGTAGTGGAAAACGTCCACCTCGACCGGTTCGACGTACTGGCGCAGCATGTCGTCGATGTCGCGCACCGACACCTGCTGTCCTTTCTGGATGAAGCCGGCCTTTTCCATCGTCGGCAGCAGCAGGTCGTAGTTCTTGTCGCGGGCCAACCGGATGGTCATCCCGAGTTCGATCGGAAAGCCACCGGGCATGGGCGCGACGGCGCCGAAGTCGATGACGGCCATCCGGCCGTCGGCCAACAGCATGAAGTTTCCCGGGTGCGCGTCGCCGTGCAGCATCTGCAACCGGCGCGGGGCGTCGAAGGTGAGCTCGAGGAGCCGGGTGCCGATCAGATCGCGCTGCTCGACGGTGCCGTGGCGGATGATCTCGGCCATCGGCACCCCCTGGATCCATTCCTGGACCACGACCTTGGGTGCGCTGGCCACCACGCGCGGCACCGCGAAGTGCGGATGATCGCGATACGCCTTGGCGAACGCGCGCTGGTTGTCGGCCTCCAGCCGGTAGTCGAGTTCCATCTCGGTGCGTTCGATCAGCTCGTCAACCACGCCCTGAACATCGGCGCCGGGCGCGAGCTGTTTGGCCACCCCGACCATTCGCTGCATCGTCTTCAGGTCGGCCCGCAGGGCCTCGTCGGCGCCCGGGTACTGGATCTTGACGGCCACCTCGCGGCCATCGGACCACAGCGCCTTGTGCACCTGGCCGATGCTGGCCGAAGCCACCGGGGTGTCGTCGAACGAAGTGAAGCGGTCCCGCCACTTGGTGCCCAACTGCGCGTCGAGCACCCGGTGCACCTTCTCGGCGGGCAGCGGCGGAGCGTCCTTCTGCAACTTCGTCAGCGCTTCGCGGTACGGCTCACCGAACTCCTCGGGAATGGCTGCTTCCATCACGGAGAGGGCCTGCCCGACCTTCATCGCCCCGCCCTTGAGTTCGCCCAGCACCTGGAAAAGCTGGTTGGCAGCCTTTTCTAGCAATTCGGCCTGGACGTCGTCTTTCGACTTGCCGGTCAGCCGCTTCCCGAAGCCCAGTGCGGACCGCGCAGCAAAGCCGACCGGAATACTGGCCAGCTTCGCGTTGCGCGCCGCCCGACCCCGTTTAATCTCAGACACATACCCATCATCCATGACGACGCGGCCGCCCCGGGCTTGATCTAGGCAACAGTGGGGTGTCAGGCCGACCGGCGGTGACGTCGGGCCGTACTTACCCGGCCACTCGGACGGCGGCCCGATCAGCACGAACACAACGGATGCTTGGTCCATTGCCGCGCGACGATGGCTCCCGCGTGCAGATCGAATTCCAGGGTGGCGTTCAACGCCTGCGGTTGCCGGGCATGGTCACCGCGCACCGCCGCGATCACGCGGTGTACCTGGCTCAGCGCCAGCGCGGCGGTCGCCAGCAGAGTGGGCCGATCGGCCACACCAACGGTCTCGCGTAGCTGGGCCGCGACCGCCGGCCACGCGGCGTCCCGGTCGCTGCGGTGCAGATCGGCGCAGCCCAGGCAGCTGATAACATCTTAGGAGGAACTACTTTTCGGCCGAGGGGTTCGAGTGGCGGAACGAGCTGTGCTGTACGCGCGGATCAGCGTGGACAAGACCGGCGAGGAGATCGGCGTCAACCGCCAGCTTCATGACATGCGTGCGTTGGCCCAGGCCCGCGGTTACGAGGTCGTGGCACAGATAGTCGAGAACGACGTCACCGCCAGCAAGGGGTTACGCAGACCGGGATACGAGCAGGTATGGGAGCTGGTCCGCTCCGAGCGGGTCGATCACGTCATCGCTTGGCAGTCGTCGCGGTTGATGCGGTCTCGCAGGGACCGCGCGGAGGTGATCAACACCTTCGGAAAGCACAACGTCGACGTCATCGCGGTCAAGGGGCCGTCGCTGGACCTGAGGTCTGCCTACGGGCGAGGGCTGGCAGACATGATGACCGCCTTCGACTCCATGGAGGGGGAGGTGAAGGCGGAAAGGGTCTCGGCAGCCATCGCCGACCTCGCCCGGCGTGGTAAATCCTGGGGCTACTGCCCGTACGGATGGGACCGCGTTGGCCGCGGTATCCACGCCGAGCAGGTCGTCAACGAGCACGAGGCGGCCATCGTGCGCGAATTGGTGGACCGGCTTCTGGCGGGGGAGTCCCTCAACGCGTTGTATCGCGATATGAATGCTCGCGATGAACCGGCCCCCGGCTACGCCCAGTGGATGAAGAGCCCCACCGACGTGCGAGGGCAACGGGAGGCTAAGGGGCGAAGGCCTCCGACCCGAAGGTGGGCGAAGTCCACCGTGCGGACCCTGGTGGTTCGGGACGCCAACGCCGCCATCCGCCGCTACCGCAAACGCGACAACGGCGGCACCGAGATGCCGGGGGATTGGGAGCCGATCGTCGAGCGGGCGAAGCACGATCGAGTGGTTGCCCTGCTGTCGGCGACGGAGCGACGGAGCCACAGCGGAGCACGCCCCGGCGCACGTAAGCACCTGCTGACCCACGGCGTCGGCAGGTGCGGGGTTTGCGGGGGCATGCTCCGAGTTGCCCGGCGTAACGGTCGACGGGACCAAGCCCTGATCTACATGTGCGCAGGGCCGCGCGGGTGCACCGGTCGCCTCCAGGGCGCCGTTGACAACCTAGTTGCTCAAGTGGTCGCGGGGAGGCTGGCCAAACCCGATGCGCTGGACTGGATGCTGGGTGACGACGAGCGCGCCCGCCGACTATCGGACCGTTGCGACGAACTGCAGCAGCGCCTCGACCAGGCCGCCGACTCTCAGGCCGACGGGAAGATCACCATTCGCCAGCTCGAGCGCATCACGGCCAAGCTGATACCTGAATTGGAGGCCACCCGCCGCGAACGTGACGCGGCGGTCCAATCCTTGGACATCGAATCGTTGAGAAAGCTCGCTGGACCGAAGGCTGCCGAGAACTGGGAGTCGATGCCGGTATCCGCCCGGCGGGCCGTGTTGGAGACGCTCGGCATGGAGGTGGTCCTGATGCCCCGCGAGAAGCACGGCCCTGGCTTCGAACCAGAAACGGTGCGGGTGACGTGGAAGGGACACCAAACCATCGCTCCGACCCGTGCGCTCGGTGTGATCTAGACCGCAATTCCGCTTCCGCAGGTGCGTAAGGGCGTAGCTCCTCCTACCATTTCGGTGCGGTCCCCGAGGTGCATGATCCGGCACTTAAGACGGGGCAAGCCGTGAGCATTGATGTATCCCCTGAGGTCGCCGGATCGGGCTGTGGACGGGGCAGTGTTTTCCCAGCTGCCCGGAGGTCCCAGCCATGCCCCCACCATCACGTTCCTGGAAGTCCGAACGCGCCCGCGTCGGCGCTCTCGCTCGCTGTGTGAAGAACGGCGAGCGCTCGCCCGAAGATCCCGACCTCGTCGAAGCGCGTAGGAACCTTCGCGCGCTCAAGCTCGAAGAGCACGTGCGCTTGGCGCTGGCCGCCATCCCGTCGATGACGGACGACGAGATCGAGCACCTCATCTCGCTGCTGAACGCCAAGCGCGGCCTTAGCGGGGGCGCGCATGTCTGATGTCCCGGCAATCGCCGACTATGTCGAGGAGATCCTGGCCGGAGCCCCAGAACTAAGTGAGGCCCAGCGGGTCCGGCTCGTCGAACTGCTCGCGCCCGTCCGGCGAGCCGCCCTGGAGGTGGCGTCGTGACGGCGATGGCCTCGGACGCCGGGGGCAGCCGACGTCGTGCCCGCCCCGGCGGCGAGGAAACCACCTCGGACGGGAAAGGCATGTCGAAGCTGACCGTCGGCCACCGTGTCCGCATCGAACGCGACGAGACCCGGTACCCAGCCAAAGGAACCTGGCCGCGCTTTCGCGGCAAGACCGGGACCGTCATCGAGGTCAATGCGGACGGTAAGCGTCCCCACCTAACCGAGTACGGGCTGGCGTTCGGCTCGGTGTCTAGGCGACCCAACGGGTCGCTCTCAAGCAGCAATGTCACCTGGTTCCGGGCCCACGAATTGCGCCCCCTAGCCTTCGTGGGGGACGGTGAGGCGCTTTCCTTCGATCCCAAGGGCGAAGGACCCCGGCGCATTGCGGGGCCTTCTAGGAGGACCGAGAAAGACGGCCGCGCCAGCACTCACCGGGGCGACCATGGCTAGCCACTACCGATACCGGCAGGACAACCGCGAGGTGGCCGTCGTCTACCGCGAATACGGGTTCGCGACCATCCCGCTGATCCCGCGCAGCAAGATCCCCGCACTAAGCAATCCGCACTCGTTGTTCGGCCCGCAGGCCCGAAATTGCCACGGGGAGTGCGGATTGCTGGGCCACGGGTTCTACGACGCTAGCAGCGACGTGGACTGGGCCGACCAGTACTGGGCCGACCATCCCGACCACGGGATCGGGGCCAGGCCGCACCCCGGCCAGATCGTCCTGGACGTCGACCCCCGGCACGGTGGCGACGTCGCCCTGGCCGGGTTGGAGGCCGAGCACGGCCCGCTGCCGCCGACCATGACCACGATCAGCGGCCGTGGCGACGGCGGTCGCCACCTGTGGTTCGACGGCGTCCACGCACCCGCGCGCGGCACCCTGTGCCCCGGCGTCGACATCCTCTGCCACGAGCGGGGTTTCGTCGTCATGCCACCCAGCCTGCACGGGCTCACCGAGAAGCCCTACACGTTCGAAAGGCCGGTGGCCGACATCGCCGTCGCCCCCGGGTGGCTGTGCGAGCTGGCCACCAGGCCCGGGCGGGTAGCACGGCGTCGACCCCGGCGTCACGCCAGGCGATTGTCTCCCAGCGAGGTCCGGCGGAAGTGCCGGGGCCTGGTACGTGCTGTCGCGAACGCCCCTGAGGGCCAACGCCATTCGGTCTTGTACTGGGCGGCCTGCCGCGCCGCCGACGAGGGCCTCGTCGACGAGGGGGACCCCATCTACGCCGCGCTGGCCGACGCCGCCGCCGATGCCGGGCTGCCGTCCCGCGAGGCCGAACGCACAATCGGCGACGCGATCGCCGCGGTCCTCGCACAGGAAGGACCATGGCGATGATCGGGTCCTGCCGGGAGATGCAGTCCGAGCCGATGCTGATCGGCCTGAACGGTTCGGCCGGTGATGACGCCGACCTCGACGAGGAGGCGGTCGAGGACCGCCTCTGCCAGCTGCGGATCAATCACGAGGCGCAGCGTCGTTTCGACGCGGAGATCCACCCGCCGTCGCCCCTCCCCTCGTTCCGCAGCTTGGCCGAGCTGCTCGCCGAACCCGACGCCGATGCCCAGTACCGCATCGACCGGTTGGCACCGGCGCAGGGACGGGTGTTGCTGGTGGCCCAATACAAGGCGGGCAAGAGCACCCTGGTCGGCAACCTGCTGCGGTCCCTCGCCGACGGCGACCCCTTCCTGGGCCGGTTCCCGGTGACCACCGGGGCACAGCGCGCCGTGCTCATCGACGACGAGCTCGCCGAGCACACCTTGCGCCGCTGGTTCCGGGACCAGCGCATCACCAATGCCGACCGGGTCGAGGTGGTGGCCATGCGCGGGCACCTCGGCGCCTTCAACATCCTCAACGAGGGCGTGCGGGCGGAGTGGGCCGAGCGCCTGGGCGGGGCCGACTACCTGATCCTGGACTGCCTGCGCCCGGTCCTCGACGCCCTGGACCTCGACGAGAACCACGACGCCGGGCGCTTCCTGGTCGCCTTCGACGCCCTCCTGGCCGACTCCGGCATCAGCGAAGCCGTCGTCGTCCACCACATGGGCCACTCCGGCGAACGAGCCCGCGGCGATTCCCGGCTGCAGGACTGGCCCGACGCAACCTGGCGGCTGGTCCGCGAGAAGGACACACCCGACTCGCCTCGGTACTTCACCGCCTACGGGCGCGACGTCGACGTGCCCGAGGGCCGCCTGAACTTCGACCCCGAGACCCGGCGGTTGACCTACAAGGACGGCACCCGCCAGGCCCATGCGAGCAAGGCCGACAAGGAGGAGGTACTCAAGGAGGTCATCGAGATCCTGGTCAAGCAACTAGCCGACGGCGAGGGCACCGAGATGACCCGGAACGCGATCCTCAAACGGGCCAAGAAGTACAAGCGCAACGCCCGTACGATCGACCCCGCGCTGAAACACGGTGTCGCCGAGGGCATTCTGACCTGGACCCCGGGACCGCGAAAGTCCCACCTCTACACCCTGGCGAACCCGTGCTCGGTGTGCTCACGACCGATCACAGGCCTCGCCCGCGGTGTTCACCCTGACTGCGACGCAAAGCGGCGACTGAGTGCGGAGTCGGACTAACCACCGCAATCGGTCAAATGCCCACGGAGCACGGCAAATACGCGCGAGCGGTGCACTGAGCGCGGCCACCGATTGCGCGCGCTCGCATCATTGCCCCTACCCGGCTAGGACTGAGTGCAACGATTGCGCCCCTTAGGGGCGCAGTCACTCAGTCAGCAGTGGTAGTGAACTCACACCAGGCAAACCTGCCGTGCTTCATGATTCCCCCCGCCGGGCGAGTTCGCTGACGTCGGCCACCTGCCCTGCCGATGTGCACCATCGCCCTGACAAGCTCAGGTCACACTTGGTAGCGCTCGAGGACCTCATGCCCAAGGCGCCGTTCAACGCGGATCACGTGGTCGCGAATGTCGTGGACGCCATCGATGACAGCGAGCTCAGTCACTGCTTCGCGGACCGTCTTTCCTGTCCGGCGCCGCTCGGCGTAGGGGTAGTCCTCGATGGTGGTGAAGGTGTGCGATCCGCGGGCGGTGGCGTTCGGATATAGCGTCGCGCCAGAGTTGACGGGTGATAGCCGCACGCGGGCTTCATGTGCGTCTAGGAGGCTCTTCGTGTCGATCACCACCACGTCCTGCTCGGAAGATCTGTACAGCCGGGCGCCGAGGAGCTTGTCCAGCTTGTCGGGGTGCAGCCAGAAGAACACCCGGTTGTTGAGTGCCTCGAGCCACTGCATGACCGACATGTCGGTCAGGGATCGTTCGAGGAACTGCAGGCGCAGCGGGGCCTGGTCTCGGATAGTTACCCGCCCGAGTGTCGGGTGTTCGGCGGTGATGGAGTGGGGTCGCCGCTCCGCTAGGGCGGCCTCCTCGAAGGCACCCGCGGAGGTGGCGACGATCTGCTGCGTGGTCCACAGTCCGTGGGTCTGGATGGTCGGCCAGCTTCCGGATGAGGCCATGTGGAACAGCGTCGGGTAATGCTCCACCAGTTGGTCTCGGTGCATGAGTCTCCTTGGGTCGCTTCACCATTCGCGGCGGTCGATGACGCTGCGGGGGTGAAAACGGGTCCCGATCAGCGATACCGGCGCACCGGCGACCCTCTCGACTTCTTCGATGAAGTGGATGGTGTCGGTGTCGAGTTGGTCGTAGCGGCGGGCGTTCGTGTTGTCGGCGCGTAAATAGTCGACGAACGTCAACGCGATGTCGGTTGCGCCATTCAATTCGGCGGCGCTCCTAAGGAGATGCCAGTCGAACTCGCCGACTCGGCGCGGGGTGCCACTGACGGAGCCGCGTTCGGCGCCCTGGAGAGCCTCGACGGGCAGTCCCGACCGCTCCGAGATCACCGACCAGTCGATCTCTTGGGACATCGGTCCAGACGTTGCCCCGGTTGCCGAATTGCCGACGCGGATCGGATAGGTCCGCACCACCATGACGACTCGGCGCAGGCGGTGTGGTCCAATGCCAGCTTCGGCTAGGCACGCCGCGGTGGTGGTGTCGCGGCTGGTGACATAGGGGTAGTCGCCGTGAAACAGGCTCAGGGCAGTGCCCTGAGTACCTTCCAACAGCACCTTCTTACCGGCGCGGAACGCGTCTTCGAGGATCTCGGTGGATTGCTGGATATAGGGAGCGAGTTCTTCGACGTCACGCGCCAAGCGCACGGGCGGCTCGCTGCGGCGTCGGCCCATGATGCGGCGGGCCGCTGCGGCGCCACCGCCCTTGCCGGTCGAGCTGATCTCGGCCTTAAGGGATTGTTCGGCCTCCAGGTCGGCGGCCTCGATGATCATCGCCTGCGGGTCGATAAACAGGCGTCCTACTTCGATCTGACAGTCGGCGATCTCACGGTTGAGCACGTCGAGGTCTAGCGTTGCGCCCGGGCCGATGACCAACAGCGCGTCCGGATTCGCCAGCGTTCCCGACGGCAGTAGCCGGTGGGTGTACTCCGGGTTCGTCGGAACTTTGTGACCGGCGTTGGGGCCACCGACCCGCATCAGCACGTCGTAGTCGGGTGCCAAATAGTAGGCGATATTGCCCTTGCCCTCACTCCCGTACTGTCCCCCGACGAGCACGTCGACATACCGCCCGCTCCGTGCCGATGTCAACCGCAATGCCGCTGCGGCCCGCGCTTCCACGTCATCGATGGTGCATAGCTGGGTGTCGATAGACACGTCGGCTTCGCTGGCTAGCTCGGTGACCTGGTCCTCGGTCGCGTTCTTGCGGACCTCTGCGTAACTGTCCAGCTCCTGCAGCCCGCTGACGCGCGCGCTGTAGCGGCGGGAAAGTTCAGCCTCGGGAGCGTGGACGTGAATGTGCGTCACCGGGTAGGCGTCGCGAAGCCGCTCGATCTGGGCAGCCCGCCGTGCGGCATCGATGACGATGAGTTCTCCCGTGATCTCCTCGTCGGCGATCTTCTCGGACAACCAGTCCGACACCCAGCTGCCGTCGGTGTCGGCATCCAGCCGGTCGCCAAAGTCCTGCATGGCGCGCCGCTCGTCGGGCAGGCTCTCGCCGCGGCTGACCGCGATGTCGCGCATGATGTCGGACGTGCGGACGTGCACGGCGCCGTATCGGTAGGCAAGGCTTTCTGCCAGGGTGCTCTTGCCAGCACCGACGGGTCCGCTGACGACGACCATTCGCGGCACCGCCTTGCCCCCGCCGCTCATCCCGCGCGACTCATGTTGCTCTGCGGGCCCGGTTTGGTGTGCACCGTGACGGGCACGCCGCGGCCTGCCACATGGGTGTTGATCAGGTCGGCGATGACGTCCCAGCGGCCCCCCGCTTGTCCTGCGCCGATACGCGGGACGTGCAGGTGGGCGCCGCGGTAGACGGCCAAGTCGGCGACTGTTTCGAGGCATTCGGCGAGCGCGTCGTACCGCAGCCGAACGGCCGCGCCGGGCCCAAAGCCAGCCTGAGCGACCATACTGGCGATGGTCACCTCGCGCCCGTTGAGGGTTTGGTCGAGGGCGTGGACACGGCCCAACCGCAGGTTCTCGGCATCGGCGATGGTCCACGCCCGGAAGGCGCGGGCGGCGTCCGGGAACGCTCTGGAGAGCGCGGCACCGACGTTCAGGCGTCCCCACGCGTGGCTGGCGTCCGACACTACGTGTGCGATCAGCACGGGTTGCGTGCCAGCGTCGAGATCGAGCAAATCCCCAGTGACGTAGGTAATTTCCGGGTGAACGTCGAGCTGGTCGGGTTCCTCGAGGAGGGCCAGCACCCGGGGGAAGCGCCCGCCTGGGTAGGGCGGGGCGCCGACGGCCTGCGCAGCGAACGGCTCACCGCCGATCTGGACCTCGCCGCGCACGGTTTGTCCGACGGCGACGCAGTCCAGGAACAATGGGGCCCCAGGCAGAAGTTGACCATGAGCCAGCGACCGCAGCGCGGAGGTCGGCGGTGTCGCCCCGGAGTGGTCGGCGTAATCCAGCCGCGCGATCTTCTCTGCGCCGCCGACCCGGCTCACCGCCACCATCGTCAGGGCGCGGGCAGTGGCGTGCGTCAGGCGTCTCAACAGCGCCTCGATCGACACGTCCCAGCGGCGGCGCGTCTCCATGATGAAGTCGATGTCGGTGGCGATGTTGAGCAGCCCGGCAACAGCATCGTCGGGCAGCAGTAGCTCGGAGGCGATGACGTTGCACAGCAATTCGAGCTCCCAGTTGTCGCCGTCCTCGGTGTCGGGGACCGCACCACTGCTGGTGCGGTGGCGAACTTGCTCGCCAACACCTGGGAAGCACGCGTGGGCCAGTTCGTGGGCGATGCTGAACCGCAGCCGCCCGCGCGGCCGACTCGGGTTGTAGTCGATGGTCAGGCCCGAGGTGCCATCCGGGAAGGGCGCGAAGTCCTTTGTAGATTCGGGGGTTTCGGGGTTGTGGTCATCGAGCGGCTCGGCGACGATGCGCGCGTCGGCGACCTCATTGACCGCGCGGACATGGATGCCCGCCGCACGCGCGAGAGCCAGCACGTCGACCGGCGGGCCCTGCAGGTTGCGTGCGCGTGCGACCGAGACCAGCTGTGCAGCGACCTCGCGTGCCTTCAGCAGCGGGTCTGCGCCACCTGCGAACGCGAGGACCGACGGGTTGGACCACGCCGAGGATCGGTCGGACATGCCGTAATGCTAGGTCACCCCGCCGACAGGGTCCGAGGCGTTCGCGCGGTGGGTTCAGAACGCATCTTCGAAGGGCAGCGGAAGCTGTACTGCCAGTACAGCCTTCACGTTTGGCGGGCGGTAGGTCACCGGTTTGAGGACCTTGCCATCGGCGCGCAGCACCGGCCGCCCGTCGGGACCGAGTTTGCTCATGTTGGAGCGGTGGATCTCGCGCAAGACGGCATCGAGGTCGATGCCGTAGGTGAGCGCCGCGCCGTAGGTCACGTAGACGATGTCCGCAAGGGCATCGGCCAATGCCACGATGTCTCCGCAGCGGGCGGCATCGGCGAACTCCTGCACCTCTTCGATCAGGAGGTCAATCCGCAGTTCGGCCAATTCCGCCGGGACTGCCGCGAGCCGGGGGCTGGCCGCACCAGGTAAGCCGAAGGCTTGATGGAACTGGAGAACGCACTGCATCGGCTCGCTGAGCGCTCGACGGACGGGACTGTCGCTGGCGGTGGACCCGTACCCTTCGAAGAACTGAGGGTTTCCGAACCCCGTTGGCGTGGCGGTCAAAACATGTTCCGCGGAACCGGCCATGCACATACTCTCGCATACCGAGGACCGGTCTCGGACGACCCCGGGCCGCACGAATCGCATGTCACACCGACCGCGGGAGATGCTTGCTCAATGCTGGCGCGCTATACGTCCGAGGCGATGGCCGCCATTTGGTCTGACCAGCACAAGATCGAGTTGTGGCACCGGGTCGAGGTGGCCGTCATCCAGGCGTACTGCGACGAAGGCGTCTTCCCCGCCGAAATCGCCGGGCTGGCCTCCGCCGCCGCACCGCCGACGCGGGAACGCGTGCTCGAATGCGAGGCTGCGACGGGCCACGACGTGGCAGCCTTCCTGCTCGCATGGGCCACCGGTATGCCCGACGCGCTGGGTTCGCGTATCCACCGGGGCCTCACCAGCTCCGACGTCGTTGACACGGCGCTGGCGATGCAACTTGCCGAAACTTCGGCGATCCTGGCCGCGCGGCTGGATTCTCTGGTGGCGGTCCTGCGGGATCATGCGCTGGCACACCTCGACACTGCGCGGATCGGCCGCACCCACGGGCAGCACGCCACGCAGGACACTTGGGGGCATCGCATCGCGGAGTTCGCCGCAGCCGCGGCGCGCGCCCGCACCCGCTTCGCCACGGCAGCCGACGCAGTCGCCGCCGGGAAGATCTCCGGCCCGACTGGAACCCACGAGAACGTGCCGCAAGCGGTAGAGCTCCGGGCGTTGTCGGCCTTGGGATTGCAGCGTTCCGAGGTATCCAGCCAGATCGTGCTCCGCGACCGGATCGCGTCCTGGATGTGCGAGGTCGCACAACTCGCCACACTCTGCGAGGGTGTCGCCACCGAGGTCCGTCTAGGTCAGCTCAGTGAGATCTGCGAAGTGTTCGAGTCGAAGGCGCCCGCTCAGGTTGGGTCCTCCGCCATGCCGCACAAACGCAACCCCATCACGGCCGAGAAGATCTGCGGGCTCGCCAGGGTCGTGCGCGGCTACCTGATTCCGGTTCTCGAAGACGTGGTGTCCTGGCAGCAACGCGACATCTCGCACTCATCAGTGGAGAGGATCTGTCTGCCCGACGCGGCCGCAGCCGTCGAACACGTCCTCGTCCAGACTGCGAGCCTCGTCAACGGCCTGGCCGTCGACGCCGATCGCATGGCGCTCAACTTGTCAGCGGCACGGACCGCATCGCATACCCACCGCGCAGTGGTGGTGCTGTGCGACCTGGGAATTGCCTACCTCACCGCGCACGAGATCGTCACCTCCGCCGTAAGCGCTGTCGACCCGACGGATTTGATCAGCGACGTGGTTACGGCCGCCGCGACAGCCGGAATCGAGCTCGACGCCGAACGGCTCGGCGAACTCGTGACGCTCACGGCCCCCGATCTCGACGACGTGCGCACCCATCTCAACTCGCTCTAGCCAAGAGCTCACCCGCTCGCACATGCGACGTGCTGCAGGTCGTCAGCTCCCAATCGAATTTCCTAGACGCTGCGAAGCCTAGGCTTCGCAGCGGCGTATCGACCTGCCATTCGCAGCGGCAGCGCATTCGTAGGGGACGGCACGCCGGGAACCACGTGGCCAGGATTAGTGCTGCGTATCACGCACTTTCGGTACTCGTAGCGGCCACACCGCTGCCAGGTCCATGCCCAGCCGTTCGCGGCGTCGCGCCGGAAGGCCGACCCCTTGGCCAATTCGGCCCGCGTCGACTCGGTCATCGTGGCGGCCTTCCTCGCAATGGGGTCATCATCATTGTCGCCGATAATCATGCACGGACTGGGCTTGAGTCGGGCCACCCCGCTCGTAGCGCGAAACGTCTTTCGTCAGTAGGCGCGCGAGCCCCAGCCCGTAGGACTACATACCCGGCTCGGCGTTGAACCAGTCGTCGATCGTCCAGGTCCTCGAGCCCACCGTCACGCTTGCCGTCGACGTCGTGGTCCGGCGGTGGCTCAGAGATCGCGCGACAAGCACGATCTCTAGGCGCTCGGGTGCAGTAGGACCGGCCACGACCGTCAAGGTGAGGGCGCGTGACCACTCACCAGGACGGAGGTCACCAATGTCCCAGGTGGCTTCGAACGAATCGTCGTTGTCCACCACGGATGCGCCGTTCAGGGTGAAGTCGTAGTCGCGGAGGTTAGCGAGCGCGGGCGGCGCGACATTGTTCATCCATTTGTCGAGTGCGTCGGGCCACTTCGGCATTCGGCGCGGCAACGGGTCGGCCGTCGGTGGCGAGTCGTAGACCAGCACACCGCCCTGGGGGATGATCACGGTGAGCTTTACGCCCGTGACCGAATTGTCGGTCTCGTTGCCGACAGCGAAAGTGACCTTGTTGTCATCAGACTGAACGACGCCCCGCAGTAGGTGATCGATTAGGCCGGTCCTGAGTTGCGCGAGGTAGTCCTCCACGCGGCGCTCGAACTCTTCGGCGTCTTCCGGCTTGTACGTGTTTCTCAACAGACCGCCCGCGCCTATCGAACTCACGCTGAGGCTGCTGGCCAAACCCGCGAGGCTGCCCAGCGGAGAGATGCCCAGCGGAGAGAAGGGAGACGTCTCGCTGCTCGCCGGTGGGGGCGCAGGCGGCGTCGGTTGCCCGCTGTTGGCGCGGATGTGGGCCTCATGTCGCCGCAGCCAGTCCTCGATGTCCTCGGAGTCGGCGCTTAGCCGGGCCAGCGGTTCAGCCTGCGTGGCGAACGCCAGGTCCAACTCGGGCTTGCGCTGCCCTTCTAGCAGGCGCTCCTGCAACATCGCGATAACCTTCGGTCCCGCTGGCTCTGTTTGTGCCGCCCCGCGGTGGAACACGGTGCCCGCGTAGTGCTTGTCGTACGTCTTCTGCAACGTGTGGATCGGGTCACCGCTCCGGGGAGCCTCGATCACGATCACCAGCACGGTGACGCCCACGAACTCGACATAGTGCAACGACCAGCGCACGCCGTCGACATATGTCTTCAGCCCCTGGCTGAGGCTGGCATGGTCGATGTTGGCCACGCCCGCAGCGCTGCCCGGTTCGACGCCGACGACCATGTACGCCACGCCCTCGCACGCCCGTTGTGCTTCTGCAACTGATCGGTTGGCGAACCCGAGGATGGCCTTCGCCACCGCGAACCGGCCCTCGACGACGCCGAGATTCAGGCTGCTCTTCCACTCAAGCCAGTTCGTCTCTTGCGCGATCCGCGGCGAACTGTGGATAGCCTCTACCAGCGCCAGCAGCTCCTCGTCAGTCCGCAGGGCGCGGGTCGTGTCGATGTCGCTCAAGCTCATGGTGGAACGCAGCTTACGCCGAGCTACCGACAGATCGGGTCCACCGAAATTGCACCTAGTACGTCGTCGCCGCTGGCTACGATCCCGGCATGGACGCGGTGGACAAAGCGGCGGTCGTCAGTGCGATTCAGCAGCTCGCCCAGGAGAACGGCGGCGTGCCAGTTGGCAAAGAACGATTCGTCGCAGAGACCGGGTTCCCCGACTACCTGTTCCAGGGGCGGTTGTGGCTCACGTGGAGCGACGCCGTACGCGAAGCTGGGTACGAGCCCAACGCCTTCGGGCTCGCCCGCCTTGCGGACGATCACCTACTACGGCAGTTGGCCGAGCTGACCCGCAAACTGGGCCGCTTCCCCACCAAGGCCCACATACGGATGGAGGGCCGTCTCACCCCGGCGCTATCCAGCGCGACGACCTTTGCAAAACGCCTAGGCACCCGGGCACAACAGATCGACCGGCTCCGCGACTTTACTGAACACGCGCCCGAGTTTTCCGATGTCGCCGCTCTGCTCCCCGCCGTGGCGGACGAACCAGCGGTGCTCGACGAGGCCGAGGATCCTGACACACAGCAGCCAGTGCCGGGGTATGTCTACCTCGCTAGGTCGGGAAAGTTCCACAAGATCGGTCGGTCGAACGACCATGGGCGACGCGCCTACGAGATCGGGCTACAGCTCCCCGAGAAGCTGGAAGTGGTGCACACCATCGAGACCGACGACGCCGTCGGGATCGAACGCTACTGGCACGAGCGATTCCGTGACCGCCGCCGAAACGGTGAATGGTTCCTGCTGACCAAGTCCGACATCGCAGCCTTCAAGCGCCGCCGCTCGTTCATGTAACGCACTGCCGCGGCCAGTGGGCTCCGGTGAGCGGCTAATTATTGCGCCGTCGCTCTCCTGCGCACCAGGGCCGCGAGGATGTCCGGTGCGGCCTCCTCGTAGGTGCGACCCGACTTGATGGCGTTGCACGTCAGGCAGGCGGTCGTGAGGTTCTCGGGGGTGTTTGGCCCCCCAAGCGACTGAGGGATGATGTGGTCGAGCGTTGCTGTCGTCGCCGTCACCGCCTCGCCGCAGTACCGGCACGTCCACTTGTCGCGCTCCATCAGCTCGGCCCTGAGCACCGGGTCGGCGAAGTAGTCCAGCTCCTGTACAGGTGGCTCCGACGTCGCAATCACCTCGCGCACTGCGGGAACCCCCTCGGGGAGCAGGACACGGTATTGCGTTCCCTCCCGCGACGTTTTGCCGATGGCGATGAAGCCCATCTCCGCGAGGACATTCAGCTTCTCGGTGATGTGGTTGTAGTTGCCGCGGCTCGCACGGGTTCCCTGGCCGAGTCGGGCGCTAATGGTGCGCTTTCCGATGCGGACCTCGCCACCGCGGAACTCGGTGGCCCGTAGCAGGAGCAGGTACAGGCTGAACTCGTAGGGCTTGAGAAGGGGCAATACAGCGTCGACGAGTACCGGCAGCAGCTCGGGTGCGTCGGCGTCGGCGTCGGCGTCGTCCATCATCAGAGGTTAGCCCCGGCCTACCTGAGCCCGCGTGGGCTTGCCGAGTTCCGCCAAGCGGCCTGGCGGAAATTTCTCATTCCTCTTCGTTGTGGGCTAGGTAGCGATACAGCGTCGTCCGGCCAATCCCGAGCGCGCTGCAGATGGTCGCCGCGGTCTCCCCGTTGGACTTCATCCGCCCGGCGAGTGCCGCCTGATCGGGGTTCAGTTTGGCGGGCCGACCGAACTTGCGTCCCGACTTGCGTGCGTGCTCCAGCTTCAGGGCGGTCCGTTCCCGCACCAGCTCGCGCTCGTACTCCGCGATCGACATCAGGACTCCGGCCACCATGCGCCCGGTGCTCGTCGAGGTGTCGACGCCGTCGTGCAGGGACCGCACCGTCACCCCCCGCTCGGTCAGCTCGTGGAGCGTGTTGACGATGCTGCGCATGTTGCGGCCGAGCCGGTCCAGCCGCCAGACGACGAGGGTGTCGCCCTCCCGCAGGTATTGCAGGCACTCGGCGAAGCCGGGGCGGTCGTCCCGTGCGCCGGACATGACGTCGTGGAAGACCTTTCCCGCCCCCGCGGCGGTCAGCGCCTCGGTCTGCTGCTCCAGCGTCTGGGTAATGGTCGACACGCGGGCGTAGCCGATCACGGTCGAAACTGCCTGGGTCGCGGAAATTGGACTCACGCTCAGTGAACCGAAAATGGTCGCTGCGTTATTTCCGAACGATGCGCTTTCGGCATGTACTTCCGGCACACCCGGTCGTAGAGAAAGTCGTGGGGAAACAGAACCGCCGAGAGGCGACCCCACACCGTTCCGCAATCGGTCTATTTCGGCACACCCCAGGGGTCGGCCGCACCCGTCCCGCCGACCAACGCTCGCGGCGGCTTACCGGCCGTGGTAGTGACTGGCCTGCTCGGGGCAAAGGTATGTTTGCGCATCGCCCACGAACTGGGAGGCGGTTTGGTGCTGTTGCGCGTCGGCCTGGTACTCCGAGGGCGACGTCTGGTCCACCAGCGGCCGGTGCGGCATTCCCGCCCACACCTCGTCGGTGACCTGCTGCACGGTCTCGCCGACGTCCAGCCGGTGACAGACCTCGTGGCCTAGCCCCAGTAACTTCTGGTCGCCGTCGTCGGCGTGCATCCCAGCGGCGTGCACGGCGTCGAGGAACCCCTGGTCCGGTGACGGCTCGTGGTGGCAAGACGCGATGACGGCGACCGTAACGGCTGTTGCTGCAGCCAGCCCGAACCTGCGCAACATCTCGCGCCTCCTTCTACCCGATCCGATCCGGTGCCTAGACGTGGACGCCGTAGTCGCGGGCGATGTCCGCCAGGGCACGAGGCGTAGCCCTTGCCGATGGTGCAGAATTACGTGCTTTGCCGATCCGAGTCCGTAACCGCCGCAAAGGATCAGCCGCCTGCGTACCCGGATCTCACTGCGCGAACTTCGGGCGCCTGGACGGCCTGGGCCAGTTCCTGGATCTGCCAGCCCTGCGCCGGGCACAGCCAGCGGATCGCGGCGCCGACCTCGTAGGCGGTCTCGACGAAGGACCGCCCCGAGGAGCCTGCCGAGTTGGCTGCGACGTTGGCCCACGACGGTTGGTGGTTGGCGTCCAGCGCGTGGCACATCACGTAGCCGTTGGCCAGTAGCTGGTCGCTGGTTCCCGGGGTGCCGTGGGCCTGCAGCTGGTTGACGTAACCCGCCTGCGCGGCGTCGGCACGGGCGCTACCCGAGGCGTACAACGGCGATAAGACAAGGGCAGCTACGGCGAGCACCGCCCCGATAACCCTCATCAGATGGTCGCTCCTTCAAGGCATGCGGTTCGCGGAGTCGCAATGGCCGGGCTGGGCTCAGTTCCACAGCCCTGGGCAATATCGAGG
Source organism: Mycobacterium sp. 050272 (assembly GCF_039023525.1). Lineage (NCBI taxonomy): Bacteria > Bacillati > Actinomycetota > Actinomycetes > Mycobacteriales > Mycobacteriaceae > Mycobacterium > Mycobacterium sp. 050272. The sequence goes on along the minus strand of NZ_JBCHKV010000010.1, from coordinate 154,117 downwards.
GTCGACGCTGTTGCACGGTGGGAAGTGCCCGTTGGGCGGTGGTGGTGGCTCCGGCGGGTAGCACCCCATTTGGTACGGCCAGGTGTAGGCGGGTCTGGCCACCCAGTTCGCAGGGCATCCCTGCGGCGCCAGCGGGCCCAGCGGCGCCCCGACCAACGCCAAAGCGACAGCTGTCGCAGAGATGGGCCTCAGCATCATTTGCCCTTCGATTCTTCGAGGTCACGGCGTCTGGGACGAGCGGTAGCCAGAATATCCCAACTTGGGATATTCAGAGGCGCGCATGTCCGCTGGCCGGGTGGAGAAATCCATCTACTCGGTGGAATACCAGCAGCTGTGCGCGTTGCTGCGGGAGTTGCGCCGGGAAGCTGGACTCACCCAGGTCGAGGTCGCTGAGCGGCTGGACGTCCCACAATCGTTCGTGAGCAAGTACGAGTCCGGCGAACGCCGACTCGATGTCATAGAACTCCGCCACGTTGCCGGGGCCATCGGCACGACGCTTGAGGCGATTGTCGAGCGCCTCGGCTAGGACCACGCCTTCGGCGACGGCCAAGTCGGTTAGGTTAGGCCACGACCCGGCGCTCACGCTGCGGGCGAATGGACACGTTTTTGACGGCGCGCTGGCCTCGCCGTGCGGTCGGCCGCTGAGACGCTCGCGCACGACAACCTGACCGCGGTTCCGCCGTGCGCGAACGTTCGTGCGCTGGCGATACGCCGTCGGGTGCGGTGACTATCGTCGGATCCATGTCCAAGCAGTCCACCGAGGTGTTCGGGGTGTCGACCGAGATCCTGAAGGATTCGTACGTCGACCGCGGCGACCTCGACTCGAAGATCGCGTCCTACTTGAAGCGCGACAACCACATCGCGATCCGCGGCGCGTCGAAGAGCGGGAAGTCATGGCTGCGTCAGCGAATCCTCGACGACCCGATCAAGATCCAATGCCGTCTCGAGAAGACCATCACCGACATCTACCGTGAAGCACTCGGCCAGCTCGGTGTGAAGCTCGAGACCAGCGCGAAGAAGTCGAAAACGCTGGAGGGCACGGTCGAGGGCGAGACCGAGTTCGGTATCAGCCTGATCGGCAAGGTGAAGGCGAAGCTCGGGATCAAGGGCGAGAGGGCGAGCGAGACCACGACCGAATCGCTCCGCCAGAACATCAACGACCTCGACTTCATCTGCGAGCTCATCAAGGAGTCTGGCCGACGGTTGGTGATCGAGGACTTCCACTATCTCGACCAGACCGAGCGCCAGAAGTTCGCCTTCGACCTGAAGACGATGTGGGACCTCGGCTTGTACGTCGTGGTGGTCGGGGTATGGAGCGACAACAACCTGCTGCTCCACCTAAACCCCGACCTCACGGGGCGCGTCCGCGAGGTGTCGATCGTTTGGACGGACCCAGATCTACGCAAGATCCTCGACCGGGGGTGCGAGGCGCTGAACGTTTTCATGTCCCATGAGGTCCGCGAGAAGCTTGTCAGCATCAGCTACGGCAACGCCGGAATCCTGCAGCGCCTCACCATCGACACGTTGGACGCCGCCGGGATCGTCGAGCGCAAGTTCGGGCAGCAGAATGTCATTGACGTTGCCCACGTCGAGGCCGCCGCGATGTTCTACGCCGAAGAGCTCAACAGCGTCTACCAGAAGTTCGCCCAGAACGTGGCCAACGGCATCCGCAGGCGGAACAACGCCACGGGCATCTACGCTCACGCGATGGCCGCAGTGCTCGACGAGCCGGACGCAAAACTGATCGGCGGGATCCCGCAGCAGGACATCTTCGCTGTCGCGCACGCCCGCGAGGACCGAATCCAGCGGGGCAACCTCACGACGGCGCTGGGGAACATCGAACGACTCCAAGTCGACTCCGAGGGGCGGGGTTTGGTGCTCTCGTACGCCGAGGGCAAGGTTCGGGTTGTTGACCACCAACTGCTTCTCTACCGCCGCTTCGCCACGGTGCGCTGGCCATGGGAGGACATGATCGCGGAGGCCGACGCGTCGGGCGACGTGGGGCGCTACACGGCGACGAACGACGCCGTTGCGGAGAACGCCAGTAACTAGGTCGCGGTCCCCTTCGCCCACTTTCGGCCCAGGGAGGGCTTGAGAGTCCACCGCGACCGCCGCCCTATTCGAAGTGCGAATCCGAACTGGCGATCGGGTCGTACTTGATGGCCCGATATTTGACGGAGATTTGATGATTCCCGCTCAGTCCTGACATAAAGAGCCTGCTCGCAAGCAGGGGAGGCCACCGTGCCATCTGCGTGCACGGGGTCCAGACGCTCGTACTTGCGATGTAGTTATGTCGCTGGAGCTGATGCGCTGGTGTCGCGGGTTCAGGTGAATTGACGCCCGGGTACGCGTGGATAGGCTTGCCACCAGCATGGGAGGGGTGGCCGATGTTTGTTGATCCTGGCTTGCTGCACTCGGGGGGCGACCAGTCTCGCCGCGCTGGCGGACACGCCCGGGAGGGTGCCGACCGGCTGTCGCGCGGGCCTTTGCCCTCGGGGATGTTCGGCCAGTTCCCGGCGGCCGACGAGTTCCACGAGGCGGTCGGCGTGGCCCATGGCGACCACGTGCGGGGCCTGCGTGCCCACGAAGAGGTGCTGACGGCGGTCGGCGGCAAGGCACATCGGGCCGCGTCGGGGTTCACTGAGATGGACGAACGGAACGCCGCGAAACTGCGGGCTGTGCGGTGCAACTCCGGTACATAAGCGTGCCCCTGCTGATCGGCGAGGCCGGTGGCGATCCGTGGGAGATCAACCAAACCCTGCAAGCCGGGCGTCCGGCCCAGATCTCGGACTTGGCCGAGGCCTTCCACGCCGCGGGCCGGTGCACCGCCGAATCCAACAACGCCTTCGAGGATGCCCGTCAGCGCTTCGCCGCATCGTGGAACAGGGAGGACAGCGGCGAGCACCCGATCAACGACTCGGCCGAAGTGCAGAAGGTGACGAAGTCCCTCGGCGCCCAGTCGATGCAGTTGCCCAAAATCGGCGTCACGTTGGAGAACATCGCCGCCTCGCTGGCCCAAGCGCAAAAGGCCGGATCGGCAGAAATCGCCGCCCTGGAAACCCAGTTGCAGGTCCTCGACAAGATGATCGGCCAAGCGGTGGAGATGGAAAAGGACCCCTCCCTGACCGCCGCCGACCGACAGGCGCTCGACGCGTTCATCACCGGCCGCGAGGACGACGCCATCAACGACACCAAGGCCGCGCTGGGCAGGGTGAAGGCAACGCGCGACGGCTACTCGTACACGTTGCAGAACGCGCTGGGCGCCCTGCGCGCCGAGGGCTATGACCCCGCGGGCATCCGGGCGCAAGAAGGCCCGCTGCCGCCGGTGCCGCCGCTGCCCGACGACCCCACACAGTTCGCGAAGACGTGGAACTCGCTCACCAAGGAGCAGAAGGACGCCGCCTACGACCACGACCGGTTCATCGGCAACCACGGCGGGATGCCCGCCGTGGACCGCGACCACTACAACCGGATGCACCTCGACGAGCTGCAGGCCGCCAACCAGGCCGACCTGGACCGCCTGCGCGCCCAACACCCCGATTGGGCGAACGGGGACACGCCCTTCTTGCAGGGCAAGGAGTACCGGGACTGGCAACAGCAATGGGACGCGGCCAACCGGGCCCACGACGGCTACGCGGACGTGAAGAAGACGATCGGGCCGCCGCCGAGCGAGATCGACCCGTCCTCGGGCAAGCTGCCCCAGTACCTCCTCGTCGTCGACGACAAGGGCCACGCCGCGTCGTCGATCAACAACCCCGACACGGCGAAGCGCACCGCCACCTTCGTGCCCGGGACCGGCCAGGACACCACCCGGTACAGCGGCAGCGCCGACAAGTCCCAGAGGATGTACTGGGCGGCCCGCAACGCGGACCGCACGCTGCAGCCCGGCGACGTGTCGGTCACCACCTGGATGGGGTATGACCGGCCGATGAACCTCCTGCAAGCGGCCGACCCGGGCTACGCCCGCAACGGGGCCACCGCGCTCGACGACTTCCAGGCCGGGATCCGCGCCTCCCACAACGACGCCGTGGCGGGCGGCCCGTCCATCAACACCGTCATCGGACACAGCTACGGGTCCACCGAAATGGGGGCGGCCGCGCTCGGCGGCCACCACCTCGACGCCAACAACATCATCGCCGTGGGCAGCCCCGGGGTACTGGCCGGACACGCCAGCGACCTCAACCTCGACCCCGGCGCGCACGTGTTCGCCACCCGGGCCCAGAACGACGTCATCGGCGTGGTCACCGGGATGACACTCGGCACCGACCCGATGAGCTCACGATTCGGGGGCATCCCGTTCGAAGCATCGCCCGGACCCGGCTGGCCGTTGGGCCTGCCGACGGTGGCCGCCCACAGCAGCTACTGGGACCCAGGTAACCCGGCCCTGACCAACATGGGCCGTATCATCGCAGGCAGGGTCGATGTCACCCCACCCTCCTTCACGCCATGACCGCCATCAGCAGATCGTCTCGCTTCCTCGCGGCCCTCGCCGCGGCCGCGATGCTCATGGCCGCGTGCTCGTCCACCAAGCCAGCCGCACCACTCGGCCCGAGAACCCCCTCTGGCGCCATACCCATCCCAGGAGGCCCCATGGACCACACCCCCGTCGCCCAGTCACCGAAGGTCCCGAACAGCCAGCAAGAGGCACAAGACACCGTCCTGCACTACCTCCAGAAGACGGTCGACGGGTTGCCGCCGGGCACCGTGCTCGACGGCAGCGACGCCCAGGGCGGGAGCAACCTCGGCTGCGACGACAACTACACCGGCCCCGGTCCAGGCCCGACCGAGTACACCGCCGCCCTGCACGTCATCGGTCCCCAGGGCATGCCGCCCGCAGACCTGATCGCCCGCACCGGGCAGCTCTGGCAGAGCTGGAACCTGACCGTCATGGAGCGCGACGGGTTCGAGAAACCCAACCGCTTCGCCTACGCCCCGGACGGGTACCGCCTCCAAATCGAGGCCGCCTACCCCGCGAACTACTCGCCGACCCTGACCGTCATCTCCCCGTGCTTCCCCGGCAACCTACGCAAAGACGACATTTCCTTCCCAAGGGTGATTCGTCAAAGCCCGCCCGGAAGCTAGCGGCGACATACCTCGCATGCCTACGCGAGCGAGCTGACGATCACCGCGATGACCACCGTCGCGATCACCAGCCAGTTGGAGACCGCGTGTGCAGCGGCAGCTTTGGCGACGGGCCGCCGCCTTATACGGTTGATCCGCTCGACGCTCGCCGCCGCCTGATTGGGCAGATCGTCGAGCCACTGATCGAGTCGGCGCCTATTCTCAGCGCGAACCCTGTCCCATTCCCGGTCGTAAGCCTCGAATGCTTCGGAGTCGTAGGCGGTTAAGGCGGGCAGCTCGGGGTACGGCAGCCGTTCCGGCCCTGGTATCTCCTCCGCTGCCGCGAACTCGGGGCGGAGATGACGGGCGGCCTGCAGGTACACCGTTAAGAAGTACGCGCCGCTGATCGAAAGCGCGATCCCCGCGGCGATCGGGATGCCCATCGCACAGTGGATGACGCCGAACAACATCTGTGTGCGGAGTCGCTTACCGATGCTCTGCTTCTCGGCTCCTGATCGGAACATCTCCTCCTCGCGGTGGGCTTCGAGCGGGACCACCGCGAACAGCACGATCGGTAAGGTCAGCGCGGCGATTCGCCACGCGGCTCCCGTTTGTCCGGTCTGACCCAGCATGATGTTGCCGGGACCGCCGCTCACCAGTCGCCACCACCCAAACGACAACGCAGGCACCAGCTTGACGATCGCCAAGTACATGATGGTCACGGCGCTCAGCTGACCGAGTGCTGCAGGAATCATCCACCACCGCATCGCCCGCACAGTCTGGCGATATTTCGACCGCGCCTGGTCGCTGCGAGCGAGGTTAAACAACCCTGCGACCGAAGAGATGGCGACGACGGCGAGTACGACCGCCGCGAAGACCGCATTCATTCATCCTCCTGGACTAAGTGTCCCAGCAGCGACCGACAAGCGGCCGATGCGCCGACTCCGGAGGTGTGGGGGAAGATGCGAGACGTCGATAGGCGCGTGCCGACCGGTCATTCCCCTTAGAGCTTGACGAGGCAGCTGGTCACGCCCGGAATGACCAGCGGTCCGACCAGCCCGGTGCCGTCGCGGACCCGAACCGCCAGGTGCGCGACGCGTTGGCTGTGCAGATCGCGAACTAGACGCGGGTCGGCGACCAGGTAGTCGGTCAGCACCACCAGGTCCACGGCGGCGCGCGACACCGCGGCGTGCGGCTGGCTGCTGCGCGCGATTCGCGCCCCCGAGCAGCGCAGCGACTCCACCAGCAAGTCCGACAGCGGCCCGCGGCCGTGCACCCGGATCGACGCCGCCCGGCCGCCGGCCTGCCGGTAGCCGCGGGTCACCACCCCCGCGCTCACCAGCTGCCTGACGAGACGGGTCAGGCCGTCGCGGTCGGTCAACCCGCGCTCGAGGGCGTGCCGCTGCAACTCGGTGAGCGGCAGTGGTGACCGCATCGCGCGCAGTAGCGCGGCCAGCGCGACCGCGGCCAGCCCGCGCGGAGGACGGATCAGCACCGCGCGCCGCGGATCCCAACCCACTTGCACCGCACCGTCGGGCCGCAGCAACACGGGCATTGCCGGATCCAGCGCATAGGTAGCGGTGCCCGGCATGAATTCAGACTGTGCCACGCCCGGCGCACACGCCCGATCAGCTGTCCACAGGGCGGCCAGGCTCACCTATCGGCCTGGCCGTGACCTTGAGTGTTATTCGCCCGGCGCCGGCGGCGGTGGGCATGGGTGTGAATAACGCCATGCCATGATCGTTCCGAATTGTGCGTGCGTATTTACCGGCCCGAACGTGTATCCACAGGGCCAGTTGCGCTGTTCGCCGGGATCGTCGTTCGGGTCCGGATCGGCGTGCGCGATTCCAGTGCCGAACGCCAGGGCTAATAGCGCCGATCCCACAGCGATGATTGGTCGTTTGCGCATTTCCTGCACCTCCATCTGTCGTCCGTGGCCAGCATCGCGTTACTGGCCGAGTGGATCGGGCCGATGCGGTCGGCTCACCGCATTCGTACCCACCCTGCCCGTGGACTTCGCAACGATGCCGTGAACAGCGTGCAAATTATGTACCGGTCCAGCGCAGAGCGGGCGACGTTCAGCCGGCCGGTGCGGTCACGATCATCGTCTGTTGCCCGGTCTTCCACGCCGCCATGAACGTCGTGATGCTGACCTTGGTGTTGCCGTGGTCGGCGTACGGGTCGTTGAGGTGAACGGTGTCGTTAGTGGTGTCGACCCCGGTGACGACGAGCAGGTGATCGGCCGTCTTGCGCTGGTCGTTGCTGTCCAGAATGGTTCCGCCGTTGACCCAGGCAATGACCTTCCGGTTGGCGCCGAGGTCCTGCTCGAGCGCGGACAGAGTTACCTCGTCGGGGTATTTGTCCCAGGTCATCCGCGATTTGACGCCGTAGTGGTCGAGCAGCACGACGGTATCGGCCGCATCGATGCCACCCTTCTCGGTTTCGTGGCCCGGGTCGCCGGTGGGCAGGTAAATCGGTCCGTCGCGGATCACCGAGGGCGTCTTCTGTGCCAGCGTGATGATCTGTTGCTCCGTCGCGGGAGTGCCGGTGGCCTCGCCGACAACGTCGGCCACCGAAGCCAGCCCGCAGGTGTCCTCCGTCGATTGCTGCACCCAGTACTTGGCGGCCGCTTCCGGGTCGCCGTACACGCCGCTGACGGTCGGCCTTGCCGGCGCCGGCGTGCTGCCGGTCGCGGCCGCGGGTGAGGTCGTCGCGGCACGTGTCGATGACGGCGCCGCCCCGCACGCCGATACCACCAAAACGCTGGACAGGCCGAGGCAGGCGCAAACCAACGCGGTGCGCACCGCGGCTGCCATTCGGGAGTTAAACATTGTGCCGCCAAGGCCAGTCGGACAGTCGATCAACGACAACGTAGCACTTCCAGCAAACACCTGCGACCCAATTAGACGCAATGACAATAAGCCGGTTTCCGGGTGCGCGACACCCCGCTCCGGTGTCTACCGAAACCGTCCACCCAGTTGCTCCTGCGGTCCAGGTGCGGAACTGCAATAGTGATCGCGGGCATTTGCGGCGCCGCCGTGGCCCACAGCGCCAAACCGGAGCAAAAGGTGAGGTCGGTCGATGAAAATTCGTCTGTGTGGGCTGTCACTGGCGGCGTCGGCGATGCTGGTCGCGGCGGCTTGCGGTTCGCACTCCACGAGCCCGGTCGCCCACCTGGCGACCGCGCCGGCGACGTCGAACGTGACGTTGACCGAGACCGGTTCCAACAACCTCTACCCGTTGATGGATGCGTGGGCCGCGTCGTATCACTCGAAATACCCCAACGTCACGATCACCGTCGCCGGCGACGTGTCGGGCAACGGCATCGCGCAGGCCGCAGACGGCGCGGTCAACATCGGTGCATCCGGCCTCTACCTGACCGACGGTGACTTGTCCGCACACCCGGGCCTGCTGAACATCGCGCTGGCCGTTTCTTCGCTGCACGTCAACTACAACCTGCCCGGACTCCTCACGAACGTCCGGCTGAATGGCAAAGTACTCGCGGCCATGTACAAGGGCACCGTCAAGACCTGGAACGACCCGCAGATCGCCGACCTCAATCCAGGCGTGATCCTGCCGGCCATCCCGGTAATTCCGTTGCACCGCACGGACCCCGGAAGTAATGACACCTACCTGTTCACCCAATATCTGTCCAAGCAAGACCCCGACGGGTGGGGCAAGTCGCCCGGCTTCGCCACCTCCGTCGACTTCCCCGCCGTGCCAGGCGGATCGGGTCTCAACGGAATGGCGGCCGTGGTGACCAGTTGCGCCCAGAGCCCGGGATGCATCGCCTACCTGGGCACCCGCTACCAGGCCGAGGCCGAACAGAAGGGGCTTGCTGAGGCCGAGTTGGCCAATGCCTCAGGCCATTACGTGCTGCCTGACGCCGAGAGCGTGGAGGCCGAGGCCGCCGGGTCTGCCTCGCAGATGCCGGCCAATCAGGCGTTCTCGTTGGTCAACGGGCCCGCCGCGGACGGGTACCCGATTGTCAACTACGAATACGCCATCGTCTACAGCAAGCAGAAGGACCCCGCCGTCGCGCAGACGTTGCAGGCCTTCCTGCACTGGGTGGTGACCGACGGCAGCGGCCCGAAATTCCTTGACGCCGTTCATATTTACCTTCGGCCGGTGCCAGAGGCGGTCAGGACGTTGTCCGACGCCCAGATCGCCAAGATCACTAGCTAGGCCGGGAAACCGAATTAGTCGTTGACAGGCCCGCCGCCAGCGCCGGAGTCGTCTTGCTCCAGACGGGCGATGGCCTCATCGATTCCACTGGTGTCGCCGCCGATGACGCGATCGATGAAGCCGGCGGGCTCGTCGAGGTCCTCGGCGCCCGGCAACAGATCGGGATGTTGCCAGACGCCGTCGCGGGCATCCATCCCGGCGGCTTCGGTCAGCCGCTCCCACAGGGCCGCGGCTTCCCGCAGCTTGCGCGGGCGCAACTCCAGGCCGACCAGCGTGGCAAACGTCTGCTCAGCCGGACCGCCGCTGGCCCGGCGTCGGCGCAGAGTCTCGCTCAACGCGGCCGCACCCGGAATCCGGTCGCCCAGGGCCGCGGTCACCACGACCTCCACCCAGCCCTCGATCAGCGCGAGCAGGGTCTCCAGCCGTTCCAGCGCCTGGGTCTGCGCCGGCGTGGCCTTCGGCTCGAAAACGCCTTGGCCGAGCAGGTTTTCGATCGCGGCCGGATCCGTAAGCGACGCGGGGTTGAAATCCCGCGCCAACTCCTCGATGCCGCTCATGTCGATCTTCATGCCCATCGCGTAGGCCTCGACGGCGCCCAGCAGCTGGCTGGACAACCAGGGAACATGGCTGAACAGCCGGTGGTGGGCCGCTTCCCGGGCGGCCAGGAACGTCATGATCTCGCTGCGGGGCTGCTCGAGTCCGGCGGCGAAGGCTTCCACGGCGTCGGGCATGATCGCCGCCACGCCCTTCGGCCCCAGCGGCAGGCCGATGTCGGTCGACGTCAGCACCTCGCGGGACAACCGGCCCAGGGCCTGGCCCAGCTGCGACCCGAACGCCATCCCACCCATTTGCGACATCATCGCCATCAGCGGGCCGGCCATGCTCTTGGCCTCGTCCGGCAGCGACGACGCCCACACCGTCGAGATCTGTTGGGCCATCGGGTCGCACAGCCGCTTCCAGGTTTCCAGGGTGTTGTCCACCCAGTCGTTCGGACTCCAGCCGACGGACTTGGTGGTGCCGGCGGGCAGCGCGGTGACGCCGTCGAGCCAGGTGTCGGCGAGGTGTACCGCATCGGCGATCGCTGAGTTCGTCGTGGCCGGAATCGGTGCGACGAATCCGATCGAGCTGGACGCGACTTGCCGGGCCAGGTCGTAGTTAACGGGTCCCGACGGGGTGCCGCCGGCCGGCCCGGTGCCCGCGCTGCTGAACATCTGACCCAGCTGCGTGAAGATTTGCCCCAGGTCACCCATGTTGAAGTCCCCGCCCATGCCGAACGCACCGAGCGGGTCTGACGGGCCCGAGCCGGACTCGGGATTCTTCTTCCCGTGCTTGTCGCGCTCGGGGTCTTCTCCGTGGGAGAAGCCGAAAGGCAGGTCAGCCATGACCTCAACGGTACTCACCGCTGGAACAGAAGTTGCCATCCGGCGTCACGCTTGTAGCTGAACGAGTCGCCCCGGTGTCCGGTTAGGGTAAGCGGCGTGAACAGGCGGATTCTGACCTTGATGGTCGCGCTGGTGCCGATCTTGGTCTTCGGCGTGTTGCTCGCGGTAGTGACGGTGCCGTTCGTCTCCCTGGGCCCCGGCCCGACTTTCGACACGCTTGGCGAGGTCGACGGCAAGCAAGTGGTCGCGATCGAAGGTACGCAGACTCATCCGACGACCGGTCACCTCAATATGACGACGGTGTCTCAGCGCGACGAGCTGACCCTCGGCGAAGCGCTCACGCTGTGGTTCTCCGGGCAGGAGCAGTTGGTACCGCGCGACCTGATCTATCCGCCCGGCAAGTCCCGCGAAGACGTCGACAAGGCCAACACCGCCGACTTCAAAGATTCCGAGGACAGCGCCGCCTATGCCGCTCTGGGCTATCTGAAATTCGCCCCCGCCGTCACCGTCGCGACGGTCACCGATCCCGGTCCGTCGGTGGGCAAGCTGAAGGCCGGTGACGCTATCGACGCGGTCAACGGCACCCCGGTGGTCAATGTCGAGCAGTTCACCGGACTGCTGAAGACCACCAAGCCCGGCCAGACGGTGACGATCGACTACCGCCGCAAGAATGAACCGGCCGGCGTCGCCCAAATCACCCTCGGCACCAACAAGGACCGCGACTACGGCTTCATGGGTGTCGCCGTGCTGGATGCACCGTGGGCGCCGTTCTCGGTCGATTTCAACCTTGCCAATGTGGGCGGACCGTCCGCCGGACTGATGTTCAGCCTGGCCGTCGTCGACAAGCTCACCACCGGTGACCTGGCCGGTTCGACGTTCATCGCGGGGACCGGCACGATCACCTCCGACGGCAAGGTCGGCCAGATCGGCGGCATCACGCACAAGATGGTTGCCGCCCAGGAGGCGGGCGCCACGGTGTTCCTGGTGCCGGCGAAGAATTGCTACGAGGCGACCTCGGACAACCCGCACGGTTTACGGCTGATCAAGGTCGAGACGCTCGGGCAAGCCGTGGATGCGCTGCATGCGATCCAACAGGGAGGTCAGGCGCCGAGTTGCTAGCCCGCAATTCTGCGTACAGTTGTGACGTCCAGCTCACATTGATCAGGGAGCGTAGCTAGTGGGGATGCGGCCCACCGCAAGGATGCCGAAGCTGACTCGGCGCAGCCGGATTCTTATTTTGATCGCGCTCGGTGTGATCGCGCTGCTGCTCGCCGGCCCGCGCCTCATCGACGCCTACGTCGACTGGTTGTGGTTCGGTGAGCTCGGCTATCGCTCGGTGTTCACCACCGTGCTGATGACCCGCATCGTGGTGTTCCTGGTCGCCGGCCTGCTGGTCGGCGGGATCGTGTTCGCCGGGCTCGCGCTGGCCTACCGCACCCGTCCGGTCTTCGTCCCGAGCAACGACAACGACCCGGTGGCGCGCTATCGCACCGTCGTCATGTCCCGGTTGCGGCTGGTGGCCATCGGCATCCCCGCGGCGATCGGCCTGCTGGCCGGCATCGTCGCGCAAAGCTACTGGGTGCGGATCCAGCTGTTCTTGCACGGCCAAAGCTTTGGGATCAGGGATCCGCAGTTCGGCAAGGATCTCGGCTTCTACGCGTTCGAATTGCCGTTCTACCGACTGGTTCTCAGCTACCTGTTCGTGTCGGTATTCCTGGCCTTCGTGGCGAATCTGCTGGCGCACTACATCTTCGGCGGCATTCGGCTGTCCGGGCGCACCGGTGCACTGAGTCGTTCGGCACGGGTGCAGCTCGTCAGTCTGATCGGCACACTCGTCCTGCTTAAAGCCGTTGCTTATTGGCTGGATCGTTACGAGCTGTTGTCGCACACGCGCGGCGGCAAGCCGTTCACCGGTGCCGGCTATACCGACATCAACGCGGTGTTGCCGGCCAAGCTGATCCTGATGGCGATCGCGCTGATCTGTGCGGCCGCGGTCTTTTCCGCGATCGTGCTGAAGGACTTGCGGATTCCGGCGATCGGCTTGGTGCTGCTGCTGCTGTCGTCGTTGATAGTGGGCGCCGGCTGGCCGTTGGTCGTCGAGCAGATCAGCGTGAGACCCAATGCCGCGCAAAAGGAAAGCGAATACATCGGCCGCAGCATCACCGCGACACGACAAGCGTACGGACTGACGTCCGACCAGGTGACCTATCGCAATTACAGCGGCGACAGCCAGGCCACCGCCCAGCAGGTGGCGGCCGACCGGGCGACGACCTCGAATATCCGGTTGCTGGACCCGACGATCATCAGCCCCGCGTTCACCCAGTTCCAGCAGGGCAAGAACTTCTACTTCTTCCCCGACCAGCTGTCGATCGACCGCTACCTGGACCGCAACGGCACGTTGCGCGACTACGTAGTCGCGGCCCGAGAGCTCAACCCGGACAGGCTGATCGACAACCAGCGCGACTGGATCAACCGGCACACCGTCTACACCCACGGCAACGGGTTCATCGCCTCTCCGGCCAACACGGTGCGCGGCATCGCCAACGATCCCACCCAAAACGGTGGCTACCCAGAGTTTCTCGCCAACGTCGTCGGCGCCAACGGCAGCGTGGTGTCGGACGGACCGGCGCCGCTGGACCAGCCGCGCATCTACTTCGGACCGGTCATCTCCAACACCTCGGCCGACTACGCGATCGTGGGCCGCAACGGTGCCGACCGCGAATACGACTACGAGACCAACACCGAAACCAAGAACTACACTTACACCGGACTCGGCGGCGTCCCGATCGGTGACTGGCTATCCCGCAGCGTGTTCGCCGCCAAGTTCGCCGAGCGAAACTTCTTGTTTTCCAGCGTGATCGGGTCCAACAGCAAGATCCTGTTCAACCGTGATCCGGCCGCTCGGGTGGAGGCGGTGGCGCCGTGGCTGACCACCGACAGCGCGGTCTACCCGGCGATCGTCAACAAGCGCCTGGTGTGGATCATCGACGGCTACACGACGTTGGACAACTACCCGTACTCCGAACTGACGTCGCTGGAGTCCGCAACCGCCGACTCCACCGAGGTGGCGTTCAACAAGCTCGGGCCGGACAAGCAGGTCTCCTACATCCGTAACTCGGTGAAGGCCACGGTCGACGCCTACGACGGAACCGTGACGCTCTACCAGCAGGACGAGCAGGATCCGGTGCTCAAGGCCTGGATGCAGGTCTTCCCGGGCACGGTCAAGCCCAAGAGTGACATCAGCCCCGAACTGGCCGAGCACCTGCGTTATCCCGAGGACCTGTTCAAAGTGCAGCGGATGCTGCTGGCGAAGTATCACGTCAACGACCCCGTGACGTTCTTCTCCACCTCCGACTTCTGGGACGTGCCGCTGGACCCGAATCCGACGGCCAGCAGCTATCAGCCGCCGTATTACATAGTCGCGAAAAACATTGCGAAGAACGATAATTCGTCGTCATATCAGTTGACGAGCGCGATGAACAGATTCAAGCGCGACTACCTGGCTGCCTACATCAGCGCCAGCTCCGATCCCTCGACGTACGGCAAGATCACGGTGCTGACCATCCCCGGTCAGGTCAACGGTCCGAAGCTGGCCAATAACGCGATCACCACCGACCCGGCGGTGTCTCAAGACCTGGGTGTGATCGGGCGGGACAACCAGAACCGAATACGGTGGGGCAACTTGTTGACGCTGCCGGTCGCGCAGGGTGGACTGCTGTACGTCGAGCCCGTCTACGCTTCTCCGGGAGCCAGCGACGCTGCCTCGTCGTACCCGCGGTTGATCCGGGTGGCGATGATGTACAACGACAAGATCGGCTACGGGCCCACCGTCGGTGACGCGCTCACCGGGCTATTCGGGCCAGGCGCCGGTGCGGCCGCTACGGGGATCGTTCCCACCGATTCGGGTGCGCCGGTGACGCCCCCCGCGACCCCGCCGACACCAGCTCAGGCGCCCGGCCCGAACAACCCGCCCACGGCGGTGCCCCCGGCGCCGGATGGGGCGACGACGCTGTCGCCCGCGAAAGCCGCTGCCCTGCAGGAGATTCAGGCCGCGCTCGGCGCCGCGAAGGATGCACAGAAGAAGGGCGACTTCGCCGGATACGGAGCCGCGCTGCAGCGGCTCGACGACGCGATCACCAAGTACAACAACACGAAGTAGCGGCTTTTACGCGCAGGCCGTGCGGAACCGGTCCCGGTAGGCCTTCGGGCTGATGCCCAGGTGGTTGACGAACACCCGGCGTAGCGTTTCGATGCTGCCGAAGCCCGCGAGATGCGCTGTCTCCGTGACGGTCCGGCCGGCTTCGAGCCCGGCGCGCGCGAAGTCGATTCGAACCAACTCGACATAGCGCGCCGGTGTCATGCCCAGCTCCGATTGGAACAGCCGGGTCAGCTGCCGGGTACTCAGCGACGCCTTGGCGGCGAGCTTGGACACGCTGTGGTCACCAGCGGGATTGGCCGTGATGGCATCGGTGACCAGGCGCAGCGGTGATCCCGCCGGCGGATCGGCCTCGACCAGCACCGAGAACTGCGATTGGCCGCCCGCGCGTTTGAGGTAGACGACCAACCACCGGGCCACCTCACGAACCAGCTCTGTTCCGTAATCCATTTCGACCAACGCCAGTGCCAGGTCGATGCCCGACGACACACCCGCCGAGGTGTAGACGTCGCCGTCGCGCACGAAGATCGCGTCCGGCTCGACGGTGACATCTGCGAAGGCCCGGGCCAGTCGCCGTGTCTCGTGCCAATGCGTGGTCGCGCGCCGGCCGTCGAGTAAGCCGGCCCCCGCGAGGATGAACGACCCCGTGCAAATGGACGCCAGCCGCCGGGTCCGCGGCCCCACCGATCGGACCGCCGCCACGAGTGCGGGATCGATCGCTTGGGTGGGCAGACTGTCGCTGCCGGCGACCATGACGGTATCGGCGGAATCGATGGCCGACAGACGGTCGGTGACGCCCAATCGTGTCCCGATCGAGCTGGCCACATCGTTGCCGTCCACCGACGCGATCTTGAGTTGATAGTCGGCGCCGAATCGGTTGGCCTCGACGAAGACTTCACCCGCCCCCGCGACATCCAACAGCGTTACTCCGTCGAACACGACGATTACCACCACTCGCGAACCCGCTTCGGCCACCGATCCATTGTGTCGCTTTCTGTGGAGAAGACGGCAGGAACGGCGAGGGTCGGTTTGCCCGTAGCCCCGGAAACTGTGAACCAACACCCAACGAGGAGGCGAGATCATGACCACTGAGTCCATCCAGGTGATTGCCGACATCGCGATACCCGACACCGCATTGGCGCGCGCGATCACCGCCCACATCCGCGAGGCCGAAGACGACCTGCTCTTCGACCACTCCCGCCGAGTGTTCCTGTTCGGTGCTCTACAGGGGCGCCGCCGCGGACTGCAACCAAACCTGGAGCTGCTCTACGCCGGGGCGATGTTCCACGATCTCGGCCTCACCGAGCGTTACTGCACCTCGCAGCTGCGTTTCGAGGTCGACGGCGCCAACGCGGCACGTACCTTCCTGCTCGAGCATGATGTTGACCAAGCCGACGCCGAGCAGGTATGGCTGAGCATCGCGTTGCACACGACTCCGGGCATCCCCGAGTTCTTGGCACCCGAAGTCGCCCTGGTCACCGCCGGAGTCGAGACCGACGTGCTGGGCATCGACCGCGACGAGCTTTCGCCGCAGGCCCTTGCGGCGGTCACCGCCGCGCATCCGCGCCCGGATTTCAAGCAGCGCATCCTGTCCGCTTTCAACGACGGAATGAAGCACCGCCCACACAGCACCTTCGGCACGGTCAACGACGACGTGCTCGCGCACTTCGACCGGGGGTTCGTCCGCGAGAACTTCGTCGAGACCATCCTCAACAACAGTTGGCCCGAGTAGGGGGCGGACAGCGAAATGGACATCTACGAAGGCCTTTACACCACCCGGATGATGCGGCGGCTGCGGCCGGACCCGATTCCGCTGGAAACCCAGGCCCGCATTCTCGACGCGGCGGTTCGCGCTCCCAACGGGGGCAACACCCAACGCTGGCACTTCGTGGCCGTCGACGATCCTGAGCTGATCCGAGAGTTCGCCCAGCTGTACCGGCAGGCCCGCGCCATTGAATACGACAAATTCACGTCGGGGACAGGACCGATGGTGGCGACCGCCCCCGGTGCGGACCCGGCCGCGCATGCCGACACGATGCGCCGAATGAAAGGGTCGGGGGATTATCTGGCCGACCATTTCGAAGAGATTCCGTTGCTGCTCTTCGTGTTCGCCATCGACGACCTCGGGGGCGCCAACATCTATCCGGCGATCTGGAGTGCGTTGCTGGCGGCGCGCGCCGAAGGCGTCGGCGGCGTGATGACCATGGTGCTGCGCAATTTCGAGGACGAGGTGAACGAGCTCCTCGGCGTGCCGGTCGAAGAAGGCTGGAAAATGTCGGCCATGCTGACGCTCGGCTATCCGCTGGGCAAGTGGGGCGTGGCGGCCAATCGTCGCCCCGTACACGAGGTTTCCTCGCGCAACGGCTGGGGCAAGCCGTTCGGAATCGAAGTGCCGCAACCACTCTGGCCGCCTCAGAACACCGTGCGATGAGGCATTGCAGTGCAAGGGTTTCGGAGGAAGGTAGGCACATGAGCCAAATCGGGGTCAGCGTGGTGCGGCCGGGAGAGGGCGAGGTCGTAACGCTGCCGGGTTTCGGGGCGGTGTTCAAACTGTCCGGCAAGACCAACGGGGGCGAGGTGTCCATCGTCGAGCACCCGTTCGCCGTCGGCGTGCTCACCGCGGCGCATCGGCACACCCGTGAGGACGAGCACTCGATCGTGCTGGCGGGCGAGATCGGCTTCCGCTCCGACGACAGCGAGGTGGTGCTCGGCCCCGGCGGCTACATCACCAAGCCGCGCGGTCAGATGCACGCGATGTGGAACGCCGGCAGCGAGCCGGGCCGCATCATCGAGATCATCACTCCGGGCGGGTTCGAGAACTACTTCCGCGAACTCGGCGAATTGCTCGTCGAGCACGCCGACGACCCGGCCGGCAAGCCGCTGCACGAACTGCCCGAGTTCGGCGAACTCGCCGACAAGTACGGGCTGAGCTACGGGTCGCCGGCCTGGATGGACGACATCGCGCAGCGATACGGGCTGAACCCGCCGTCCCATTGAGGTCAGCACCGATACCCCCGCTGAGCCCGCGATTTGGTCGGCTCGACACCAGTTCGGTAACCTTGCATTTACCGACGCGGGGTGGAGCAGCTCGGTAGCTCGCTGGGCTCATAACCCAGAGGTCGCAGGTTCGAATCCTGTCCCCGCTACCAAAGGTCGAAGGTTCGAACTTGTGCCCTGATCAGAGGGGTGCAAGTTCGAACTTTTCGACGTTTTGGGGCTGGTGACCCTTTTACGACGCGTCGAGTAGCTGAGCGTCGTGAGGGGGTCGTCGCCCGACGGCGCCGTGAGGGCAGTGGTTGCTGTCGTGCACGTTCCAGACTGCGAGAGCCTCGGCGCGTTGGAATTCTGATGCCCACGGCTGGCCCGTAGAGGAACTTTTCGGCGGCATGCCCCGAACCTTGACAGCCAGCACCACCACGTTCACCACAATTAGCGGCGAAGGGCTGACACTTCAACGGTGATGGTTCGGCACACGCGGGGGTTCGTGGTTCTGCTCTGGTCGGCTAGCGCTGGAAAAGCGGCGCGTTATTGACGCTGATTGTCGCTGTTTTTGGTGCCCTACTCGTTGCCATGATATGGCAGGATGCCTCAACATGATGCAGAGTTTCGCCTTGTACCGTTCGGCAGGTCACAGATTCGTTGAAGGGTGGCTAGAGCCTGAGGTCTTGGACTTTGTTCGCATTTTTGATTCCGTGCAGCGCCGCAACGATATTGGCGGGGGCGTGGCGGAGATCGGTGTTCATCATGGACGGTTCTTCATAGGTTTGCGGCTATTGCTGAGCGCTGAACAACGTGCGCTCGCTATTGATGTCTTTGGCGATCAGCATTTGAATGTCGACGGGTCGGGTGAGGGCGATCGCGATAAGTTCCTTACAAACACGAAACGGTGGGCTTCCGATAGTCGACTGACTGTCCACCAAGCCGATTCGACTTCCCTGGATCGCGATACTGTCCGCGAGTTAGTTGGATCTCCCGTAAGGCTATTCAGCGTCGACGGAGGGCATACTCAAGAAATAGTACTATCCGATATGAAATTGGCCGAGGGATGCTTAGCGGCGGGTGGGGTTGTCATAGCGGATGACGTTTTCAATGAACGGTGGCCCGGCGTCTCGGTCGGCACACTTAATTATTTAGAAGATGGCGCCGGCTTGGCGCCGTTCGCAATTGGATTCAATAAGGTTTTCTTCACTCAACCAGAGTACGTACCGACTTTTCAACAGGCCATCGAACACAAATGTGACAAATCGGTGCGTGTCGCTCTTGAGTATTCGACTTACGCCGGGCACAAGGTTGGGCTTCTGTTTCGCACACCCAGAACGCCCCGTCAGCTTCTTCGTAAGAATCGCGCCGCCAGAATGATTTATAACCGGTTGAAGAAATAAAATCAGTGGAATGGCCCCTCAGAGACCTCTCTGCAGGCCATTTTCAGCCCATTTGAAAACATGTTTGGGAACATAAGGCTGTCTAACTACTGCCCGGAGCAGCCTAAAGGGTGGTTACAGGTGTTGAATAGACCGTCTCGGAGTGTGGGTCGGATGTTTGCTCAGACGGTGCGACAGTCTGCGCCACCTCAGGATCATCGGTCAGGCCGCAACGTTCGAGCCTGCGCTGATTCGCCTTGTCCTCAGGCAGGGATGAGACGGATGGGCATGCGGGTCGGTCCGCGCAGCGAGCTGTGGCTCGACCATTGCGTCGGACCGTCCGGAGTAATGCGGGCAACGCGGGTGACGAGTTGCCGCAGTACTGCTTGGGCTTCCATGCGGGCAAGCGGTGCTCCCAGGCACATGTGAGCGCCGTAGCCGAACGCGACATGCGTTCGTGGGTCGCGGTCGGCGCGGTACTGGTCGGGATCGTCAAACACGGTGGGGTCACGGTTGGCCGCTCCGAAGGACAGCAGTACGCGGGATCCGGTGGGGATTGTGATGTCACCGATTCGGTAGTCGGCTCGCGTGTAGCGGTAGAGATTCTGGATGGGTGTCGTAATGCGTAGCTGCTCTTCGACGGCGAGGGGGATGAGGTCGGGATTGGCGCGGATGAGGTCGTACTGGTCGGGCTGGCGGGCTAGCGTGTCGAACATTCCGCCCAGAAGGTTGGTCGTGGTCTCATTGCCGGCGATCAGCAGGTGGATGGCGATCATCAGAAGCTGACGGTCGGTGAGGCTGCCGTCGGTGTTGTGCTCGAGAAGGTGTCCGAGCACGGTGTTGGACCCCTTGAGTCCGCCGGCGGCGAATTGGCTTGTGAAATAACGCTGTAAAGCCAACAGGGCCGACATCGCTTTGGCTGCGTCGACGATACCGGCGAGCGTGGGCGTCACCTCCATGACGCCCACCGCGCGTTCGGACCAACGGCGAAAATCGCCGACGTCGGTGTCGGGCACTCCGAGGATCTGGGCGATCAGGCGTATTGGCATCGGTATGGCCAAGCGACTAACGAGATCGCATCCGGGGTTGCTCATTACTTCGGTGATGAGTTCGGTAGCGAGCTTCTCGGTCATCTGCTGCCAGGACTGCAAGGCGCCCTTGCTGAATCCCGGCTGGACTTGCCTTCGCAACCGGCTGTGTTCGGCACCGTCGGTGAGCACCGCCACTGGTGCGCACATGCGTATGCGCGTGACTCCTTGAGTGCTGGTGACCTGGTCGGTGTCACGCAACGCGGCCCGCACATCCTCGAGGCGGCTGAGAATGAACGTCGCGCGCCGGGGGTTGTAGTGCACTCGACCACTTCGATGCAGCGCGCGGTATGCGTCGAACGGTTGCGCGGCAGTGACCGGGTCCCGCGGGTCATAGTCGGTATTCACTGCGCCGGTCCACCCGTCGTACCCGCGTCGACGGGTCCGGACGGCGGCAGCGAGGTTCATCCCCACCGCGCGACCGACCGGACGGATAACTTCGACCGCCTTGTGCGCGCTCTGGCTAATCGACACGTGAATTCCTAACCGGATTATTGAATGGAGCGACCGTCGCCCCGCCAGTGACGAAGGTGGGTGGCAACGATGCAGACAGCCAGATAACTGATGTAGCAGGCGGATACGACGGTCGATGGCCGGCGCGCGCCCGGGCGCAGCAGAAGGACGCCGATCATTGTTTCGACCGCGCCATTGACGTAAGTGAACGTCCGAACATTGTTGGGGAAGCCAAGGCGATTGAACGGATCGAAGATCCGCGGGGCGACGAAGTGCGCCGCACCAATCAGACTGGTCGTGCCTCCGAGCGATCGGCGAGTTCGTGAGCTACGCGGGTCGATGTCTTTCATCCCTGATGCCGTCCCTTTCTGCGTGGGCGGGGTTATCTGGTGCGAGCCAGCGGCAGTTGCGGCGCCAATTACGAGATATTTTTTCTCGTTAATCGTAGACACATCGTGCCACCGTTGCCTAGATGCGACGTCGAACGATTGCTCTAGGTTCTTCGTGTGAGCCCATCCCAGCGGGGACGACCGCGGAGCGCAGCTGTGCACCAGGCGATCCTGGAAGCCACCCGGTCGCTGCTCGTCGAAGCCGGCTACAGCGGAGTCTCGATGGACAAGGTCGCCGCGATTGCCGGCGTGGCTACCCAAACGGTGTATCGACGGTGGCCGTCGAAAGGGCCCCTGGTAGCCGAGGCGGTCATGCGGGCCTACGAGCAAGCCGACTTCACGCTTCCGGATACCGGAGACACGGTCGAGGACTTGAGAACCTGGATGCGCGCGTATGCCGAAACTGGTGCGGCTGCCGATAATGTCGCCCTCGTTCGCTCGCTGGCCGCCGCCGCTGCCGAAGACCTGAGCGACCGCGACACCCTGTATCAGCAACTCACCAGCCGCTTCCACGATGCGGTGGCAGACCGGTTACGCGTCGGAATCTCGATGGGCCAGATTCGCGGGGATGCCGACATCGAAGCCGCCGCTGACGCGCTAATCGGAGCCACGCTCTACCGCATGCTCAGCGTTACGACATCGGCGCGGCAAACCACCGAACGCTACTACGGCGTGATAGACGCGCTGATATTCGGCATCTCGACGCCGAAGTAAGCAAAAGCGACCGAGGGTGATCCCTCCCCGCTGGTGGCGGGGAGACGAACCGTGGCGGTCCGCCTGCCACATCTCCCAGGGGTGTCCCCGCTACTGGCGGAAAGGCTCGCGGAGAATTCCCAGGGGCCACTTCCATGCCCACTGGTCAGCTGTTTTCCGAAGAACCCCCGTTGCTGCCACGGTCGTCTAAGTGAGCTCTCAGCAGCGGATGCGCACAGTGGATAGATGAGTGTTGGTGTTCGTGACCTTGACGTGCGGCCGGTCCGCTCCACGGCGCCCGGGGTGGCGCCGGCGGAGATGGCTCAGGCCGCGGTGATCGCGGCCCTCGTGGCAGCCGCCGCAATCCTGGGGACGGTCATTCCGTTCGCCGGCGCGTTGTCGGTGCTGGGCAGTGTGCCGATGGGGCTGTTGGCCTACCGCTACCGTCTCTCGGTGCTCGTCGTCTCGACGGTCGCTGGGTGCACAATCGCGTTCTTGGTCGCGGGTGCCGAGGGCGTCCCGGCGGTGGCGGCCTGCGCATACGTGGGTGGACTGACCGGGATCGTCAGGCGGCGTGGCCTGGGTGCGCTAGCGGTGGCCGGGGTCGGTGCGGCCGCCGGGGGCTTGCTGGGCGCGGCAACCGTTGCCGCACTGGCGGTGCTGGCGCCGCTACGGACGCTGGCGTTTACCTCGTTGACGGCAAATGTCGACGGCACTGTCGCGATGTTGTCCTGGATTTCCCTGCTGCGCACTCCGGCCCGCGAGCTCAAGTCCATTTTCACGATGGCTTTGGGTAATTGGCCGGTGCTGATCGGGGTTTCGTCGGTCGTCGGAGTCTGCATCGCCACCTTGATCGGGTGGTGGGCGTTGTCGTCCGTGCTGAAGCGGTTGGCGGGTATCCCGGACGTGCACAAGCTCGACGTGCCCGAGCACGAGGGACCCGTGGGACCGGTGCCGGCACGGCTCGACGATGTGACGTTCCGCTATCCCCACGCCGATAGCGACGCGCTGGGGCCGGTATCGCTGACCGTGGAGCCGGGAGAGCATCTTGCGATCACCGGGTCCAACGGATCGGGCAAAACGACGCTGATGTTGATGCTGGCCGGGCGTGAGCCCACCTCGGGCACGATCGAGCGTGCAGGAGCGGTCGGCTTGGGCCGCGTAAGCGGCACCGCCGTCATCATGCAGCATCCCGAAAGCCAAGTGCTGGGAACGCGTGTCGCCGACGATGTGGTGTGGGGATTGCCGCCTGGAGCGGACGCCGACGTGGCCGCTTTGCTCACCGAGGTCGGGCTTGACGGGATGGCCGAGCGCGACACGAATGGACTGTCGGGCGGGGAGTTACAACGGCTGGCGGTCGCCGCGGCGTTGGCGCGTAAGCCGTCATTGTTGATCGCCGACGAGGTGACCAGCATGGTCGATCAGCGCGGGCGGGAGTCGCTGATGGCGGTGTTGTCCGGACTGACCCGGAATCGCGGTATGTCGCTGGCCCACATCACGCATTACCGCAGCGAGGCCGACGCGGCCGATCGGGTGTTGCGGCTCAGCGGCGATGCGTCCGGCGCCGCCGACAACGCTGGAATGGTCCTGGCCTCTACCACGCCCTCGCCGAACGCTGCGACCGGTTCGGGTGACTCGATACTCTTTGAACTGCAGTCGGTTTGGCACGAGTACGGCAGTGGCGGTCCGTGGGCCAAGATGGTGCTGCGCGACGTCAACCTTGTCGTCGACGAGGGTGACGGCATCCTGATCCACGGCGACAACGGATCGGGCAAGTCGACGCTGGCGTGGATCATGGCCGGCCTCATCGAGCCGACGGCCGGTCGGTGCCTCATCGACGAACGACCAGCCCACGAGCAGGTTGGTGGGGTGGCATTGTCGTTTCAGGCAGCGCGACTGCAACTGATGCGTGAACGAGTCGGCCAGGAAATCGCTTCTGCTGCTTTGTTCAGCGCGCACGATCGCGCACGCATCGATTCAGCGCTGATGATGGTCGGCTTGGATCCGGGTTTGGCGGATCGGCGCATCGATCAGCTCAGTGGCGGACAGATGCGCCGAGTTGTGTTGGCCAGCTTGCTGATCCGCTCACCGCGAGCGCTGATCCTCGATGAGCCACTGGCCGGACTGGACGCGTCCAGCGCCGAGGGACTGGTGCGGCTGTTGGCGGAGCTGCGTCGTGAGACGGGCTTGACCATCATTGTGATCTCGCACGACTTCTCGGGCCTGCAAGAGGTCTGTCCGCGCTCGGTGCATCTGGCGGGCGGCACCGTGGCGGAGGCCGCACCGAGCAGCCTCCTCGACGCGCGTCCCCCGGATCAGTCGCGGCGCCGGGCGCGGCGATCGCCGGTGCTGTTGATGCCGGTGCCCGGTGATACCGCGGTGCACCGGATGTGGGCGGGCACGAAACTGGTTGTCGTCGCGGCGATTGCAGCCCTGTTGGCGATCTGCCCCGGATGGGCCGCGATCACGGTGTCTGCCGGTGTGGCCGCCGGGGCGATGCGGTGGGCGCGTATCCCGCGGGGCGCGTTGCCGACGGTTCCGCGCTGGGCCTGGGTGATGCTGCTGATGACCATCGTGGCCGCCGCGCTGGCCGGGGGCAGCCCGGTCCTCATGGTGGCTTCAGTGCCAGTACCTCTCGGCGGGCTGTTGCACTTTATGCAGTTCTTGACGATGACGGCTATCGTGCTCGGCCTCGGCGCACTGGTCTCGTGGACCACCAACGTCGCCGAGATCGCGCCAGCGCTGGTCCGGCTCGGTAAACCGTTGCAGCGCATCAGGATTCCGATCCGTTCATGGTCGGTGGCGGTGGCGCTGGGCTTACGGGCGTTTCCGATGCTGGTCGACGAGTTTCGGGTGCTATATGCGGCGCGGCGGCTGCGGCCGCGGCCGGTGGTGTCGGGAGTGCGGGCACGCGCACGGTGGTGGTTCACCGAAAGCGTGGACTTGATGGCCGCAGTGATCACCGTGGCGTTGCGCCGCGGCGACGAGATGGGTGATGCGATCACGGCGCGCGGCGGATACGGGCAGTTCTCGGCCGCCCAATCGCGTCCCGGCCGCGTCGACTACTGCGTCATGACCACGGTGTTCGCGCTGTGTGCTGTCACCGCGGTGGTGCAATTCGCCTACTTGGGCATCGTCTGACCCCGCGTTTGGAGGAAGTGGCCCCCGGAGAGATCCGGGGGCCATCTCATTGCCGGCCGGCGAGTCAGGAGTTCTCGACCGCCTACGTGTGCTTGATATGCCGCGGCGGCACGCGTAGTCGACTACTCGAATCCGCGCGGCTTGATGACTGGACACACTTGACTAAGCGTCAAGTCTAAATCTACCGTGATTCCAGACCGGAAGTTTCGCGCGAGAAGGGATCTACGCGCTCATGACCGACGTGCAGTTCCGCAAGATGCGGTTCGATCTCGACGAATCGGTGCCCTTCCAGTGGAACCCCGCCAATCCCGCGTCCGGTGTGATGGCGAACATGATCTCGTTCATGGCCGTCGGATTCGAGCGCTACATCGTGCTGGCCGTGAAGGAAGCCCTGAAGGGCATCGGCGATGCCGCCCTGCGCGAAGAGGCCGAGGTGTTTCTCGCCCAGGAGTCCCAACACTCGGCCGCGCATCGTCATCACGTCAACGGACTCATCAAGCAGTATCCGGCGCTCGGCGGGGTTCTGGGCACCGTCATCACGTCCTACGAAGACCTCTATGCGGCGCAGCCGCTCAAATTCCATCTGGCGTATATCGCCAGCATCGAGGCGACCTTTCCGGCGTTGTTCAGCTTCATGATCCGGCATCGAGATCGCCTGTACTACGGCGATTCTCGGGTCGCATCGCTGTTCATGTGGCACTACGTCGAAGAGATCGAGCACCGCAGTTCCGCGGAAATCATCTTCGACGGCGTGGTGGGCGACAAGTGGTATCAGCTCCGGATGCTGCGCCACTCGATGCGACACGTGACAATGTTGTCGCGCATGATCGCCGACGGCATCGCCGCGGCGGTACCGGCCGAGGACGCGAAAGTCGATGCGCGCGTAGCCACTTCCGCGATGTGGCGCGGCGAGTTGATGAAACGACTGCCGCTGCTGAAGAATCGCCGGGGCTCCCTGCCCCCGACCGCATTCGACGGCATTGCGACGCGGGAAGTGCTTCGACTCGTCGGTGGTCTGCTGGCTTCGCAGTTACCGACCCATCACCCGGGCAATGTCGCAGTGCCGGAGTGGTTTCACACCTGGATGCGCGACTTCGACGCCGGCCTGGACATGGCACACTACTACGGTGTCGGCAGCGCGACCGCTCAGCGACGGTGGCTGGCGAGTTCCGAGTCCAGCACGGGCCCGACCCAGCGGCGAAGATAACTGCGCAGCGCCTTGCCCTTGCGCGGCGGTTGGCCCGGATTCAGCATGAACGACTGCAGCATCCGCAGCAGGTATTCGACCAGGTCGTCGATCGCGTTGTCGTCGAACCCTATTGCTGCCCAGTCGATTTCGAACTTCTCCAGCACGGCATGCCCGAACTGCTTGGCCTGATCCGACATCATTGAAGCGGACGTCTTGCCGGGGTCGTGTGCCAGCATCAGTTGAAACGGCTTGTCATCCGGGAGCCATTCCAGGGTGTAAGCAAGACTCTCGACGAGCGCGTCGACCGGATCGGTGGTGCCCGCCAGATGGTCCGTCAACTTCTGTAGGAACCGGATCCCCGATCGTTCGGCCACGGCCAGCTCGAGCGTGTTCGACCCGGGGTAGTAGTTGTAGACGGTCTGGCGGGAGACCCCGAGCTTGCGCGCCACGTCCGCGACGCGCATGCTCGTCCCGCGTTCGTCAATTGCCTCGGCGGCCGCATCGAGTATGCGTTCGATCGCCTCCTCGTCACTGGCAGGCGTCGACCCGCTCCATCCGTGGGTGCGCATGCCTTGGAATGTAGTCGCCGCCGCGCCGGGGTCGCGATCATCGGTGGTCGGCGTGCCGAGACGCGGATTGGCTAGACATAACGGTGATTGTGTCTAGCCATAAACTAGGCTGAATACCATGCCTTCTTCCGTCGAGCCGTTTCCCATTGCCGTCGAGCAGTCGCAGCTCGACGATCTGCATCGCCGCCTCGAGCACGCCCGCTGGCCGGCCGAACTCGACGGCGCAAGTTGGGATTACGGCACTGATCAGACCTTTTTACGCCAGGTGACGGCGCGGTGGCTGGACGGCTATGACTGGCCGACCACCCAGGAGGAGCTCAACTCGTGGGGTTCGGTGCACACCACGGCGGCGGGTCAGCACGTCCACCTGCTGCACACCCGCTCGTCGGAGCCCGACGCCATCCCACTGGTGCTCATCCACGGCTGGCCGGGCTCGATCGTCGAATTTCTCGATGCCGCAAAGCTTTTGCGCGAGCGGTTTCACCTCGTGGTGTTCTCGATGCCCGGCTACGGATTCTCGGGTCCCACGCGGGAAAGGGGAGTGGACGTCGCCCGGGTCGCCGCCGCCGTGGACGAAACCATGAGCCGGCTCGGTTACCACCGCTACGTTGCGCAGGGTGGGGACTGGGGCGCCTTGGTGGTCCGCTACCTCGGCGAGCACTTCAGCGCGAGCGTGGCGGCCATCCACACCAACATGCTGTTCTCGCCGCCGCGCGACGGCGACACCGACCCCCTCGCCGGTGTCACACAGGACGAACTGGCCAACATCGCCGCGTCTGCCGAGCGTCTCAAAGAAGGCACCGCGTACATGGAGATCCAGGGCACCCGTCCGCACTCTCTCGGGTATGGCCTCGACGATTCACCGCTCGGCCTGGCGGGCTGGATCCTGGAGAAGCTTCACGCGTGGTGTGACATGCGCTCGGGTATGCCAGTGCGCACCGACCGACTGATCGACAACTTGATGCTGTACTGGCTGACCGGAACGGCCACGTCTGCAGCGCGCCTGTACTGCGAGGCCGCTCGCGCCGGAAACTCAGCACTGAGTACGTGGACCGGGCGCGTCGACATCCCCACCGGTTACGCGGTGTACCCGGGCGAGCTCCTGCAAACGCCGCGTGCCTGGGCCGAAAAGCGCTACAACCTAGTGCATTACACGGTGGCCGACCGTGGCGGACATTTCGCGGCACTGGAGAACCCGCAGTGGTTCGCCGCGGATGTCATCGCATTCGGCGAGCGGTTGCACGAACTGGCATGGCCCCGTGAGTCATCGGGACACCACGGCCAGTCCAAGGCACTAACGCAGTCGCGACATCACCTCGGCCGCCAACAGCTCCAGATGGGCCAGATCAGACAAGTCCAGGACTTGGGCGTAGATCCGTTGCACACCCAAGTCGGTCCACGCGCTCAACTTGTCGACGATTTCGGCGGGGGTACCGACAAGCGGGCTGTTAGAGCGCAGTTCTGCCACGTCGCGGCCGATAGCCGCCGCGCGGCTGGCCACCTCCGCGTCATCGCGTCCGGCGCACAGCACGAACGCGCACGAGTAGACGATCGAGTCGGCCGGGCGGCTGGCCGCCTCCATCGCGGCGGCCACCCGTCGGAATTGAGTTCTGACGACGTCGATCGGGGCAAAGGGGACATTGAACTCGGCGGCATAGGTGGCCGCCAGTGCCGGGGTGCGTTTGGCCCCGGCGCCCCCGATGATGATCGGCGGATGCGGACTCTGCAGCGGTTTAGGAAGTGCCGGCGAGTCGCTGACTTGATAGTGCTCGCCCGTGTAGTCGAATGTCGCGCCGGAGGGCGTTGTCCACAATCCGGTGACGATGGCCAGCTGTTCGGTGAGCCGGTCGAAGCGTTCGTGCACCGAGGGAAACGGAAGCCCGTAAGCGGCGTGTTCTTTTTCGAACCAACCGCTACCGAGGCCCAATTCGACTCGTCCGCCGCTCATTTCATCCACCTGGGCTACCGCGATCGCTAAGGGTCCCGGGTAACGGAAGGTCGCGGAAGTCACCAGCGTCCCCAGCCGTATGCGTGAGGTCTCGCGCGCGATCGCCCCTAGCGTCACCCACGAATCAGTCGGACCGGGCAAGCCGTCCCCGCTCATCGCCAGGAAGTGGTCGGATCGGAAAAACGCGGCAAAGCCGAGCTGTTCGGCCCTCTGAGCGACAGCGAGTTGATCCGCGTAGGAGGCACCCTGTTGTGGCTCGACGAATACCCGAAAATCCATGGCTCTCTTTGTATCCTGTCTGCGTCGTGGTCAAGTATGACAGCCTTAGGCGCGCTGGCGACCATGCCCACGCTAGCCGAACTCGCACCACGGACGGCGCGCTCGACCCCGTCGCGCAGCCTCGGCCAACTTGATGCTGGGGCTGTTGGCAACGACCACGAACTCCACGTGCGTGCGCAAAGCGCGCTGAAGCCGAACCGTCGTCTACCGCGGCAGCACGGCCTCGATGGCGGTGATGACCTCGGGGGCGTCGGGCTCGGTGCGAGGCCGGAAGCGGTTGGCCACCGCACCGTCGGGGGAGAGCAGGAACTTCTCGAAGTTCCACTGGATGTCTCCGGCCGCACCGTCGGCATCGGCGGCCTTGGTCAGTTCGGCGTACAGCGGGTGGCGGTCGTCGCCGTTGACGTCGGTCTTCGCCAGCAGCGGGAACGTCACCCCGTAGGTCGTCGAGCAGAACTCCTGAATCTCATCGGCCGTGCCCGGCTCCTGGCCCATGAACTGATTGCACGGCACGCCGACCACAATCAGGCCGCGGTCGCCGTAGTCCTTGGCCAGCTTCTCGAGGGCCGTGTACTGCGGCGTCAGCCCGCATTTGGAGGCCACGTTCACGATCAGCGTTGCGCCGTCGGACAATTCGGCCAGCGTGGTCGGTTGGCCGTCGAGGGTGGTCAGGGCGATGTCTTTGAGAGTCACGCCGATGACGCTAACGCACCGAACCGATCCAGGGCTACGGCTGTTCGCCAGCATCAGAAATGGGTAACCGCTGCGGTAACGCGCGGGACGTTTCGACAACAGGTTGCTAGCTGGGAAGGCGGGATCGAATGGCTGAACAAGAGGGAAGCCGGTGGGACGTCAGTGTCAAGAGCAACGCGGTTTGCCTTGAGCGCATCTCCGACAAGGAAGACCAAGTCTTCGAAGATTCGTTGTCAGCAGAGGAGGCCAAGAAGCTGGCCGCGCTGCTGACGAAGTTCGCCGACAAGCTCGAGGAGTCCGAGGACTCTGACGATGCCGACGACGCCGACGAGTCCGACGACGAGGACAAGTCGCAGGACTAGGCGAGGCCTCGCCGATCATCGTCAAAATACGTCGCCGACCTGCAATTGCTCGGACTGCTCTAGCCCATCGATAACAGTCCTTTGGCAGGTCGAAACGTCGTACGCTCATTGCGATGCTGGCCAACTCCGAGATCCGGTTCCTGCGCGTCGGCGAGCGCCGCGTGGCGTTCGACGTCCGCGGGGACGGTCCGCCGCTCGTGGCTCCGGCATGGTGGGTGAGCCATCTCGAACTCGACTGGGAGGGCACCGGCTTCCGGCAGTTCTGGGAGGCCGTCGCCGACGGGTACACGCTGATCCGCTACGACCGGCTCGGCGTGGGCATGTCGGACCGCACGGTCGAAGATTCGGACCTGACCGTGGACGGGGAAGTGGCCATGCTGCGCGCGCTTCTCGACGAGCTGGGCTACGAACGCGTATCGCTGCTGGGCGGCTCCTGCGGAAGCTGCACCGCGATCGCTTATGCCGCAACGTATCCCGAACAGGTCGAGCGGTTGGTGTTGTACGGGTCCTACGCCGACGGCTCGGCAATCACCGCACCGGAAGTGGGCGACGCGATCGTCGCGGCGGTTCGCGCGCATTGGGGACTGGGCTCCCGTCTGCTCAGCAACATGTTCCTCGGCGCTGCCGACTCCGCGGAGCACGAACGCTTTGCGCGGTTGCAGCGCGAGGCCGCGACCGCCGAGGCCGCCGCTTCGTTGTTGCGCCTCGTCTATCGCCTCGACGTACGGGCGTACCTGCCCAGGGTCAGCGCTGAAACGCTGGTGGTGCATCGACGCGACGATCGGGCCGTGCCGCACCGGCTCGGTCGCGAGGTCGCGGCCGCGATTCCGGGCGCCGCCTTGACCTCGCTGCCCGGCAGCGCGCACTTCCCCTGGCACGGTGACGTGGATTCGGTCGCGCGCGCGTGCCGCGCCGCGCTGGGGCCGCTGGAGCCTCGGTCGCAGGGGGACACCCGCGAGCCGGCGCCGGACCTGCTCTCCGCCCGTGAACGCGAGGTCCTTGGTTGCCTCGCGCACGGTCTGAACGATCGCGAGATCGCCGAGCAGCTCATGCTGAGCCCGCATACGGTGCACCGCCACGTCGCGAACATCCGCCGCAAGCTCGGGCGCACCTCACGCGCGGCCGCCGTTGCCGAGGCGGCGCGTCTCGGACTTCTATGACGTAGCCCAAACGGGCCATCGCTCAAAGATGGCCGTCTTGGGCGATGCGCGCACCCCGTGGCGGCTTCTACGTTATGCGCCATGACACAGACCGCTACCGAACTGGAAATGCGCCCGCCGTCCGCGGCCTGGCTGCGGATCATGGCGCTGGTGTACGACCCGTTCGTGTGGGTCGGCGAGCTGGCGGGCATGCGCCGCCGGCGGCGCACGTTGGTCAGTGCCGCGCGGGGGCGCGTCGTCGAGATCGGCGCGGGAACGGGACTGAACATCGCGCACTATCCCGACGACATCGATGATCTGGTGCTCATGGAGCCCGAGCCGGCCATGCGCCGAAAGCTCGCGCGCCGCCTGCACCGGCATGCCCGTCCGGCGCGAATCGTCAACGCACCCGCGGAGTGCCTGCCGCTGACCGACGAGTCGGTGGATACCGTTGTCTCGACCCTTGTGCTGTGCACCGTCGAAAATCCTGAACGTGCCTTGCGCGAGATCGCCCGCGTGTTGCGCCCGGGTGGGCAGTTGCTGTTCGTCGAACATGTGCGGGCGAATTCTCGGTTGCTTGCGGCGTGGCAGGACTACCTGTTCCGCCCGTGGCGGGCCTTCGCCGGCGGGTGCTGCTGCAATCGCCCGACCGGGGAGCTGATGCGTGCCTGCGGATTTGCTGTCACGGCAGAAAGTTTCGTGTGGCGCGGGATGCCGCGGATTGTGCATCCGCTCTTGATGGGGCGGGCAACTCGCTAGTCCTTGTTGACTACCCCCGTTTTCATCACAGCTGCGCCACGTCCAATCGTGACCTCGGTCGCTAGCATCGGGTGGACTTGCCGAAATTGATCGGCAGGACCTTCGCGACGCTTCATCAAGATGCTGCCGGATATTTCTGTCTTGCTTAGCAATTGGCTACCGACAGGAAATCGCCGGACGTTGCGATGCGCGTGGAGCCCGCTGCGAAAAGAGGACGATGGAGTCTGCCGGAGTACTGTCGCGCGATCGGATCGTTGCCAGCCCAGGATGGAGTAGGTGGCTCGTCCCGCCCGCGGCGCTCTCGATACATCTAGCGATCGGCAGCGTGTACTCCTGGAGCGTGTTCAAGCTTCCACTGCACGAAACGCTGAGGGCATCCGGCCTTTTGAGTGCCCTGCCGTTCACGCTGAGCATTGTCATGCTCGGCGTGTCGGCAGCCGTCTTCGGCACGGCGGTGGAACGGCGAGGCCCCCGTTGGGCGATGTTCGTGGCGACCGTCTGCTTCTGCGGCGGTTTGCTCGTTTCGGCGCTGGCGGCCGACATCGGCCAGATGTGGCTGATCATCCTCGGTTACGGAGTCATCGGCGGGATCGGACTCGGGATCGGTTACATCGCACCGGTTTCCACGTTGATGAAGTGGTTTCCCGACCGGCCGGGCATGGCGACCGGATTCGCCATCATGGGGTTCGGCGGCGGTGCGCTGATCGCCTCGCCATGGTCGTCGCAGTTGATGAAGTGGTTCGGTACCGACCGCCATGGGCTGGCGGCGACGTTCTTGGTCATGGGGCTGGTGTATGCGGTCTTCATGGCGGTGGGAGTCCTGCTGGTCCGGGTGCCACCGCACCAATGGGAACCGCCGATCGTCAGGGTGGCCGCGTCGAAGATCCCGCATGCCGCGGGGCCCGACCGCACCGCCAATGAGGCGATCAAGACGCCCCAGTTCTGGTTGCTGTGGATTGTGTTGTGCTTCAACGTCACTGCGGGCATCGGTATCCTGGAACGGGCAGCGCCGATCTACCGTGACTACTTTCCGCATGCGGCCTCGCCCGCGGCGTTGACCGCGGCGGCGGCGGGCTTCGTCGCGATGCTGTCGCTAGCCAACTCGGCCGGACGCATACTCTGGTCCACGGCTTCGGATACGTTGGGCCGCAAGAATATGTACCGGCTCTATCTCGGTGTCGGGGCGATCCTCTACGCCGTCTTGATCGTCGCGCAAAACGCGAGCAAGCCGCTGTTCCTGGTGACCTGCATCCTGCTGCTGTCCTTCTACGGCGCGGGGTTTGCGACGGTGCCGGCCTATCTGCGCGACCTGTTCGGCTATCTCGAAGTTGGGGCGATCCACGGCCGGCTGCTTACCGCGTGGTCGACCGCGGGCGTGCTCGGGCCGGTGATTGTCAACGCGATTGCCGACAACCGCATTGCCGCCCATGTGGTGGGTCCCCAGCGGTACCAATGCTCGTTCACGATCATGGTGGTCCTGTTGCTGATCGGCGCGGTGTGCAACGAGCTGATTCGTACGCCGCGCCCACCGAGTTTCATCGTGTCGGCCGTCGATACGCCAAAGCCAGAGAGCGTGATTTCCGGGGAGGCTACTCAATGACCACCGGCCAATCGGTCGCCGCGACGTCACCGCGCGGCAAGCTGCTGGGTCTTGCCAGCTGGTTGTGGGTCGCAGTGCCATCCGCCTACGGCGTCTACGAGCTGGTGGCGAAAATCCCGGCTTTGTTTGCGAACTGACTCGACGTCGCAGGGAATAGCCCCGCTCGGGTTGCGCGTTCACCCGGCCATGGGCTCATTCACCGAAAGCGAACGTCAGCAATTCCTCGAAGCCAAGCACGTTGGTGTGCTGTCCGTCGCCGCCGACGACGGCCGCCCACCCGCCAGCGTTCCGATTTGGTACGACTACGCCCCGGGCGGAAACATCCGGGTCAACACCGGAGCGTCGTCTCGGAAGGCCAAGCTCATCGAGCGGGCCGGTGTGGTGACACTTGTCGTGCAGCGCGAGGAACTGCCGTATCAATATGTGGTCGTCGAGGGCACCGTGGTCGACACCGCCCAGCCGGCCCCCTTGGCCGTGCGCGAGGAGATCGCGATCCGCTACCTCGGCGAGGAGGGCGGACGCGCGTTCGTCAGCAGCATGGAGAATCAGGAAAGCGTGTTGTTCACCGTGCGCCCGGACCGCTGGATCACCGCTGATTTCTCCGATGCGTTCTAAACGCGCGCCGTCCATGGCAAACAGTTAGAGGATTGCGTTTTACCAGCGAAAGGATGCTCCGGCGCGTAATTTCTGTTTAGGCGATCCTTGTGAGGGTATTCCTTAACGACTTCTCACGAGGAAAGGACCTCGACATGTTGCACTCGGTAATTCTGGCTAGTTCGGATCCGCTTGCGGCGGGGCTCATTCTGCGCGGGATCAAGGGTATATTCGTCGCGATCGGCAGCGTGATCGCCGCAATAGTTTGCGGTCTCATCGCCGCCATGAAGGGCCGTAATCCGCTGGGATGGGGACTTCTCGGGCTGTTCTTCTCGATCCTTACCCTGATCGTTATCATCGTTATTCCGAGCAAGAAGTCATAGCGCGGCGAGCAAATCGCTGGGTGTCCTTTGGCCGTTCCTATCGAATTGCCGGGTCGATGCGCTCGTGCGCGGTCAGTAGTAAGTGGTCGAAGTCCGACGGCGAGCTGACGCCGGGACCGAGGGTGCGGAAGTCTTGGCAGATCTGTTCGGCGAGCAGCCGCAGCTTGATGTTGGCCTCCTGGGAAAGCCACTTGAGCAAGTCGAAGGCCGGACCATCGGCAATGCCGTAGACCAGCATCAACATTCCTTTGGCCTGCTCGATACCCGCACGGTGTTCAGCGATCTCGGCCAGCTTCGCGGTGACGATGTCTTCACGCTCCTGGTCGGGCGGCGCAGAGACGTCGACGTAGAACCCGTGGGTTCCGATGATCTCACCCTGGTGATCGCGCAACTGGTCACCGACGACCACGACCTGATGGACCTGTCCGGCGGTGTCGATGATCCGATGGCGCGTGCTGAACGCCTGGTGGGTGCTGAGGATCTGATCGATGGTTGCCGCGACCTGGCCGCAGTCGTCCGGGTGTTTGTGGGACAGCACCAGCTCGGTGGTCGGGGTCACGTTGCCGGGCTCGTACCCGTGCAACCGCTGTACCTGTTCGGACCACTCCCAGCGCTGGTCGGAGAAGTAGAACCGGAACCAGCCTGCTCGATGCGGCGCACCGCCGGCCAGGGCTTGTTCGACGTCGGCCGACTGGCCGTTGAGGTCCCAATTCATCGCGGACTTCGTCTCCTCGGGTTCAGATCACCGACACGACCGACCGCCGCCATACGTGCACGGTCCAACCCCAGAGGGGGCACGGGATTCGAGAACGCGCGAGGCCACGGCGTCGATATGCATGGCGCTGGTTGTTCAACGCCGAGGGCGAGTCAAATCATGACATAGGGATCGGCGCTGGTGGGCCGGTGGCGGGTGCGGCGCCGGTCGCGGAAGTCGGACGCCGCCCCGCCTCACCTGCCGATTAGGCGTTGATGACCTCCCGTTGGTCGATGGCCTGGCGTCCCTCGCCGCGGCCGACGCTGATCTTGCGGGGCTTGGCTCGCTCGGCCACCGGGATGCGTAGCCGCAGGACGCCTTCGGTGTAGGACGCCTCGATCTTCTCGGTGTCAAGGTTGTCGCCGAGCACCAGCTGTCTGCTGAACACGCCGCGGGGCCGCTCGGTGGCGAGCATCTCGCGGTTGGGATCGAGGGCCGGACGTTCGGCCCGCACGGTCACCACATTGCGCTCGATGTCGATGTCCAGCGACTCGGCGTCGATTCCCGGCAAGTCGAACTCGACGACGAATTCCTCGCCTTCGCGCCAAGCGTCCATTGGCATCACCGCGGGGCGTGCGGCCGTGCCCAGGACTTGTTGGGCGAAACGGTCCAGCTCCCGGAAGGGGTCGGTACGCATCAGCATTGCAGCCATCTCACACTCCAATCTGTTGCCATGGTGTTGAACTTATCTGTGCCATCTGGCATAGGTTTTATATATCACTATCGAAAGTTCAGTGCAAGTGTGATAAACAGGTTTTCTGTGCGAGCAAGCGAGGAGGTGCTCGATGACCGACGTCCCGGACGAGACCAGCGCGCCGTCGCCCAACCATGGGGTGTACGGCATCTCGGTCGCCGCCGAACTGTCCGGCGTTGCCGTGCAGTCGCTACGCCTCTACGAGCGCCACGGCCTTCTGATGCCTTCTCGCAGCAACGGCGGGACCCGCCGCTACAGCGCCGACGACTTGGCTCGACTGCGGCGCATCAGCGCGCTGGTCGACGCCGGAGTCAACCTGGCCGGCATCGCGCGCATCCTCAGCCTCGAAGACGACAACGCGGAACTATCCGCGGCGAATACGGATCTGCGCCTG
Source organism: Mycobacterium sp. 050272 (assembly GCF_039023525.1). Taxonomy (NCBI): domain Bacteria; kingdom Bacillati; phylum Actinomycetota; class Actinomycetes; order Mycobacteriales; family Mycobacteriaceae; genus Mycobacterium; species Mycobacterium sp. 050272. Next base: position 117,851 of record NZ_JBCHKV010000010.1, on the reverse strand, counting down.
AGCAACCGCACCTTGCGCTCGGCTGCGAAAGCCGCGAAATCCAAAGGGAAGAAATGAACTATGCGAGCAGGTAATCGATGACGGCGCCGTCAAGACGCTCGCCAGGTACCACCGCGATGCAGTCGGCAGCTCGCCTAGGCTAACGCGCAGAACGCCGCGGAAAGCTAGGCACCGCAACAGAGTTCGCAGTTATCTCTCGACGTTGAAGAATGAGTCGCCGTCCTCCGGCGTGCCGTCGATTTGGCCGCGTTCGCGACCGTGGGCCTCCGGGTCGATGCTGTCTAGCTCGTCATCGCTGACCAGCTCGACCTCGTCGGGTTCATGCACTTGCCTGGATGGCTGGCCGTCCCCCGAGTCGTCTGGAGTCTCCGCCGCGAGTTTCTCGTCGAGTGACTCGTGCTCGTCGGCATCGATCCACCGGTTCGGTGGATCTACGACTTCGTCACCGTCGTCGTTGCGCACCTCGTCGGAATCGAGGCTTTCGGATTGGTCCAGCATGTCGTCGTCGTTGCTATCCACATTGGCCGATTGCCCGACGGCACAGGGGATTAAACGGATTGGGACCCGATCCCGGCGACCGGGGCGCTTCGTTAATTGTCCTTTACCTTCGTTATCTGGCTTCGTGGGCCGATGTTTCCCGTGTGCCATCGTCGAGAAGGTTTTGAGGAAAGGCCACCGGGTGAAACAGCGCTAGGCGCGACTTATGCTTGCGTCAAGCACCACGGTCACGCTAAACACGTTGATCGCCCCCCCGCAGAGCGGGGAAGGCTCGGCTCCCTCGAGGGGGTTATGGCATGCCGGACGACAACAACACGATCGTCGCGGAATTGGCAGAGCTCGTTGCCAGCATCGAGCGCCAGAGCACGGCCACCGAGGCCGGGCTCCGGGAGCTCATCGAGAGCGGCACGGAGCATCTCGCCGGTTGCCAATACGCCGGAATCACCCTCGCCGATGCCGGCAAAGCGGTCACCAATGTGGTTGCCACGCATCACTACGCGACGGATCTCGACGCCGCGCAGCAGCGCTACCGGGAAGGGCCGTGTGTCGCGGCCGCGTGGGAGCACCACATCATGCACGTAGCGGACCTCGGCGCCGACGAGCGCTGGCCGCGTTATCAACGATTTGCCCTGGAGAACACGCCGATCCGCTCCGTATTGTCCTACGAGCTGTTCGTCGACGGCAGCACCACGGCGGCGCTGAATTTCTATGCCGAGCAACCGCGTGCATTCACCGACGACTCGATTGAGCTCGGCGGCGTCTTCGCCAGCCACGTCGCGCTGGCGTGGTCGATGATGCGGCGCAAAGATCAGTTCCGCAGCGCCCTGGCATCGCGGGACCTGATAGGTCAGGCCAAAGGCGTGGTCATGGAGCGGTTCAATATCGATGCCGTCGAGGCGTTCGAACTCCTGACTCGGCTATCGCAGCAATCCAACAGGAAGCTGATCGATCTCGCCGAGGCACTGATCGAAAGTGAACACCCACTCAAGCGCCCGCATCGGCATTAGTGGCCGATGGGGAAGGGTACGGGCCGGCGCTCGGCGATGAGCCGTTCGCCCAGGTCATAGTCATCATCGGCGTTATGGGTCAGCACCCCGACCACGGCATCGCCCGATTCGTACCACACGGTGAACCCATCGCGGTGCTCGCGTAACTGGCTGCGTTCGTAGCCGTCACCCCAGGCATGATACTTCAGGGTCGCATCGCCGACTGAAGTCCAAAACCCAGGTACACCAACCCATTTGGTAGGCCATCCTGCTGCGCAGGCTCCCGCGATCGCGCCTTGGTCGCTGGCGTCTTGCCAGTGCTCGACGGCCAAGAGACGCGCCGCGACCTCATGGTGCGCCAATGCGACGTCCCCCGCGGCGTAGACGTCGGGTGCCGTGGTGGCCATGTCGGAGCCGACGACGATCCGGGAGTCACGAATCTGCAGTCCCGCCTCGCCGGCGATGCGGCTCTGCGGCGCGACACCCGTCGCCGCGAGCACCAAATCGCAGTCGATGGTGACGCCATCGTCCAGCCGGACACCCGCATCGGTGATTTCCTCGACTGCGACCCCGCCGACATGGCGGGCCCCGGCATCTGTCACCAGATCACGTAGGCGTTCGGCGGCCTGGCTGCCCAATCGCTTCTCCTGCGGAAGTGGTTCTGGGGCAACCAGAGTCACTGAGACATTGCGCAACGCCAGGGAGGCTGCCGCCTCGCAGCCGATGAAGCCGGAGCCGATCACCACGGCGGAGTCGGCGGTGTCCGCGGCGTGGCGCAGCGCGGTCGCGTCGGCCAGTGAGCGCAACAGCAGGGCACGCTGACCGCCGGGGACCGGTGGGGCCTGCGGCGCCGCACCGCACGCCAAGATCAAGCTGTCGTATGTGTGCCGCTGGCCGCCGACGTAGAGCGTGCGCTGAGCCAGGTCCAGACGATCGACCCGGGCGCCCGTGGTGAGTTCGATATTACGGTCGTCGAACCACTGCGCATCGTGCAGTGCTACGTCCTCGGTCTGACCGCGCAGGTACTCCTTGCTCAGCGGTGGGCGAGCATAGGGCACGTCGACATCTGCGGTGAGGATGTGCACGGGTAGGTCCGCGTTGTGTTGGCGAAACGACTCGGCCGCCGATACCCCTGCCGGTCCGCTGCCCACGACGATCAATCCGGAGTCGGCCACTACGGCGTGATACCCGCACAGCGGCGGCTAAACCGGTGCGTTGTTTTGACGGCCCCGACGCGGGTAGCCCGCCGGGTATGAAAGCCGTGACCTGGCAGGGCAAACGCGACGTGCGCGTCGAGTCGGTGCCCGACCCGAAGATCGAACAGTCCACCGACGCCATCATCGAGGTGACCTCCACCAATATCTGCGGGTCGGATCTGCACCTGTACGAGATTCTCGGGGCGTTCATGAACCCGGGTGACATCCTCGGCCATGAGCCGATGGGGATCGTCCGCGAGATCGGTCCGGAAACCGGCGACCTCCAAGTGGGTGATCGGGTGGTGATCCCATTCCAGATTTCCTGCGGTAGCTGTCACATGTGCCACCACGAACTCTTCACCCAGTGCGAAACCACTCAGGTGCGCGAACAGGGCATGGGGGCAGCGCTTTTCGGCTACTCGGAGCTCTACGGCTCAGTTCCGGGCGGGCAGGCCGAGCTGCTTCGCGTTCCGCAGGCGCAGTTCACTCACATCAAAGTGCCTGTCGGACCGCCGGATTCGCGGTTCGTATATCTCTCGGATGTGTTGCCGACCGCGTGGCAGGCGGTGGACTACGCCAACATCCCGGACGGTGGCACGGTAGCCGTCCTCGGACTGGGGCCGATCGGAGACATGGCCGCCCGCATCGCCGATCATCTCGGGTACCGCGTCATCGGGGTGGACCTGGTGGCCGAACGCCTGGCCCGCGCCGCAAAGCGGGGGATTCACACCATCGACATCGGGCATCTCGACGCTTCGTTGGGTGATGCGATCCGCGACCTGACCGACGGCCGTGGAGCCGATTCGGTGATCGACGCGGTGGGCATGGAGGCGCACGGTTCACCGACGGCCAAGTTCGCCCAACAGGCGACTACGGTGCTGCCGGATGCGATCGCCAAGCGCTTGATGCAGACCGCCGGGGTGGACCGGCTCAATGCGCTGTATTCGGCCATCGACATCGTTCGCCGCGGTGGGACGATCTCGCTGATCGGCGTCTACGGCGGAATGGCCGACCCGCTTCCAATGCTCACGCTCTTCGACAAGCAGTTGACTCTGCGCATGGGGCAGGCCAACGTGAAGAGATGGGTCGACGACATCATGCCGCTACTGACCGACGACGACCCGCTCGGCGTGGACGACTTCGCCACTCACGTCCTGCCGCTCGACCAGGCCCCGCACGGCTACGAGATCTTCCAGAAAAAGCAGGACGGAGCAGTAAAGGTCATGCTCAAGCCATGAGCTGTACTGCCCGAGTCGCGAAATAACAAGTGCACTATGGCGTTTCGCACAGTTGTTTGATCGCGGCATGTCTCGGGTATCAAGTGCGCCATGACTAGAGCCGACACGCCCGCTCCGACCCCCACCGGTGAATTGTGGCCGGGCAAGGCGTACCCGCTGGGCGCCACGTACGACGGTGCCGGCACCAATTTCGCGCTGTTCAGTGAGGTGGCTGAGCGCGTGGAGTTGTGTCTGTTCGACGCCGACGGCGTCGAGACGCGAGTAACGCTGCCCGAGGTTGACTACTACGTCTGGCACGGCTACATCCCGGCCATCGAGCCCGGCCAGCGCTACGGCTACCGCGTCTATGGTCCCTACGAGCCCGCCGAAGGGTTGCGCTGCAACCCCAACAAGCTGTTGCTAGACCCGTACGCGAAGGCCATTGACGGAACGTTCGACTGGAACCAGTCGCTGTTCAGCTACAACTTCGGCGATCCTGACAGCCGCAACGACGACGACTCCGCGACGAGCATGCCCAAGTCCGTGGTGATCAACCCGTACTTCGATTGGGGCAACGACCGTCCGCCGTCTCACGAATACGCCGACACGGTCATCTACGAGGCACACGTCAAAGGCCTGACGCAGACCCATCCGGACATCCCCGAGCAGATCCGCGGAACTTACGGCGCCATCGCGCACCCGGTGATCATCGACCATCTCAAGAGCTTGGGGGTCACCGCTATCGAGCTGATGCCGGTGCACCACTTCGCCAATGACTCCACATTGGTCGACCGCGGACTGTCGAATTACTGGGGCTACAACACGATTGGGTTCTTCGCGCCCGATTTCAAGTACACCAGCGCGGTGTCACCGGGCGGTCAGGTGCAGGAGTTCAAGGCGATGGTGCGCGCCCTGCACGAGGCAGGCATCGAGGTGATCCTCGACGTCGTCTACAACCACACCGCCGAGGGCAACCACCTGGGGCCGACGTTGTCGATGCGCGGTATCGACAACCAGGCGTACTACCGGCTGGTCGACGACGACAAGCAGTACTACATGGACTACACCGGCACGGGAAACAGCCTCAACGTCGGGCATCCACACTCGCTGCAGCTGATCATGGACTCGCTGCGGTACTGGGTGACCGAGATGCACGTCGACGGCTTCCGGTTCGACCTGGCCTCGACCTTGGCCCGCGAGTTCTACGACGTGGACAAACTTGCGACGTTTTTCGAACTCGTGCAACAGGATCCGACCGTCAGCCAGGTCAAGCTGATCGCCGAACCGTGGGACGTCGGACCCGGTGGCTACCAGGTGGGTGGCTTCCCGCCGCAGTGGACGGAATGGAACGGAAAATACCGCGACACCGTCCGCGACTTCTGGCGCGGCGAGCCCGCCACGCTCGACGAGTTCGCCTACCGGCTGTCCGGATCGGCGGACCTGTACGAGCACACCGGGCGCCGGCCGGTGGCGTCGATCAACTTCGTCATCGCCCACGACGGGTTCACCCTGCGCGATCTGGTCTCCTACAACGAGAAGCACAACGAGGCCAACGGCGAAGACAACAACGATGGCGAGAGCCATAACCGGTCGTGGAACTGCGGCGCCGAAGGGCCGACCGACGACGCCGCCGTCAACGAACTGCGCGCCCGTCAGCAGCGCAACTTCCTCACCACGCTGCTGCTGTCGCAGGGCGTCCCGATGATCTGCCACGGCGACGAACTGGGCCGCACGCAGAACGGCAACAACAACGGCTACTGCCAGGACAGCGAACTCACCTGGGTCAACTGGGACGATGCCGACACCGGCCTGCTGGAGTTCACCCGCACCGTATCGGCGCTGCGGGCACAACACCCGGTGTTCCGCCGGCGGCGATTCTTCTCTGGCAAACCGGTCGGCCGCCGCGGCCAGGACGGGCTGCCCGACATCGCCTGGTTCGCCACCGATGGCGACGAAATGACCGACGAGGACTGGGGCGCGAGTTTCGCCAAATCCGTCGCGGTATTTCTCAACGGGCACGGCATTCCCGACCGCGATGCGCGCGGTCAGCGGGTGGTCGACGACTCGTTCCTGCTGTGTTTCAACGCCCACTACGAGCCGCTCGAGTTCACCCTCCCGCCGAAGGAATTCGGCGCATCATGGCAGGTGGTGGTGTTCACCGGGGCTGAGGAGGAGTCGCCCGCGGAGGAGGTACCCGGTGGCGGCAAGCTGACCGTGGAGGCCCACAGCGCGGTGGTGCTGCAGGCACTGTCCAACGGCGGCTGAACGCACCTAGGCGCAGCGACAGGGCGCATTAGGTGACCTTCGCCCAACAATTAGTGACGTTGGGCCCAGCCATTTGCTTGCCTTCCCATGCACAATGACGGTTGCGCCGCCGCGTGGGAAGGGGCAGCTCGTGCAGAGATCGAACCCCGACGCATGCGTAAACGATGTCGCCTGGTGCCGTCGAACCGCGTTGTCGGTCGTGTTCGTTATCGCGACGCTGTCCTGGGTCGGCTGGGCGACCGGTGTCGACCGGTTGACCCGCATCCACCCGAACTGGCCGCAGATGATGCCCTGGACCGGCGTGTGGCTGGTGGCGCTGGGGGTGGCGATTTGGGCGCAGTCGGGTGACCCATCGTGGGGCCGAGTGTTCGTCGCGCGGGTCTTGGCCCTGGTGGTGGGAGTCTTAGCCCTCATCACGCTGGTGGAGTACGTGACGCGTGGGTCGGCCGGCTTGGACGAACTGTGGTTCGGCGACGCGGTGCGCGCGTCGGGATGGACCTGGCCGGGCCGGCCGAGCCCACAGACCGCGACGTCGTCCCTGTTCCTGGCGACCGCCGCCGGGCTGATCCGGGTGGATGGCGATGGCAAGGCCCCAGTGCTGTGGCCCGCGTTCATCACCGCTGGAGGGGCCATCCCGTTCGTCACGGTCGGGGCCTACCTGTTCGATGCCTTGGCGCTGGTGGGCACCTCGCCCACGACCGGCCAGGCGCTGATGACGGCCCTCGCGCTGTTGCTGCTCGACGCCGCGATAGTGCTGGCACGCCCCGACCGGTTCCCGGTCGCCTGGCTGCTCGCCCGCCCCGACAAGGCGTCACTGCTGCGGCTGGCGGCGATTCTGGCCGGCTTTCCGATCGTGGTCGCGGTGGCGCGGCCGATCTTTCTGTGGCTCGGGTTCGGTGAGCAGACGGTATGGACCTTCTCGATTCTGCTGGGCACCGCCATCGTCGGGGCGATCACGTTCTTCTTCACCCAGCGCGAACAGAAACTGCTGATAGAGCAGGAGCAGGCGAGTAAGGAACGCGCCGAGGCCGAGACGCGCTATCGCATCCTCGCGGACAATGCGGTGGACATCGTCGTACACCTGCGCGGCGGTGAGCTCGCGTGGGTCTCGCCGTCCGTAGAGGCCGCGCTGGGCCGGCCGCCGCATGCCTGGGTCGGCGCGGATCTGGACCGCTACATCCATCCACTCGACATCGAGGCCGTCAGTGCCGCGGTGAACAGGGTCGCGGCCGGCGAATCGGTGGTCCAACGGTTCCGCGTGCATGCCGCCGACGGCGAGTACCGCTGGGTCGAGGGCCACGGCAAGCCGTACGTCGACGCCGAAGGCAACACCGACGGCCTGATCGCCGCGATGCGCATCGTCGACGCCCAGGTCGAGGCCGAGCAGCGGCTGGAACAGCTGGCGCGGTTCGACGCCCTTACCGGCCTGGCAAACCGGGCCGAAGCCCTAGGTCGACTCGCCGCCGCGCTGGAGGAATCACAGCCCGCTGGAAGCAGCGTGGGGGTTCTTTACTGCGACATCGACCATTTCAAAGAAATAAACGACACGTGGGGACACGGCATTGGCGACGTCGTGCTCGCCACTCTGGCAAAACGGATCCAGAAGAGCGTTCGCCGCGGCGACACCGTCGGCCGGACCGGAGGTGACGAGATTCTCGTCCTGCTGCCCGGTGTGCGCAGCGCCGACGAGCTCACCCGGATCGCCGAGAAGATTCGTTGTCGCGCCGCCGAACCCATCCACGCCTCCGGAAAGACGGTCCGCGCGACCCTCAGCATCGGCGCCACGCTTGCCTTTCCCGGCGAGTCCGTCAACACCGTCACCTCCCGGGTAGACGCGGCCATGTACAAGGCCAAGCTGGGCGCCAGGAACACTGTTCAGCAGAGTTAGGCAGCGAGCTGCCGCCGCGCGCCAGACGGCATCGGGTAGGTTTTTCGCGACAGCGTCTTGCGTTACAGGAGAGGGCAAATATGTCACGGACAGTGGTGGTTGGCGCGTCGAGTGGCCTGGGGCGCTGTATCGGCATCGGGCTCGCCCAACGCGGCGATCGGGTCGCTTTGCTGGCGCGCAGGCGTGAGCGCCTCGACACCGCCGCCAAGGAGGCCGGGTCGGGGGCGATCGCCGTCGAATGCGACATCACCGACCAGGCCTCGTGCCGGTCGGCCATCGGTGCGGTCGCCGACGCTTTCGGCGGCATCGACAACATCGTCTACACCCCCGCCATCAGCCCACTTGTCCGCATGGTCGACACCGACGCGCAGACGTGGCGCCGGATTTTCGACACCAACGTGGTCGGAGCGTCGCTGGTGACCGCGGCGGCGATGACCCACCTCACCGAGTCGGCGGGCAAGGTGGTGTACCTGTCCTCCGACGCGGGCCCCTACGGTCCGCCCTGGCCTGGGCTCGGCGCCTACGGCGTCAGCAAAGCGGCGCTGGAACGACTCGTCGAGGCGTGGCGATCCGAACATCCCGACGTCGGGTTCACCAACCTGATCGTGGGCGAGTGCGCTGGCGGCGAGGGTGAGGCGGCGACCGGGATGAACGCCGGCTGGGACATGGACCTGACCATGCAGGCTTACCCGCTCTGGGTCTCGCGCGGCTGCATGCCGGGCAAGTTGATGCCGGTCGAAGACCTGATCGACGTGGTCCACACGATCCTGCGCACCAATTCGTCGACGTCGATGCCGCTGGTCGTCGCCCGTGGCGCGCCGTCGAGCCCGGCCGCTTTCGCCGAGGCCAATCAGTCCTAGCTCAGCGACCGGTGAGCTTCTCCCGCACCAGGTCGGTGACGAAGCGAACCGGCGACACCGGCTGGAACGCCAGGGCCGCCTCGGTGAGTGCGTCGCGAGACGCGACGGGCAGCTCGATGTCGCCCGCGGCCACGTTGAATTCGAGCTGTTCGACGCTGGATGCGCCCGGAATGGCGACCACGCCCGGATAGCTGATCAGCCAGGCCAGCGCAACCTGGGCCGGCTTGGCGTCGACTTCCGTCGCGACATCGCGCAACAACTGCAGCAATGGCTCGAGGCGCCGCAGGTTTTCGGTACCGAACAGCGAGTTGATCGCACGGACGCCGCCGGGACGATTATCGACGCTGTACTTGCCGCCCAGCAGCCCTTGTTCCAGTGGGCTGTAGGCGATCACGACGCGGTTCTCTCGTTCGGCGAACGGCACCAGCTTCTTGAGCGCCTTCGGGAAGGCGAGCGAGAAGTGGACCTGATTGCTGATGACCGGACAGCCCAGCGCGGCATCGGCTTTTTGCCAGCGCTCTAGCGAATAGTTCGAGACGCCGGCCGCGCCGATGTCACCGCTGTTGATGAGGTCGCGCATGCCCGGCATGATCACCGAGTCGGGGACGACAGGGTTGGACTGGTGGATCTGGTACAGCGGGATGCGGTCCAGTTGCAGCCGCCGCGCGCTGGCCCGCTCGCGCTGCTTGATCACCGCCGGGAACGGTGCGACCGGCATGATCTTGCTGGCCACCGCGACCTCGGCACGTTTGTCGCCGAGCGCCTCGCCGAGAATCCGCTCGCTCTTGCCCAGCCCGTAGACCTCGGCGGTATCGAACAGCGTCACCCCCATCGCCAGCGATCGCTGCACGATGTCGCGGGCGGCGCCGGCGGCGTACTCGTCCCCGTAACCCCACTCTCGCGAGCCGAATTGCCAGGTGCCCAGCCCGATCCGGCTGACCCGGCCCACTCCGTCGACGTCGAGATATTTCATGTGCTCACCGTACTGGGCCAGGCGGGCACGTGTGATGGTCAGTCGGGGATCTTGTTGAGGATGTAGTTGACGATGCTCACGGCCGTTTGGCGGGGGCCGCTGGCATCGGTGGTGCCGAGGCTGACGACATACAGGTCGACCACGACGTTGGCTTTGGCCGCCGCCGCCCGAACAAATCGCACCTTGAGGCCCTTGGGTGCCAGATCCATCGTGGTGATGCCGTTGCCGGCATCGGCGGGCGGGCTCAGCGACAACGTGTACATCGGGCCGCCGCGGGCGGTCAGCGTCACCGGTGCCCCGCCGCAATCGCGCCAGCCGTCGACCAGCTTCGTGCCCTGTGTCTGCGCGGTCGGCGAATCACGAAACGCCATGACCGCCTGGATCACCTGGATCGAATTCAACAGGGTTTGCGTATCGGCGAACGCCTCCGCGCGATACCGCAGCATGGCCTTGAGGTCGTAGGCCTCCGGGGCGCCGGGCATCACGGCGCCCCAGCACTGCGGCCGATCGATTGTCGCGTCTGTATCGCTTTTACTTGGCCGATCCCAGGTTTGGCCGGCCTCCAGGTTCTGGTCGTTGGTAAGGCTTTTCAGGGCATCCAGCTTCGGCAGCAGCCTGATGACGTCATCCGGTGCCACCTTGGGTGGCGGCGGCGTCTCGGTGGTGGTGCCGGGGGTCGCCGTGATTGCCGGCGCGGCGCTCTGTCGGGGGTGCGAGACGGACAGCGTGGACAGCGTGGCCCACCCGATCAGCGCGACGACGGTCAGCGTGACGAACGCATACGACAGGGACAACCCAACAAGTGCCCGGTCACGTCCGAGCTCACCGGTGCGGCGAATCTGGGCGAGGCCGAGATGCCCGAGAAGCGCGCCGATGGGGGCGAACACGAACGCGAACACCAGTGACAACGTCGCCAACGTGTTGACGGGCTGCGGCGGCGGCGGGGGTGGCGGCGAGAAGACCGGCGGTCCGACCGGCGGCGGGCCGTACGGAACGCGGCCCAGCGGATCGTAGGTAAGCGACTCCGGGCTAAAGGGATTGTGTCCGAACGGATCCTGAGGGTTCGTCGCGGCCTCCTTAGTCTGGGATCCTGCCCAGACTGTAGTACCGGGAGCTAGGCCATCGGTAGTTGTGACGTCAGCCGCGGCGCCGCAGTGTCCACAACCTGGCCTGACCGGCCGGCAGGTTTGGTGATTTGGTCGGTGGGTAGGCGACAGGGAGCGCGCGAAACAGCCCGCGCGTGACAACCGGAATATTTCGGGAGGACATCACTATGGCTGACAGTGCCATCACGACGCCTACTGACGTCGTCGACTTTCTTTCCAGTCAGCACGAGCAGATCAAGTCTCTATTCGCCAAAACGCTTGCGGCGAAGGGGGAGACACGTGAGCAGAATTTCGTCGAGCTGCGGCGACTGCTCGCCGTGCATGAAACCGTCGAGGAAGAAATCGTTCACCCGCGCGCCAAGCGAAAGATCGCCAATGGCGAAGCGGTGGTGGGGCAGCGGCTGCAGGAAGAGCACGAGGCCAAGACCGTCCTGCAGCAGCTGGAAAAGCTCGACGTCGACAGCGAGGAATTCACCCAGCTGCTGACGGGACTTCGCGACGCCGTCCTGGAGCACGCCGAACACGAAGAGAAGGACGAGTTCGCCCGGCTGGGCCAGGAATTGAGCAGTCACGAGCTTGAAACCATGGGCCGCGCCGCCAAGCTTGCCGAAGCGATCGCGCCCACCCGGCCGCATGCCGGGGTCGAGTCGCAAGTGGCCAATCTGGTCGCCGGCCCGTTCGCGGCCATGCTGGATCGGGCTCGCGACGCCATTATCGGCAAGGGCTGACCCGTTTCGGCTCGGTAGGCAGGGGTACGCCCAGGGGCATGACGTCCTTGGGCTACTTCCTGTCGTGCGAAGAATCGACTCTCGACGAGCTGGTCCAACGCCGCTTCGTCCGGCAGTTCGTCGCCTGAGAGCAACCATGATCGCCGCAAAGAAGGGCGCCGAGCGGTACTTGCCCGAGAAGCGTTCGCTTCGTTCGCTGGCGGCAGCAGCCGAAAGATGCCAGGGGTGCGCACTTTTCGAGAAGGCCACCCAGACCGTCTTCGGCCACGGTACGGCCAACGCCCCGATCATGTTGGTCGGTGAGCAGCCCGGGCAGCAGGTATGCCGTCAGCAAGCTAACGCGGCACTGGCCGTCGGATGGATCGGAAGCAGGCTGTCGAACCCGCACGCTTCGACGAAGCGTCTGACCCGCGGCTCCCCGCTGACGAGGCGCAAAGCGATGCGGCGCTCGTGGCATCGTCGCGCCTCAGCAGCCAGCACACCGAATGCGCAGCAGCTCATGAAACCCAATCCGTTGAGGTCTATGACGAATGATCCGGGCGAGGGCGCCGCGTTGGCGGTCTCGCCGATTAATCGTCGCCAGGTTTCCTCGTTGAACGCGTCGACCTCGCCGCCCGCGTGGATGATCACCGCGGAACGACTGCGCTGGACCACCGCCCGCAATCTACTGCGGGTGTCGCCGAGTTCAGACCTCAGCTGGTTGCTCAGTACCAACTGGGTGGTGAACGGTTCGGCGATCTCCGCATTCATAGCTGGCGGGATTAACTGTTCTTGTGCGGCAGGAATTCCTGGGCCTTGGTTATCAGGCCCTCCTTGATGAATCCCCGCCGGTCTTCGTCGCCGGCCAGCACCGCGGCGGCGGTCGCCTTGAACTGTTCCCACGTCGCATGCGGCGGTATCGGCGGCATGTCCGGGTCGGTGTAGACGTCGAGCACAGTAGGACGGTCAGCGGCCAACGCGTCACGCCAAGCGTCCGAGAGCTCCTCAGGGTCTTTGACGGCCACTGCGCCTAGACCTAAGCCGGCGGCGAACGCGGCATAGTCGACGTCGGGAAGTGTCTGGGATTCCACGAATTTCGGCGCTCCACCCATGGCCCGCATTTCCCACGTAACCTGGTTGAGATCGTTATTGTGCAGGATCGCCACGATCAGGCGTGGATCATCCCACTCCTGCCAGTAACGCTTGATCGTGATCAGTTCGGCCATGCCGTTCATCTGCATCGCACCGTCTCCGGCGAACGCGATCACAGGTCGCTGCGGGTGAGCGAATTTCGCACCGATCGCGTACGGAACGGCTGGGCCCATGGTGGCGAGAGTGCCCGACAGTGAACCACGAATATTGCTGTGGAACTTGAGGTTTCGCGCGTACCAGTTGGCGGCCGATCCGGAGTCCGCGGTCACAATCGCGTCGTCGGGCAGCTGCGGGGAGAGTTCGGCGAACAGTCGCAACGGGTTGATCGGATCGGCGCTGACCATTGCCTCTTTTTGCATCGTTTCCCACCATCGCGCCACGTTCTTCTCGATGGTCTCCCGCCAGGACCTATCCTCTTTACGGATCAAGCGCGGGATCAGCGCCTGCAGGGCGACCTTCGCGTCGGCGACAACATTGACCTCATAGGGGTAGCGCATTCCGATCAACTTGCCGTTGACGTCGATCTGCACGGCGCGGCACTGACCGAATTCCGGCAGGAACTGGCTGTAAGGGAAGCTGGATCCCACGGTCAGTAGGGTGTCACAGTCGCGCATCAGCTCGTAGCTCGGGCGCGTACCGAGCAAGCCGATAGACCCAGTTACCCAGGGCAATTCGTCAGAAAGCACGTCCTTGCCCAACAAAGCCTTGGCCGCGCCGGCCCCGAGCAGTTCGGCGACTTCGATCAGCTCGTCACGTGCCCCACGCGCGCCGGTGCCGACCAGCATGGCAACTCTGTTGCCCTCGTTGAGGATTGCGGCCGCACGCGCGATCGCGGCATCGTCGGGGGAGGTCGCCGGCCACTCGATACCCAAGCTCGACGGCACCATTTTGAAGGCGTGGGTGGGCGCCGAGTACGGCAGCTCCTGTACGTCGGCCGGGATGATCACCGCGGTCGGGGCGCGTTCGGTCATAGCAATCCGGATGGCGCGATCGAGCACATTGGGCAATTGTTCTGGCACAGTAATCATTTGGACGTAATCGCTGGCGACATCTTTGAACAGGCTGAGTAGGTCGACCTCTTGCTGGTAGGAGCCGCCCATGGCGCTGCGGTTGGTCTGTCCGACGATGGCCACGACCGGTACGTGGTCGAGCTTTGCGTCATAGAGGCCATTAAGAAGATGGATCGCACCGGGCCCTGATGTACCGATACACACTCCGACCCGTCCGGTGAACTTCGCGTAGCCGACCGCCTCGAAGGCGCTCATCTCCTCATGGCGCGCCTGAATGAACTTCGGCTGGTTTTCGGCGCGCCCCCATGCGGCGAGGATTCCGTTGATCCCATCGCCCGGATATCCGAAGACATGTTCAACATCCCACGCGCGCAGCCGCTCCAGCAGGTAGTCACCCACTTTCATCTTGGACATCAGATTCCCTCCTCACAGCCGCTGCCGCTCGACATTGAAATCGTTTGGACGCCTTGGACCGGTACCGCAATGCGCGTGAGCGTGCGGAATCGCATACCCCCGTTGCGTGATACCCGGGATGGTCGAAGGTATTCCTCCGAACAGGACTAGCTGTCCGGTCGGCTCACATCCTTGGCGGCCGCCACTCGCGGTGCCCCGGCCTGGCCGTCGAGTGTCACGCCGTCCAGCCAGCTATCGACACCCGGACCAAGGACTATCGCGTGACCGGGCGCCAACAGCGCTCCGGTCGCCAGCGCGTCGAGTTCGGGTGCTGCGACGCGTACCGCGCGGTCATCGCCTTGCGCGGCAAGCAGCTTGGATACCAGTCGGGGCAACCGGATGGGTTCCGGACCGGTGATCGTGCGCGGGGTACGTGTCTGACCCAGCGCGGCCTCGACAAGCACGTCGGCGACGGTGTCGGCCGCGACCGGCTGAATCAACCAGTCCTGGGCAACGACGTGACCGTCGTCGAAGTCCACCGCGGCCGGGTTGGTCGCGAATTCGAACCATTGCGTGGACCTCACGATGGTGGCCGGCACCGACCCTTCGAGCACAACATCGTGCGCGGCCCGTTTGGCGGCGAAGTAGGGAAACTCGTCGAACACGGGGTCCTCGATGCCGGCGATCGTCGACACGACCAATCGCTGAATTCCCTTGGCGCCACATACCATTACCAGGTTGTGATATGCGGCGTTGAGTGTGTGCACAATATCGGCGTGCGCATGGTCGGGTACCGGGTCGCTCACGTCGATGACGACGTCGACGCCATCGAGTGCATTGGCGAGGCCTTGCCCGGTAAGGAGGTCCACGCCACCACCACGCGAGGCTTCGACCACCGCGACGCCGCGACCGCGCAACCTGGCGGCGACGCGGGAGCCGGCCGTGCCGGTGGCTCCGATCACAGCGACGGTGGTCGTGGCGGCACCTACTTTCGGTCGCGCGGCGGGCAGGACTGCGGTACCCGCGAAACATCTGTCGAAACGGACGAATTGGGCCGGCTCCCATCAGCCCGCTGACCAGGCGAGACCGATCGGATTTCGCCGCATCCGTTTGGCGCGCGATGTGGCGGGAATTCGTAATGTGCGGACGAATTGATCGAAATGGCAGATGGCTTGTGTGGTCACGCCGCTCGCGCCAGTTCAGACGAGTTGGTCAATCCATCCGCGATTAAGCGAGCGCAAGCTCACCAACACCGAGAGGGAGGATCGAGCTATGGGCGATCAGAACAGTGGTCCAGAAGAAGGCATCAAAGGAGCCGTCGAGGGCATCAAGGGCAAGGCCAAAGAGGTCGGCGGGACCCTGGTGGGTCGCGACGACGTCGTAGAAGAGGGCAAGGCCCAGCAGGACAAGGCCGATGCTCAGCGCGAAGCGGCAAAGAAGGAAGCCGAAGCCGATGCCGCGCGTGGCGGCGCCAAGGCCGCCGAAGAGCGCCAAAAAGAGCACCAGTAATTCGCCAGACTCGAGTGGGGCCGGCGCAGTGGTGGGCCGGCCCCATTTGGCGCGTCGTGCACGGTATCGGCAACGAACTGCCGGTCGATGGTTTCAACCCTCGACGCCGGGTTACCCCTGGCAGGAACCGCGGACGTCGGGCCGCGCCGGGGACAGTGAGGTCGTGGGAGATGGGCCATCGAATGTCGAGCATTCTCACTTTTCTACGAAACGGGTACCCCACCTGCGCGCCGCCGGTTGGCTACCTTTCGCTGCTGGCTCTGCTGCCGCGCCGCGTCTCCGAGGACGAAGTCTGCGAAATCGCGTGGGAACTCTCGGTGCGCGGGTGCCCGATCGATGACGCCGATATCGGCGTGGAGATCACCCGGAACATCCATGAAATGCCCTCGCCCGAAGACATCAAGCGGGTCCGGCGGCGACTCATTGCGATTGGCGGGCCGGATACGGTTGCTCACGGCGGATAATCAGTCACCCACGATCGAGGTCGACCACCAGCGGCCGGTGATCGGAGATCGGCATGGGCTCGGTCTGCGTCGTGGTGCCGCACAGGTTGCGGTCATCGGTCAGGATGTGGTCGAGCTGGCGGTCCGGAGCATGCGCCGGAAATGTGTCGGCCGTCGCGAGCGCCCGCATCCCCGACCAGCGATGCACTGCCGGTGGCGTCATGTTGAGGTCACCGGTCAGTAGCCTCGGACCGGGAAATCCGCGTAAATCGTCGATCAGGCGGCGTAATTGGCGCCGATTCCAGCCGGGCACGAAGGACAGATGCGTGTTGGCCACGGTCAGCGGACCCAATGGTGTGTCCAGCCGGGCGATGACCGCCGCTCTAGGTTCTTCGTCGACGACCATCACCCGGTCGGGGCCGGGCAGGTACATCGGAAACCGCATTGGAATCCTTGGCAGTCGCACGACTTGCCAACTGGCCGCTGGGAATCGGGACAGTAGTGCGATTCCGTACGCAGCGGTCCCGGGTTGTTCATCGCCGGTGGCCGCCATCCATGTCGCGCCTGGCGTGCCCGAGATCGCGGCCACGAATCGGTGTTCCACTGCTCCCATCGCTTCGGCTGCCAATGCGGTGAGGTCGGCGCGCGAGGACCGCTCCTGGTCACAGTCGACTTCCTGCAACGCCAATATGTCGGGATCAAGGCGGCGCACACAGTCCAGTAGCCGCTGCGGGTCGACCCCGTCGCCCACGGTGCGGCCGTGCAGGATGTTGAAGGTCGCTACGCGCATAGACTTTCAGCTTCCGATTTCCCGCTACTGGGCTCCGGGCACTTTTTCGCGAGCCGCCACCGAGCGGCCGTCGCCGGTATCGAAGACCTCGATGACGACGTCACGGTCCTGGTAGCGGCCCAGCGATGTCAGGCCCGGTGTTCGCGCGATGATGGCGTTGGCCGCATCACCGGCAAGCGGATAGTCGGCCACTGGGTGGCGCCAGTGTGCGGCAACAACATTCGCGCCGTTCTGCAGCCGAACGCGTTCGGAGGCCAACACTGCGGCGAGCGTCTCCGCTTCGAGGTAGTAGGCGATTTCGCTGAGCACGAGCAGATCGAAGGGGCCGGCCGGCCACGACTCATCGAGAGAAGACCGGGCCAGCGTCACCCGGTCGCGGCACCCCGCTTGCCGCAGCCGCATATCGGCACTACGTACCGCGGCGTCGGCCACATCCACCGCGGTCACATGGTCACAGCGCTGTGCCAGCTGCGCGGTCAGCGCACCGATCGAACAGCCGGGCTCGAAGGCATGCCGATAGCGGCGGTTGGGCAGCATGGCCAGCGTGATCGCGTATTTGCGCTGTTCGTACCACCGTGTC
This sequence comes from Mycobacterium sp. 050272, assembly GCF_039023525.1. Lineage (NCBI taxonomy): Bacteria > Bacillati > Actinomycetota > Actinomycetes > Mycobacteriales > Mycobacteriaceae > Mycobacterium > Mycobacterium sp. 050272. Next base: position 100,278 of record NZ_JBCHKV010000010.1, on the reverse strand, counting down.
GACAACTGCCACGGATCGTCGGCGTCGGCATACATCTGGTCGAAATAGGCGTCGGGTAGGCGAGCACTCAGCGGAACGTCACCTCGCCCACGGCCATCAGTCGCGGCAGGACGTAGGTCGGCAGCACGGGCGGCGAGCCGGGACTCGATTCGAATTGGCTGCGAAAGCACTGCGCGGCAAGGCGTTTGCGGGCCGCCGCCCAAGCGGGCACCGGTAATGAATGCGCACGATCCCACGGCACCGCGGGATCGTGGGGAATGGCCCAGTGCCACATCCAGATCGGATACTCCAGCAACACGGCGTCGGTGCGTGCGCAGGCCGTGGCGGCGGCGCGGCCTACCGCCTCATGGTCGGGATGCCCGTCACCTCGCCAGGTGGCGGCACACCAGGGTCGCACGCCGGCCCGGTCGAGGATCTCGACAAGCAATTCGGCGAGCTTGTCCTCGTAGTCGGCCAGCTGGCCGTCCGGCAAGCCGAGCGACACCGGTGCGGGGATTCCTAAAATGCTTGTTGCTCTGCGTAATTCGTGCTGCCGTGTGGCCTCCATGCGCTTCTGGTCCAGTGGCGTCGCCCCGGGGTGCGCCGCGCCGCCGTCACTGACCGACACGACCTGAACGTCGACGCCAGATGCGACCAACTGGGCGATCATGGCGCCCAGGCCGAGTGTCTCGTCGTCGGGGTGGGGTGCGACGACGACCAGCCCCGGGCACTCGGTGAGATCCAGTGGCGCCAGCGGTTCGTCGTTGAGCGCGGCCAGCCATACTGGTGCCGGTGTACCGCTGTGGGTCAGCGGCTTGGCCGCAAACCTGGCGCAGTTACTAGTCGATAGTGTCTTCACGTCACCCTCAGCGCCGCTGGCCCGCAAGCTCCCCGAGCGCGGCCAGATCCCGCTCGGCGTGGCTTTGCCGTATGTAGATGCTCAAGTCGGCCACCCGCTGGGCATGTCGGCCGTCCTGGCACAGGGGGCCGGGTCCCAACGCGCGGCCGGTGCGGGTGATCGCCTCGTCGGCGGCGTGTTCAACGATCGCCCGCACCCGGCGCGCCAGCAGTTCGGCGCTGTCGGAGCGGTCGAACGGGTCGGCGTCGACCTGGGCTGCCGCGGTGCTCAGCATCGCCTCGCCGGCCGCCAGCGCGGCGTCGACGGCACCCAGATGTGCCAACGTGTATGCGTCGGCTGATTCGCTTGCAGCACAGCGGTATAACGGCTCGGCAACCCGGCGCGCACCACCGAGCCAGCATGCCGCCACGCCGATGGCGCCATGCCAGAAGCCGGGCCGGCTCAGATAGTCACCGGGATCACCGATCGCAACGGCCTGGGCATTAGTGAACTGCACCGGCCGGGTGTCACTTCCGGCCATCCCGGCGTTCCACCACGTGGACGGCAACGCCTTGACCGCGGGGTCGACGACGGCGACCGCGAAGAGACCGCGCTCGCCGTCATCCAGGCGGGCGGTCACCAGGGCATGAGTGCAGAACCCGGCGCCCGAGCACCACACCTTGGTGCCATTGAGCACGAATGCCCCTCTGACGTTGGTGGCCGTCACCACCGCATCGGGTGATTCGGCGGCCCACACCCCCCACAACTGGCCGAGATCGGGTGGCTTGCCGCCTAATTCGTCGAGGATCGCAACGGCGTCGACGTGAGCCTCGACGATGCGGGCCGCAACGACGTCTTCTTCAGCGAGCAGGGCCAGACGTTGCCAGCGTTCCAGCGTGCGTCCCGACGCGGGCAGTGGCAGTTCGAGTCGTCCGGAATCCAGCCAGTGCTTGATCAACCCCGCCGTCACGCGTGATCTCCCGCCGCCGTTCTCCCCAATTGCCGTAATTGGTAGGCGAATCCGCGCGGGGCGCGGGCCTGGGTTCGTGCCGAGGTGATGACCGACAGATCGGTATCGCGGTGAATGCGGTAGCCGACAGCTTTGAATCGCTCCACCAGGTCGACGTCTTCCCCGCAGGCCAGTGCGCGAAAGCCGCCGAGCCGCCAGTACGCGCGGGCACTGAAACCCATGTTTGCGCCGTGAATGTGATCGTGCTGGTCGCTCAGACGAGACTCGTAGGCCTGGGTATAGCGCGCCGCGGTGTCGGGCGAATGCTCGCGCCAGTCGGTGATACGCACTACGCCCAGAACCATGTCCGCACCGACGCCGAGCTGATGAATCAGCCAACCAGGGTCGACACGGCTATCCGCGTCCGTTGTGGCATACCAGCACTCGTCGTCATCGCGACACAGCGAGCGGCCATAGCCGAAGCCGGCCGCCCGCGCGGCGCCCACGTTGTGAGCGTCGACGCTGATGAAGTGCACATCGGGCCCATACTCGCCGGCCAGCCGCGCGCTGTCGTCGTCGCTGGCATCCAGAACGACGACGATGGACACCGGAATCGGTACGCACAGCGCACTGGTCACCACCGCACGCAGACACGCCGGGAGGTGCGCCTTCTCGTTGTGAGCGGGGACCACTACAACGACACGATCGTAGCTGCGAGGCGACTGCACAGACATACCTGGCGATTGCCCAATTCGCCACTGTTTAAACAAATGACAATCGGGTTGCCCGCGTGGTCGGCCGGGTATCACCTAGTCACATGGCATCTACGGCAGCACCCATCCAATCGGACGGCGGCTCGGCGCAACTGCGCGAGGCGTTGCGTGGCGCGGCGTCTGCACTCAAGGAGAACGGTCCGCGCTTTGCGCTGGCCGGCAGCTACGCCTTATGGGCGTACGGCGCACCTGAACCCAGCCATGACGTCGATCTGGTAGTCGCCGAATCCGACGTGGCCGCCGCGGCCGCCACGCTGCGCGACGCCGGGTTCACGATCGAAAACCCGCCGGAGGATTGGCTGTTCAAGGCGTGCATTGGCGAGGCTTTCGTAGACGTACTACACCGCGTGAACGGCGAGCCGGTGCAGCCGGCGACCCTGGATTTCGCCGAGCAGCGTGACGTGCTGGCAATCGGGATGCCCGTGTTGCCGCCCACCATGGTGTTGATCCAGAAGTTGCGTGCCCTCAACGAGCATCACTGCGATTTCGCGAAGCTACTACCGCACGTGCGCGCAATCCGGGAGCGGCTCGACTGGGGCAGCATCAGATCGCAGACCGCCGACAACGATTACGCGGTGGCCTTCTTGGTACTCGCCGGCCGGCTCGGGCTCACCGGCTGAACGCCGGCGCTCAGTGATTGCGCAGTTTGGCGACCAGTTTGTCCTTCGTCAGGCCCGAATAGCCGGACATACCAAGTTCTTTGGCGCGCTTCTTGAGCTCCGGCACCGTCCAGTCGGTGTATGAACCGGACACCCCGCCCTTGCGGCCGACCGAAGACTTGCCCCGCGCGGCGGCGGCGTTGGAGATCCGTGCCGCTTTTTCCTCGGAGTTGCCCTGCTTACGCAGCTCGCGATACATCTTCTCATTTTTGATCGACGGGTTCGGCACGATGGTCACCTTCCTGTCATCGATGGAATAATTTCGGCAGAATTCCCGGCTTGACCGCGGTGAAACCAAGGCCCCGAAACACCTGCCCGTCACCACTGCGGTTACCTACCCGGGAGCGGGGTAGTCGAAAATGGTGAGTCAAGCGACCGACAACGGCCTGCGCGGTGTGGTGGCCATCGGCGCCTCGGCGGGTGGCGTCGAGGCACTGTCGAGGCTGGCCTCCGGATTGTCGATGGACTTGCCGTACGCGTATTTGATGACCTTGCATATTCCCGCCGGCGCGCCGAGCGTCCTGGCACGGATCATCGACCGCAGCGGACCCGTGCCCGCTGCCAACGCCGAGAATGGCGCAGCGCTGGAACCGGGCCACATCTACGTGGCCCCGCCTGACCGTCATTTGCTCGTCGACGAGCGTCGCGTCGTGCTATCACAGGGGCCGACCGAGAACGGTCATCGACCGGCGATCAATGCGCTGTTCAGCTCGGTCGCGTTGGCGTTCGGGCCGCGCGCGGTCGGGGTGCTCCTGTCGGGTGTTCTCGACGATGGCGTCCTCGGGCTGGACGCGATCCGGTCGCGCGGCGGAATCACCATCGGCCAGTCGCTCGATGATGCGCTATTCCCGTCGCTGCCCGGAAAAGCGCAGGACGCCGGTGTATTGGATCAACAGGCTGCGGCGGCCGGCATCGGCGAAGTGCTCAAAGCGCTGTCGGATCGTGAAATCACGGAGCCGAATATGGAGCCCGACCATAGGATCGAGCTCGAAAATCGCATCGCGATGACGCCCCGATTCTCGACGAAATTCGATGCCCAAGATTTGGGTCCGGCGTCGGGATACACCTGCCCGGATTGCAATGGATCACTAGTTGCGGTCGGGGAGAAACACTTTCGTTGCCGAGTAGGTCACGCCTGGACGCCCGACGCGTTGCTGGCCGCTCGCGACGATGAAGTCGAGGGTGCGCTCTGGATCGCCCTGCGCAGTCTGCAGGAAAAAGCCAAGCTGGCCCGGCAACTGGCCGACAGCGCCGGGCACGGTCCGCTCTTTCGCCGGTACACCGCGCAGGCCGAGGAAACCGAACGCGCGCTGAGCGTGCTCGGTGAACGACTGATGGCCACCAGTGCCCGCACCGATGACCGTGGTGATGCCGGTGGTTGAGTCATCGGTCCACGTCGACGTCGAACGTCGCCGAGATGTCGCGGTCATGACGATCGGTGGAGTGCTCGACGGCACCACCTACCGGACCCTGCGCGATGCGGTGATCAAAGCCGCCCTAGACGAGCCGCGCGCGGTGATCGTCGATGTCAACAACCTTTCGGTACCCGCCGAATCCGCGTGGTCGGTGTTCACCAGCGCTCGCTGGCATGTCAGCACCTGGCCCGACGTGCCGATTCTGCTGGTATGTGAAAGCCTTCGGTCGCGGCGCGCGATCAGCACGAACGGTGTCTCCCGGTACGTGCCGGTGTACGGCGACCACCAGGCCGCGGCCGACGCCGCGCTGGATCGGTCGTTCGATGGCCGCCGCCGGGCGCGAACCCAGCTTCCCGCCCGGGCGGTGAGTGTCGGTCTGGCCCGCGCGTTGATCTCCGAGTGGCTGACCGCGTGGGCCCAGAGTCATCTGATTCCGGTCGCGGGCACGGTGGCGACGGTCTTCGTCGAGAATGTCCTCGACCATACGGACAGCGCGCCGGTGCTGATCGTCGAGAGCTATCGAGACACCGTCACGGTCGCAGTGGAAGACGACAGCCTGCAGCCGGCGGGCCGGCGTGAAACCGAATCCGGCACAGCGACCCTTTCGGGCCTGTCCATCGTCTCCGCGCTGTGCCGTGCGTGGGGCAGCACGCCCACGTCGTCGGGCAAGACGGTCTGGGCACTGGTCGGTCGCGAAAACGAGCTCTAGCACCGCGAGTAGTGTTCAAGTCCTGACGCAGTCGATCTTCGAGGGACTTCCATGGGCGACATCACCGATGAGTCGTTTGAGGCATTGCTGCGCTATCTGCGGGATTCTCGTGGATTTGACTTCACCGGCTACAAACGAACGTCGTTGATGCGTCGCGTCCGTCATCGGATGGAACACGCCGGCCACAGCTCCTACGAGGAATACCTCGATGTCTTGCAAGCCAGTTCGGACGAATTCGCGTCGCTGTTCAATACCATCCTGATCAACGTCACCGCGTTTTTCCGCGATCCGGAAGCCTGGGAGTTCGTCCGAGCCGAGGTCATTCCGCGGCTGCTTGCCGAGCGGGGACCCACCGACCCGCTCCGGGTATGGAGCGCCGGATGTGCATCCGGACAAGAGGCGTACACGCTGGCCATGCTCTTGGCCGATGCGCTTGGGGCCGACGAATTCCGGCAGCGGGTCAAGATCTACGCGACCGATATCGACGAGGAGGCGCTCGCCGAGGCTCGTGTCGCGTCCTACGATGCCAAAGCGGTCGAGTCGGTTCCACCGGAGATGCTGGCGCGCTACTTCGATCAGGTCAACGGCCGCTACGTATTCCACAAAGATCTGCGGCGCGCAGTCATTTTCGGCCGCAACGACCTCGTCAAGGATGCGCCCATCTCCCGCGTCGACTTGTTGGTGTGCCGCAATACCCTGATGTATCTCAATGCCGAGACTCAGCGAAATGTGCTGGGACGCTTACACTTCGCGCTCGGCCCGCAGGGCACTTTGTTCCTGGGGCACGCCGAGATGTTGTTGAGCCACGGTGACCGCTTCACCCCCTTGAACCTGAAGAATCGGATCTTTCGCAAGGCGGCCGGTACTCATGGCGGCGTGGATCGCTACGACCCGGCGGCGGCGTTCTACGATCGTCACGGCGACTTGCCGGGCTTGACCACGGTGCGCGAGTTAGCTTTTCGGGCCAGCCCGGTGGCGCAGATCGTGGTCACCGGCGAGGACACCGTGGCGATGATCAACCAGCAGGCCGAGAGTGTCTTCGGCCTGTCGGCTCGCGACATCGGCCGGCTGCTGCGTGATCTCGAAGTCTCTTACCGGCCCGTCGAGCTGCGCGCCTACCTCGAGCAGGCGAAAGTCGAGCGGCGTTCGGCGCGGATTCCGGACGTCAAATGGCAGCGGCCCGGCGCCGAAACGGTGTGGTTCGAGATCCACGTCAATCCTCTGGTCGACGCCGAGAACGGCCTGCTCGGGGTTTCGATCGTGTTCTTCGACGTCACCGCGACGCGCGCCCTGCTGGACAAGGTGGTGCAGACCAACCGCCAGCTGGAGGCGGCTTATGAGGAGTTGCAGTCCACCAACGAGGAACTCGAGACGACGAACGAGGAGCTGCAGTCCACGGTGGAGGAACTCGAGACCACCAATGAGGAATTGCAGTCCACCAACGAAGAACTCGAGACCATGAACGAGGAGCTGCAGTCCACCAACGACGAACTGCACACCATCAACGACACCTTGCGGGAACGCAGCCTGGAACTCGACGACGCGAAGAATTTCCTGGATTCGCTGACCAACTCGATGCAGCTGGGCATGGTAGTGGTGGACCGCGGGATGAAGGTCGTGGTGTGGAACCGGGGCTGCGAGGACCTCTGGGGGTTGCGGGCCGACGAGACGACCGGCACCAGGCTGACGTCGCTGGATATTGGGCTCCCGTTGGAGACCGTGCGGCCGTTGATCGGCAACGCGTTCGTCGACCCGGACAGCTTCGGTGAAACCGTGCTAGACGCGGTCAACCGGCGTGGCCGGGCGGCGCGGGTTCGGGTGACGTGCACGTCATTTCGCTCGGGGGATGGGGCCGTCGGAGGGGCACTGCTTCTGATGGAGGTTTTAAGCGAGCAGCGGCCTTAGTTACCGGTTGCCCGGTCGGCTGCAGCATGTTTGGCGGCCTGCTGTGCTTGCGCGGCGCGACGCAGTGACTCTTCGGCGCGGCGTCGGGCGATAGCCACCGATTGTGCCGTGGCGCCAAGCCCTGCCGCCAGATCCTGACGTCGACGCTGGAGTTCGGCGGCGCGTCGGCGGGCGGCCTCGGCGCGAGCCGCCGGGGTATTGGCGGTGCAGTTCCAGGACAGCTGGGGAGGTCCGCCGGACGGTGCGCCGGTCATTTCACCTGTTTTCCTCGCTTTTCTTTCCGCCGGAGTGGTGTCGTCGATACCCGGCATTGAGCCTGCGGCCGCGGCTTCGACGGATGGGCAGGGTGGCGGCGCGCCCTCGACGATGCTGGCCAATACATCGCCGATGGCGTGAAGCGGCAAAACCAGGTCGGCGCCGGCCTTGGCCGCCGCGATCGGCATCGAGGGGTATTCGGCGGTCTCCGGGCTCTGGGCGATGGTGAAGGCGCCAGCCCGTTTCATCGCCGCGACCCCCTTGGCTCCATCCCTGCCGGAGCCCGACAACACCACCGCCAGCCCCCGCGGTCCGTATGACTTGGCTGCCGATGCCAATAGGACGTCGAAGCGGTGTTCGCTGAGTGATCCCATCGTGCGCAGCCGACAGGAGCCGCCCGACGACAGTTCTATGTGCGTGTCCGGCGGGCACACGATCACTTCGCCCGGCTGGACCAATTGTCCATCGCGTGCCCAGCTGACCCGATGGTCTGTCGACCTGTGCAGAATCGTCGGCAGCACGCTGGACTGTCCACCGAGATGTTGTTGCACGACGATGGCCGCGCCGAAATCAGCCGGCAGGTCATGTAAGACCGTCGTCAACGCGTCCAAGCCACCCGCCGAGGCCACCAACACCACCACTGCGACCCCGGGACGGCGCTCGCCGGTTGTCATAGGTTCTAGTCTCCTCCCACCGCCGGTACTGCCGCAGCTTCCAGTCCGCAGGTATCCGCGAGGCGAAGTGGTTCGCCGGCCGGCGAAAATGCCGGGACTTATGAGTTCGGGCCGACATTTATCTGGGTACGGCCCCCTGTCGCGGGCGCCGCGGCGCCGCGGTGCACCGCGCGTGGAGTACTGGCGAGTTCGAACCGGCTACGGAAGGACTTTGTCGTGAAGATCGCGATCGTTATCGGCGACGACTTCGTTGGTGACGACCCGGCGCACCTCAGCAGCGCGCTGACCGCTCTGGGACGCGACGTCACCGTCTACGTGCGGCAACGTGATCGGCGCATCGAGCAAAAGCGGCCCGACCGGGGCTATCGCATCGTTTCGGTGCACGTTGGTCCCGGCGCAGTGCGATCGGCGACCGACGTTTTGCCGTTCGTCGGGGATTGGGCGGCCACACTCGAACGGCAGTGGTCAGGCAAGCCACCCGACATCGTGCACGCGTACGGCTGGCTGGGCGGATTGGCGGCTCAGCTGGCCGCACGACGCAGCGGCGGGCTGACAGTCCAGACTTTCCAGGGCTTCGGTGCGTCGAGGACACCTGAGGCCAGGACGGGCGAAGACGCGGTACGTGAGCGCCTGGAGCCGTTGTTGGCACGCAACGCGGGCTGGGTAACCGTCGAGAGCACTTCGGAACTCGAGACGGTGGCCAGATTGCGGCACGGACGGGAGCGAGCGTCGGTTCTCACCGGGGGTGTCGATGTCGAGCGCTACACCCCGGTGGGTCCGGCGTTTGACCGCTCCGATGTCTTTCGCATTCTGTGTTTGGCGCCAAATCCTCTGCTGCGTAACGGTTTTGACCTCGTAATCCAGGCCTTGCCTCGGGTCCCGGCGGCTGAGATCGTGGTCGCGGAAACCGACCCGACCAACCGCAGAAACGACGAGGCGCGCGCGAAGCTGGAACGGCTCACCACCGAGTTGGGAGTGGCCGACCGGGTGCGGTTCCTCGGCCCCGTTCCCGGTAGCGAATTGCCGATGTTGCTGCGATCCATCGACGTCCTCGCCTGTACACCGCGCCAGGCGCCCCGGGCGACGGCGGCGTTGCAGGCCATGGCGAGCGGAGTCGCCGTAGTCGGCGTGCCGGTCGGTGTGCTCAATGATGTCGTTATCACCGATGTGACTGGCCATCTGTTGTCGGACGACAACCCCAAAGAACTGGCGGCCGCTTTGAGAATGCTTGCCGCGGAACGGTTTCGCTGTGAGGGCATGGGCGCGGCAGGCAGAAACCGGGCAATGTCCCGCTATACGTGGAATCGGATTGCGCTGGACTCCCTGGCCATTTATGGGAGACTCAGTGCGGGACGCCTGCCGTCGGGACGGCAGGCGAAGGCGATGGAAGAGGTCACACGGTGACCGGTGTGCAGTCTTTCGGTGAGTTCACAACACCGACGGCGAAGTCATGACCAGCGTCGCCGAGAAGTCCGTCGACGTCTCCGATGGATCGCCCGAATCGCGCAACGCCGACTACGGGGCGGCCCGTGACCCTGGAAAATTGGCACGGCCGACCGCAGTTCGACACGAGCAATTTCGCACGTTCGATCCGGCCCAGGCGCGTCGCTTCTTTGCCGCCGCCTACACACCGGGTTGGCAAATCATGGGTCTCGACCGAGGATCGGCGCTTACCCACCGGCGTTGCGATACCGGCTCGCTGCACCTCGACGAGGTTCTGATTCAGGGCCGGGTCAGGTGCGAAATTCCCGGGGCGACATCCGTTCTCGTGATCCAACCCCGTGCCGGTTCGTTATCCACCGCCATAGCCTCGTCCAGCGAGCCCGAGTGCCCGGTGCTCGTCGCTGACGGTATGCCTTGTGTGCTGCACATCAATTCCGCGCAGTTCGATGTCGTAAGCATCGGAGAAGACGTGCTGCGAAAGGTCGCCGCCGGCCACCATGCGCCGTTGCCGCAGCAGATCCGATTCCTGGACCCGCGCCCGCGCTCGGTTGCCGCCACGCGCGCCTGGCACCGGGCAATGGATTACGTCACGGCTACCCTGTCGTCGGCGGATACGGTGGGTCAACCGCTGATCGCCGCATCGGCGGCCGGCGTAATGGCGACCGCACTGCTCGAGTGTTTTCCGTCCACCCTGTCCGCGGACAACGATGTACTGAGCGATCCGGAGGTACCGGAGGCACTGAAAGACGCTGTTTCATTCATCCACCGAAACGCGTCGAGCGACGTAGGGATCCACGATGTCGCGGCCGCGTTGCGCCTGACGCCCAGGGCGGTGCAATACCTCTTCAAACACCAACTCGACACCACACCGACGCGATACATGCGGCGCGTTCGGCTGCACCGCGCGCATTTGGACCTGTTATCCAGCGACCGCTCCACGACCACAGTCGGCGAGATCGCACAGCGGTGGGGCTTCGTACACACCGGTCGGTTCGCGGTGCAGTACCGGCAGACCTACGGCCAGAGCCCGCATACCACGTTGCGGCAATCCGGCTAGCCTGTGATTCGCATCGAATCAACTTCGTTTGACGGATAACCACGCCGCGCGGCGAATCGTTAATATGGCAGCTGAATGAGAAACCTACTGCGTGGCTTGCCATTTTGATATTGCACATGAGTGCGTGCCGTCACCCGAACATGCGGGACTCGAGTATTGCGGCTAGGCTCTGGTCAGGTTGAGTCCACAGCTGCCGACTTCTTCGGGGCCACCTGGACATCGTTGTCACCGCCCTGTCGCCAATCCACTCAAGATGGGCGCACTTTTCATGACTGCTTTACCTTTTCGATATGCAACAGATTTTCGTGGGCAACCACGCTGCCGCCATCTGATCGATTGCGCTGGGGCGCAACTACATGTGCATACGCGTAGCTTGGCAACCGTCTTGCGCGTGGACGGTGAAATAGACGCATCCAATGCCGACCTGGTGGGGGGCGCTATCCGCCGCTATTCGCAGCTGAAAGCTCCTCTGATCCTGGACCTCAGCGAGCTGGATTTCCTTGGCATGAGCGGCTTTCGGACGCTCCTTGTGCTCAACTGCGAACACCGGCGCGCCCGCCTCCACTGGAGTGTGGTCAGCGGCGCACGGCTGGATCGTCTCACCCGCGTGGTCCCCAACCACGGTCTGCCGCTTGTCGATTCGGTTCCCGAGGCACTTCAGCTCGTCGACGACCGGATACAGGCGCGGCGTCAGCACTATCGTGGCGCACCCCGCCAACACGAACCTCAACGGAAAACCGCCTGACGGGCTTAGCCAGCGCCGACCGAGACACCCTGTCGCCCTTGGCTACTCGCCGAATCAGCATACGAGTCGCCTTCTCGAGGATCTCCTGCGCCGCGTCGGGCGGCCGCGCACGCTCGGCGCGCTGCGCGGCCGTCGCGATGGTGAGTCCCTGCTCGTAGCCGACGACGACTCGCGGATCGACGTATGAGCCGCGTGCCACCGCGCAGTATTGCCCAGTCCCTCGGCGACCTCCTTCATCACCGCGGCCTCAACGCGTTTGGTCACGCGTTGGGATACGGGCGGGTCCGCGTCGACGAATGCGGCGGCCGCCAACACTGTTCCGTGCCAGGTGCGCAGGTCCTTGACGGTGAATTCGCCGCCGACGAGTTCTTTGAATCGGGTATTGAGGTCCTCGGCGCGGATATCTGTCCATCCGGATGCGTTGCGGTACACCAGTAATCGTTCACTACCGCCGCGGCGTCGCATCAGCGAGCGCACCGCGCGGACCACGTCGGCATCCTGGACCGCGATGGTGCGCTGCACCCCGCATCATCACCTCCAGTCCCGTGGCTTCCACACAAAACGGCCCGCCACGGCGTTGTGGCGGGTCGTTATGCGCGCAGTTAGCCGGCCATGAACTCCTGGTAGGCCGATTCCAGGTTGCCCGGCAGGGCGGACACGTTGCACTGGCGCTCGGTGTCGCCGATCGGCGCCAGGATGCCGCGCAGGTCGTAATACTCCTGCGGGTGCGCGGTGAAGTAGCCGCGCAGGCTGGACGCGGCCTCCCCTCGTGGCTGTCCGTAGGCTGCGCTGACAACCTGGTTGGCGCCCGGGTGAGCGGCGAGATACTGCTCAGCCGCGCCCTGTACCGAGGAAACCGTGGCGTTGACACCCGCGGGGCTGCAGTCGGGTGCGGCGGTGGCTGACGGCGCGGCGACGAGGCCCAGGGCCATTCCTCCGAGCAGGCAGCCCGCGCTCATGCCCGCGACTCGCCGGCGCGCGACGATACTGCTGAAATTCATGATCAGTGTTTCCTTCGAATCGATCCGAATTGATTCGCGGGGACTCCCGACTCCCCGAAATCCAAGGTAGCTAAGGATGATGTGGGCAACCTACCGATCGCGCGTGTAGCTAACGCTTGGATCGACGGCAGTTCTCGGCTTGGTCACGCCCAGGCAGTCAGTACCCGCACGTCGTGACCAAATCGTGACCAACTGAAGCGGGTACCAGCAAAATCACCTTATGATTTCTCTAAGGCACCGATCGCGGCGTCGTGCGTCACCGCAAAGATGGCTGCCGTTGCCAGCCGAGTGCGCGATGCCGCGCCGGTACGACCCGCGGCTAGCATGGCGTGCGGTCAATGTCGTAACTGCCGGGCGGGAGCTCAGATGGTCGAGATCCACGTGGAACGAACGATCGCCGCGCCACTCGAGCAGGTCTTCGACTGGCTGGCGGACCCCGTCAATTTGGCCGCTGCACCGTTGGCCCTCAAGGGGTATTGGGCCAAAGGCACGACTGGCCCAGGGCCCGGAGCGCTGCGCGAGGTGATCGGCGTCGGTACCTATTTCCGCGAGGAACTCACGGCCTATGACCGGCCGCACAGCTACACCTACCTGATCGTCAAGTCGATTCCACCGTTCCAGCACGACGGCGGCACCCTGACGTTCACGGCCACGGGCGACGGGGCCCACGTCGACTGGCTGACCAACTACACCCATCCGGCCGCGGCCGGAGGAAAAGTGCTGGAAGCGCTCAGCCGCCGACTGCTGCGCGGGAGTTTCCTCGCAATCCTGGACGCATGCGCGAAGGCGCTCGAGAAGTAACCCGCCGAGTTGCTGGGTAGCGCAAGGCTATCGGGCGTCCATCACTGATGCGGGGCCACCGAGTTGGCCAGCTGTGAGCCGATAACGACCGCGACGATGATCAGGATGAGCGCAGTGGTCGGCCACACCCACATGACCCGCTTGCGCGCCGCCGCGAGGATGACGCCGCCGACGGCGATGAGGGCCGCGATGCCGACGCCGCCCCACGTCACCACATAGGCCCAATCGAGCGCCGAAGTGTCGCACCGGTTGCCCGCGCACGAGTCGGTCGCCATCGCGAAAAAGAAGGAGAACGTGATGGTCAGCGCACCCGCGATCCCGGCGAGCACGAACATGGTGATCGTGGCGATGGTGTCGGCGGTCGAACGCTGTCTCTGCTGCGGGGGATGGTTAGCCGTCATGTATCACCTATGCCCAATCCACGCCTCAGTAATCGCGCGGCAAAGCCGCCACCATCGTCTCGACCTGCGCGCGGCTGAGCGCGATGATGCTGCCGTCGGGTAGCCCGAGAATCCGGTCGGCGGCCACCGCGTGCAAGCGGAACCTGGTGGTCAAAACATCGATGGCATGTTGCCTGCTGGGCTCATCATTGGCGTCGGCGATCTGGATGACGTTGGAGTGCAGGCGCGCGGCCAGGCCTTGAATCATGTCGGCGACACCCTCGGGGTCGAAGGTGTGAAAAATGCCCTCGGCCACTCCGTCGGAGATCAACCGCGTCAGCAGCGGTTGCGTCAACTGCTCGCTCACCGTGACGATGCGCCCGTACAGATGCGCGTTCTCGGGCCGTAGCAGCGAGACCATCGCTGCCAGCTGCTCGGGTGTGCCGGTCTGCATCTTCACGTCGAAACCGGCCCGCAGCAGTGTGTTGAGCCGGTCCAGCGCGTTGCCGTCGCAACGCGCTGTCGCCTCTTCGATGGCAGCGAGCTGCGCATGGGCGCTGCGCTCGGCCAGCGTTGTGATGAGCGCATCCTTCGACGGAAACCAGTGGTAGAAAGCGCCTTTGGAGACACCGGCGTCGGCGATGAGATCGTTGAGGCTGACGTTCTCGTAGCCGCGCGCAACGAACAGCGCCGCGGCACGATCCAGGATCTCGGCACGGCGTACGTCGGGATGCTTAACTACTCGCGGCATCGGAGTGGTCCGGCCACGGTGGGCTTCGCGATCCAGCCCACGTAGGTCAGGTACAGGCCGACCAATGCGATGGCGCCGAAGATGGCGCGCACTACCGGTATGGCATTTTCCTGCAGCGACTTGCCGGCCGAGTCGTACACGTCGGGAATCGCCAGGATGAGTATTCCGCGGATCGCCAGAAACCACCCCAGCAGTGAGACCAAAACCGCTGCGACACTTCGCCAATACTGATGAAAGGCGACGATGACGCTGCCCCACATCAGCAGCAGCGCCCCAAGTGCCCACTGCCACATAGGATCTCGGCTGAACTCGTCCAGCAGTACGGGCATTTGTGAGGTCGCGCGAAATGCGACGATCGACGGCACGATCAGAAAGAACGGTCCGAACGCGCGCGCGAACATCCGGGTACGAAACTGCGATGGATCCGGCTGGCTCATTGCTACCTTCATGGGTGAGAACATAACCGACCAGTGGTCGGTATACAAGACCGATGGTCGGTAATGTCATATGGATGTTTGCCCGCCGGCGGGGTATCCAGCAGAGATGGACGTTGCCAAGGACATCAAGGACTTCTTGATGTCGCGACGAGCGAGGATCACCCCCGAGGCGGTCGGCCTGCCGCCGGGGCGGCGTCGCCGGGTGCCCGGGCTACGGCGCGAGGAAGTGGCTCGGCTGGCCGGCGTGAGCATCGACTACTACACGCAGGTAGAGCGGGGGAATGTGGCCGGTGTCTCCGACGACGTCCTGCATGCGGTCGCCGGCGCCCTGCGACTCGGTGAAGCAGAGGAAACTCACCTGTTCGACTTGGTTCGCGCCGTCACCGGCAAGGGCGCCCGGACCCGATCGGTAGCGCCCGCGGGCCGAACCGTCCCGGAAGGGGTGCAGGCATTGCTGGACAGCATGGTCACCGCGCCCGCGATCGTGATCAACGGCCACCTCGATGTCGTCACCGCCAACACGCTCGGGCGCGCTCTGTACGCACCCGTCTTCGCCCGTGCCAGGGCGACACCGAACCTGGCTCGATTCATGTTTCTCGACTCCGCGGCCGAGCACTTTTTCCCGGAGTGGGACCGCGAAGCCGACGACGTCGTTTCGCTGCTGCGGGCCGAAGCGGCGCGTGCCCCCGATTCGCCGGCCGTCACCGACCTGGTCGGTGAGCTCGGATCGCGCAGCGAGCCCTTCCGCACGAGTTGGGCGGCGCACAACGTCAAGGCACATCGCCACGGCTCCAAGCGATTCCGGCATCCCGAGGTCGGCGAACTGGCACTGACCTACAACGTCTTCGACATCGCCAGCGTCGGTGGGCTGTCGTTGATCGGCTATACAGCCGAACCCGATTCACCTTCTGACGAGGCGCTGCGGCTGCTCGCCAGCTGGACGGTGACCGCGCGCGATTCCAATGCGGCGTCCACCTAGCCGCGATCGCCGGAAGCAACGTGACCGAGTTGGAGCTGGAAAACTCCTGAGCAACTTAATGTTTCGCGCTAGCTCTTAAGCCGGCGTATCAGTTGGTCGGCGGCATAGCGCCCGCTGGCCACGGCCCCGATAACGGTGGACGGGTTTTTAGTGTCGGCAGCCTCACCCGCCAGGTAAAGCCGATCGCTGATCGGGTCCCGCAGGCGGCGGCGGTCGTCGAGCCCGGAACCGGGCGCGTGGAATGAGTAACTGCCCCGCGCATACGGGTCGGTGCTCCAATTCGAGGTCCGGACTTGCACCGGCGCGACGTCGTCGCCGAACAGCTGGTGAGCGATCGGCAGCGCCCGGGCGGTCACATCGGCTGCCGAGGACGCCTCCACCGCCCGGCCGCGTTCGCCGGCATTGAAGGCCACCACGATCGGTCCGGCGCTGTTGGACAGGGTGAACCACTGCGCCCACGCGCCCGGGTCGGTGCCCATGAAGAGGTAGAAGGCGTTGTCGGTCTTCCATGTTCGCCGGTTGAACCGGAAGAAGGTCTTCGACAGCACACCGAATCCCAGGGCGTTCACGGCGCGAGCGTGTTGGTCGGGGAGCGGGGGGTCGAAGGCGATCGCACCGGCTTTGAGCACTCCGAGGGGAACGGTGACGATCGCAGCGGGGCCTTCGAAGGACTGGTTTCCGGCGTGCACAGTGACGGAGCTGTCGCGTCGAGTGATCGCGGTGACCGGCGTGCCGAGGACGATCTGAAGTCCGTCGGCCAGCAGCTTCGGCAGGGCGTCGTAGCCGTTCGTGATGACGGCCTGGTCGCCGTCGGCGTAGTCGCCGGTGTCAAATGTGGTGGCGGAGAGCTGGTCTGCGCCGGCCGCGTATTCGTCCTCGATCTCGGTGGCGACAAAGAATGCCAGCTGGGTGCGATCCGAACCCGAAAGCTCCGCGCGCTTGGCCGCGGCGTCGACGGCGGCGCCCAGGCTGCCGCCGTTGACCCGATCGCAGGCCCGTTCGACGAACTGGCGCCAGGAGTCGGCGTCGTAGTCCGTTGCCGGCAGCCGGCGATCCACCGCGAGCTTCGCCCAGCCGTAGTAGTCGGTCGGGATGACTTCGGCGTGCGCGTCGTGAGCCAGCTCCATCATCGGGTCGCTGGCGGTGCCGTGGATCCAGGACGCGCCCATCTCGATCGGCACGCCCCAGTCGCGGTTGGTATAGACACGACCGCCAATGCGATCGCGGGCCTCGATCAGGCGCACCGGCCATCCGGCGTCGACCAGGCGGCGCGCGGCAGCCAAGCCGGCCATGCCGGCACCCACGATCAGAACCGACCCGGTGTCCGGTTTGATCTCCGGGGGCGGGGGTGGTGGTGACACCGAATGTTCACTCGATGCACAGGCAGCCAGTAGCCCGCCAGTGACCGCGCTCATCATTGCTGTGAGCACCGCCCGACGGGACATCGGGGACATGACAGTCAGCCTCTCACACCGTAACCGGCGCCGTGCCGGGGTTTGCCAGTTAGCGGCGAACTGTGTGCTGTGATCCGGGCGCGCGGGTTTGGCCGAAATTGCATAGTTGGACGCCCGTGCCGTTATAAGATCGCTGCATCCAGAGTGCGGCGACGCGGCCGTGTTCGACGGGGGGAGCTGGCGATGAGTGCTCGGCGAACGACACGTGTGATTGACCCGCTGCCCGACGTATTGCCGTCGAGCCGCACGCTGACCGTCCGCGCGGTCGACGGCACCCCGTTGCACGCGGAGGTATTCGGGCCATCGGACGGCTACCCGATCGTGCTGACCCACGGCATCACCTGCGCGATCCGGGCGTGGGCCTACCAGATCGTGGAGTTGGCCACCGAATACCGCGTGATCGCGTTCGACCATCGCGGCCACGGCCGAAGCGGGGTTCCGCGCCGCGGTGGATACAGCCTGAAACACCTTGCGTCCGACCTGGATTGCGTGTTGGACGCGACGCTGGCGCCACATGAGCGCGCCGTCATCGCCGGGCACTCGATGGGCGGGATCACGATCGCCGCGTGGTCGGCCCGCTACCGCCACAAGGTCCACCGGCGCGCCGATGCGGTGGCGTTGATCAACACGACCACCGGCGACCTGGTCCGCCAGGTCAAGCTGTTCTCAGTGCCGGGGCAGCTGTCGCCGGCGCGCTCGCTCGCCGCGCGCGGGTTGATCAACCTGTTCGGTGGGGTCCCGATTCCAGGTCCGGCTCTGCTGGCCACTCGCAGCCTGATCGCGATGCTCGCGGTCGGTAAGGACGCCGACCCGAGTGCCGCCACACTCATCCACGACTTGTTCGCGCGGACACCGGCGGCCGGGCGCGGCGGTTGCACGAGGATGCTCGTCGAATCCCTGGGGTCGCGGTACCTCGACCTGACCGGGTTGACGGTGCCGACCCTGGTCATCGGCAGCGAAGAGGACCGTCTGACACCGATCGCCGCGGCCCGCGAGATCGCACGCACCGCGCCCAACGTGGTTGGCCTGGTGGAGCTGCCCGGCGGTCACTGCTCGATGTTGGAGCACCACCGCGAGGTCACCGGCCAGCTGCGGTCACTGGCCGAATCCATCACCCTGCCGGTCGCGCAGATCAGCTCATAGCAGGGCGGTGATCTCAGCGGCCGCTCGCAGACCGGACCGGACCGCGCCGTCGAAGAACCCGGTCCACTCGTCGGCGGTCTCGGTGCCCGCCCAGTGAATCGGTCCGACCGGTTCGCGCAGCCAGCGCCCGAACCGCGTCCACGACCCCGGCGGCACCGCCGCGGTCGGCCCGCCCGGAGCGAAATCCTCGGTGCCCCAACGATGATCCACATAGTCGAGTGGCGCAAGCGCCTCCTCGCCGAACAGCGACGCGAAGCAGCGCAAGGTGTCGCGGCGGCGTTGGTCGCTGGGCAGTGAGTCGAACGCGCGGGCGTCGACAAAGCCCAGCAGAATTCCCGGCCCATCGGCCTGCGGGCTTACGTCGAAGGTGATGAACACCGGTCCCTTGTCGGAGAGCGCCTGTCCCGAGAGTCCGTTGGCTCGCCAGAACGGTGTCGAATACGCCGCGAAAGCTTTGCTGAGCCGGCCCTGCGGCCACTGCTCGACCAGATGCTGGTACTCGACGGGCAGCGGGGGAGTGAACTCGATGGCCCCGCGATGAGCCGGCGGAATCGCGACTATGACGAACCCGGCGTCGGCCGTGCCAGCATCGGAGGTGACCGTCACGCCGGAACCGTGCCGTTCGATGCGGTGCACCGGCGCATTCAGCACGACGCGAGCGCCCAGTTCGTCGGCCGCCGACCGGGCGATTTGCTGGGTGCCGCCGGGGAAATGGTCCTGCTGGGCGCCGTCCTGGGTGTCGAGCATCCGGTCCAGACCGCCCGCGGCCCGGATGTAGCGCGCGGCGTGCAGCATCGACACGTCCTCGAGTTCGCATCCCCAGGTCACCCGGGCCATGATGGCCATCAGGTCGCGCGACGAGGCGCTGGCGCGCACCGAACGCAACCACTGTCCGAACGACACCTCATCGAGCTGGCGGGCGCGCTGCGCCCGCCACGGTGCATCGACCGGAATGCTGCGCGCGATTCTTTCGAATTGCCAACGCAGCCGGGCGATGTCGAGCAACCCGGTCAGCGAAAGCTTGGGGATGGTGCCGTGGTAGGAACGCGTCCAGCCGCGCCACTGGATGACGTTCCTGCCGTCATGGTAGGTAGGCGTAATCGGGATCTGCAGCTCGGCCGCCAGCGCCAGCACCGCGTCCTGGGTGGGGCCGACGAACGCGCCGCCCATATCCACCGGCAACCCCGCGACGCTACCGGTGAACGCACGCCCGCCCACCCGGTCGCGACCCTCGAACACCACCACGTCGTGACCCTGTCGCGTCAGCTCCCGCGCCGCGGTGAGACCGGCAAAGCCCGCGCCGACCACCACAACATCGACAGTCCACGACGCCATCGTCACACCCCCTAGTCAACCGCATGGTGACACGCCCGCGGTAGAGGACGTTCACATCACGGCGATGGCAACCGTATGCCCGCGGCGGCGAACTGCCTAATCTGCGATCACGTGATCGCCACTGAGCCGGCCGCTACGGCCAATACAAGACCACAGCTGCGAACCGTAGCTCTGGGCAGCATGATCGGCACCACAATCGAGTGGTACGACTTTTACCTCTACGCGACAGCGTCCGCGCTCGTGTTCAAACCGCTCTTCTTTCCTCATGTTTCGTCAACAGCGGGCACTTTGGCCTCCTTCGCCACCTACGCGGCCGGGTTCGGCGCCAGACCGATCGGTGCCGTGATTTCCGGTCACTTCGGAGACCGGTTGGGGCGCAAGGCCGTTCTGGTAGCCGCCTTGCTGACGATGGGGCTCGTCACCACCGCGATCGGGCTGCTGCCGACCTACGCCGCGGTGGGGGTGACCGCACCGGCACTGCTGGCCGCGTTACGGGTGCTGCAAGGACTCGCGGTCGGCGCCGAATGGGGAGGCGCTGCCGTGCTCTCGGTTGAGCATGCACCGCCCGGGCGCCGCGGATTGTTCGGCAGCTTCACTCAGCTCGGTTCCCCGGCCGGCATGTTGCTGGCGACGTCAATCTTCTTTTTGACCCGCAAGGTGTGCGGCGCCGACACGTTCCTGGATTTCGGATGGCGGATACCCTTTCTGTTCAGTGCCGTTCTGGTGGGGATCGGGCTGTTCATCCGGCTGCGGCTCAGTGACGCCGCCATTTTCGAGCGTCTCAAAGAGCGCAACGACCTCTCGACGTTGCCGGTGTTGGAGGTGTTGCGCAGCCAGCCCCGTAATGTGTTGATCACCACCGGGTTACGAATGTCCCAAATTGCACTCTTTGTGTTGCTGACCACGTATTCACTTACCTACCTGCAGGATTCGTTCGGAAAGGGCAGCGGCGTCGGATTGATCGCGGTGCTGATATCGTCGGCACTCGGATTGCTCAGCACGCCATGCTGGGCACTGTTGTCCGATCGAATCGGTCGCCGGCCCCCGTATCTGTTCGGCGCGCTGGCCGGGGTGGTCGCGCTGGCGTTGTTCTTCGTCGCCGCCGCAAGCGGGTCGGCCATCGCGGTGGTGCTCGCAATCGTGTTCGGCGTCAACGTTGTTCATGACGCGATGTACGGTCCGCAAGCCGCCTGGTTCGCCGAACTCTTCGACACCCGGCTGCGTTACAGTGGGTCGTCGCTGGGTTATCAGATCGGAGCCGTGCTGTCGGGAGGCTTCGCGCCGTTGATCGCGGCGGCTCTGCTGGTGGCCGGCGGCGGTAGACCGTGGTTGATCGTGGGGTATTTCGCGGTGCTGGCGGCTATCACGGTCGCCGCGGCCTACGCGGCACGGGAAACGTACGAGGACCAAATCGAGTGAGCACGATGAACAGGATCTACCTCAATGCCTTCGACATGGCCTGTGTCGGACACCAGTCGGCGGGGCTGTGGCGGCACCCCGAGGACCGCGGTTATCGGTATCGCGAACTCGGCTACTGGACCGAACTGGCCAAGGTCCTGGAGGCCGGCGGCTTCGACGCGTTGTTTCTCGCCGACGTACTCGGCGTCTACGACGTGTACGGCGGGTCTCGCGATGCCGCGGTGCGAGACGCCGCGCAGTTCCCGGTCAACGATCCGACCGCCGCGGTGTCGGCGATGGCGGCGGTAACCGAGACTCTTGGTTTCGGGATCACGTTGTCGCTGACCTACGAGCAGCCTTACGCGCTGGCCCGCAGGTTGTCGACACTGGATCACCTCACCGGCGGACGGGTGGCGTGGAACATCGTGACGTCGTACCTGGACAGTGCGGCACGCAATCTGGGCCTCGACGCCCAGATTCCGCATGACCAGCGCTATGAGATCGCCGATGAGTACCTCGAGGTCTGCTACAAACTCTGGGAAGCGTCGTGGGAGTCCGACGCGGTGGTGCGCGATCCGGTGCGCGGCGTGTTCACCGATCCGGCCAAGGTGCACGACATCGAGCACAAAGGTCGATATTTCACGGTTCCGGGACCGTTTCTGTGCGAACCGTCTCCGCAGCGCACGCCGATGCTGTTCCAGGCCGGCGCCTCGCCGCGCGGTGTCCAATTCGCCGCCGCCAACGCCGAGGCCGCGTTCATCTCCGGCCCGACACCGCAGATCGTGCGCGGCCCGGTGCGCGCGCTGCGCGAGACCGCTGCCGGGCTGGGCCGGGATCCGCGATCCATCAAGGTCTTCACCATGGTGACCCCGATCGTCGCCGAGACACGCGAGCGAGCCTTGGCCAAGTTAGCTGAATACCGTGAATACGTCAGCACGACAGGCGCTTTGGCGCTCTTCGGCGGCTGGACCGGGGTGGATCTGGCCGAGCTGGGTGACGACGACCCGTTGCGTTACAGCGAGACCGACGCCAACCGGTCCGCCCTGGCCTCCTTCACCACCGATGAGCGCACCTGGACGGCAAGGGAACTCGCCGAAGAGATCGGCATCGGCGGGCGCGGGCCGCTGCTGGTGGGCTCACCCGGCGAGGTCGCCGACGAACTCGAGCGCTGGGTCGAGGAGGCCGACGTCGACGGGTTCAACCTCGCCTACGTGACGACGCCGGGCACCTTTGTGGATTTCGCGAAACTGGTTGTGCCGGAACTGCGCCGCCGCGGACGGGTGCCGGAGCAGGTCGCGCGTTCCACGCTGCGTGAACGGCTGGGCGGTACGGGACCGCTGCTGCCTGCCGACCACCCGGGCGCGGCGTACCGCCGCTGACCTTTCAGTGCGAAAAGGTTACGGCGCAACCGTTAACCAGTCGGCGAACCCCGACGGGTCGTGGCGGCCTAGGGCGCCGTGCTCGTAGAGGCCCCAGCCCTCGACCGGCGGCTTGTCGCCCTCGATGCAGACCGCGCGACCGACGTGGTCGATCACCCCGAAACCGGCACGCCCGATGATTGCCGGATCGGTCATGTTGTAGGTCAGGCGTTCGGCGTACTTCTCGCCCTTCCAGGTGCCGTGGATCCAGTCCGAATCGCCGCCGTAGCCGCCGCCGACGTGAATGGGCACCGGCAATTTGGACTCGACGTCGAAGTGGACCGGTGAGCCGTCTGGAGTGGTCGCGTCGATGGTGGCGCCGGTCGGAATGCGGGTGCCGGACGTGTAGTGGATCTTGACCCGCGGCCAGCCCAACTGCTCGACGCGGCCGTCGCGCCAGATCCGGGTGCAGTCGTTGAGCGAGCGGAACCCGTTGGGCTCCTCCTGGATGATCAGCACGATCGCGAAGTCGTCGAAAGCCATTGGTACGTAAAGCCACCACATGCCCTCGAACGGTGGGTCGGCCGGCCGTCCGGCCGGCTCAGCCTCGCCGATCGGGCGGATGCCCCACGACCGGTCGCGGCTTCCCAGCCAGGTGTTGGGGTCGACGATGATTTCCTCGCCGTCGATCACGACGTGTCCGCTCCAACTGCCCAGCTGCGCGAACCGCTGCGCGTCCAGCGTGACCCGGTTGCCTGACCGCAGGATGTGCGGCTGTTCCTGGACGACGTCGAACAGGCCTTTCCAGGTGAGATCGGCTGCGATGCCTTCGGTTTCGTCGAGGACGATCCGCAGCTTGTGCAGCGGTTCGATCACCTCGACCCGGTAGCCGTTGACGTGCTGGTTGAGGCGGTCTTGGTCGATCGCATCCGACACGTGCACCGCGGTCTGGGTGTCGCCGCGGCGGATCAGCACAAACGCGTCTTTGACACCGAGGTTGGGGTAGTAGCCGATGCCGCTGATCAAGAAGATGTCGCCGGTGCGGTCATGGGCATTGAAGTAGGACCGGTCGTAGAAGTTGCGGTCCGAGGAGCCGGGCCAGGCGATCGGCTGCGGAATCTGGTGTACTGGGTACTCGTCGAGCGGTCCGAGCATTACTGGTCCTCTCCGATAAGACGTTTCATCAATCCGGCGTGGTAGAACAGCGACTCGACGTCGTCGGGCTTTTCGGTTTCGCCGAAGTGCACTCGCCGCGCACCGGTGCGCATGAACACACACGCCCACATCACGCCGGAATACACGTAGAACCAGCGCAGCTCGCCCACTTCGACGCCCGCCAGGCGCGCATACGTGGCGCGGACGTCCTCCTCGCGCATCACATCGGGCAGTCCCGGCAATCCGGCAAGCCCGGTGAGTTCCTGGAACACCATGTGCGCGTAGATCATCCACGCGACGTCGAGCTCGCGCGGGCCCAGCGTCACCATCTCCCAGTCCAGCACCGCTACCGGTTGGAAGTCGCGGTACAACACATTGCCCACCCGGGCGTCGCCCCACAGCAGCACGGGTTCGCGCGCGTCCACTTGCGCCGGCCAGTTGTCTTCCAGCCAGCTGAAAGTGCGCTCCAGCAGTGGCGATCGGCCGATGTCGGGCACCGCGAAGTCGTACCAGTCCCGCACCCAGTTGTAATGCCGGCGCAGCGCGGTATCGCCCTTGCCCTCGGCCAGGAATCCAAACGTACTCTCCGCGTTAGGGATTGAGTGCAGCTTGGCCAGTACGCCGACGGTGGCGTCCTGGAGTTCGCGCTGGCGCTCTTTCGCTGCGTCGGCGAACCAGTTGTTGCCGAAGGTGTAGGGCATCACGTCGGGCGGCACTTCACCGGCGACGTAGTCCATCACGAAGAACGGTGTGCCCAGCACCTCGCCGGTGGGCTCGAGCCAGCGCACCGGCGGGACCGGGACCTCGGTGAGTTCGCCGACCTTGCGGATCACATCGAATTGGTGATCAAGCCGGTAGGTGGGGAAGACCTGCACGTCCTCGGCGCTCGGCGCGACCCGCGTCACCAGCTTCTGTTCGGTCGGCTGCCCGCCTTCGTCCCAGCGGGCGGTCAAGATGATGGTCTCCGACGACATCCCCGTCGAGTCGACCCCACTTTCGACGGTGACCTCGGGGTTCGCGCCGTCGGGCAGCACCGTGGACAGCCATTTCGACATCACCGCCGGTAGCGTCGTGACGTCGCGGCTGGAGCGCTGAAGTCGGTCGACGTTGTCGAGCACAGGTTCATTGGCCACGGGGTGCCTCCATTCTTTGAGACCTTTCGCGGCAATTACGATACGGTAGGTAGCGTTATGAAAGCAGACCCGTCCGACCTTGACAAGGCCCCAGGTGCCGGGCGCCCCAGGGACCCGCGTATTGACTCTGCCATCCTTGCGGCGACGGCGGAACTGCTTGTGGAAATCGGCTATTCGAACTTGACGCTGGCCGCCGTCGCCGAGCGGGCGGGCACTACCAAGTCGGCGTTGTATCGCCGGTGGTCGAGCAAGGCGGAGTTGGTGCACGAAGCGGCCTTTCCGACCGCGCCCAGCGCGCTGGAGACGCCGGCCGGTGACTTCACCGCCGACCTGCGGATGATGATCGCAGCGGCGCGGGATGTGTTCACCAGCCCGGTGGTGCGCGCCGCGCTGCCCGGGCTGGTCGCGGACATGTCGGCCGATCCGGAACTCAACGCGCGGGTGATGTCGCGCTTCGGTGACCTGTTCGCCGCGGTGCAGGTGCGGCTGCGCGAGGCCGTCGATCGCGGTGAAGCGCATCCCGATGTCGATCCGGACCGATTGATCGAGCTGATCGGGGGAGCGACGATGCTGCGGATGCTGTTGCGCCCGGACCAGAAGCTGGACGAGGCGTGGGTGGATCAGACCACCGCGATCGTCGTGCACGGGGTGACGCGATGACACAGCGACTTGCCGGGCGCACGGCGATCATCACCGGTGCCAGCCGTGGTTTGGGCCGGGCGATCGCGCTGGCGCTTGCCGCCGAGGGCGCGGCGGTCGCGGTGGCCGGGCGCACCGAGCAGGTGTGGGATGACCGGCTGCCGGGAACCATCGGCGAGACGGTCGCCGACATTGAAGCCGCGGGTGGGCGCGCGGTGGCGGTCCGCGCCGATCTGACCGACCGGGACGACGTCGCCCGGCTGGTGAGTGAGGCGCGAGATGCGTTGGGCCCCATCACTGTTCTGATCAACAATGCGGCCTTCACCGCTCCGGGCCGACCGCCGGTGCCCGGTGGACAGCCGCGGACGAAGACCGCCAGACCGGCCGGCGCCGCCAAACCCGGCTGGCCAGGGTTCGTCAGCACCCCGTTGTCCGCATTTCGCCGCCACTTCGACATCGCGGTGTTTGCGGCCTACGAGTTGATGCAGCTGGTGTCCCCGGACATGATCGAGGCCAGGGGCGGCTCGATCGTCAATATCACCTCGGTGGCCTCGCGGCTGCCCGGCAACGGACCCTATCCGGACCGCAGCGGCGGTGTCCTGCCTGGCTACGGTGGTTCCAAGGCGGCGCTCGAGCATCTCACCCAGTGCGCGGCGTTTGACCTGGCCGACCACAATATCGCCGTCAACGCGCTGGCGCCGTCGAAGCCGATCATGACGCCCGGCCTGTCCTACTACGCCACCAACTTCGACGACACGGCAACTGAAGACGAATTTGCCCGGGCAGCAGCGCAATTGGCGATTGTCGACCCCGCCGCCGTCACCGGTCGCACCATCGGCCATCACGAGGTGCTCGACGGCAGCTTCCGGCCGTTTGCTGTGCCGGACTCGCGAGCCTAACGTCACTGCGAAAAAGCATGCGCGCCGAGCGTAAGCGCACCGCGAAAATGCCGGTCCAAACTCGCAGTGTGCTTACGCTCGCGGGATACCGGCTATCCCTGGCCACACGCCCGCCCGACGTGCGAGTATGAACCAAGCCTGTGCCGCAACGGCATAGGAAAACCGGCGAGTGGTGTGCCAATGCCCGATAAGCCGACAGGGCGCGTCGTTGCGCTCATCGTGCTGTTGATCGTGGTTGCCGCCGCCCTGCGCGGATACCTTCCGGCCCGCGATCATGCGGCGCGCGCGGAAGGCGGCGGCCGAGCGGCGCTGGTGTTGGTCGTCGTCCTGCTCAGTGCGGCACTTGCAATGCTCGCGGTTGCGGTCATCGCGCGGCTTCGGGATCCACGCGCGATCGCACCGAAGGCGGGTGATCTCTCCGGGATGCTCGGTACCGGCGCAGGACGGCCGAGCTGGCGCGTGGTGCTGATCGGACTCGCGGTGATCGTCGCGTGGTTGCTGATCGCGATGCTGCTGGCCCGGTTATCGCTGCCGCACGGTGCGCCTCCCACGCAGCACGCCCCGGACAGCGGCGCGACGCCAAACACGCCCGCACCCACGCCGCGGCACCGGGCCCCACAGAACGGCAACATGCTGGGAATTCTGCTGGCGGCCACGGTTGCGATGATGCTGCTCCTCGTCGTCGCAACGTTCATCATGTCGCGGCGACGATTGCGCACCGCGACGCTGCACACCACCGCCGATAACAGCGCCGAATACGTGCCGCCGGCAAGGCCTTCGGAATCTCTGGTGCGAGCCGCCGAACTGGGACTGGCCGAGATGGTCGATCGCGGGCGCGAACCGCGGCAGGCGATCATTGCCTGCTATGCCGCGATGGAACGTGAGCTCGCGAATGTTCCCGGAGCCGCCCCCCAGGACTTCGACACACCGACCGAGGTGCTGGCCCGCGCGGTCGAACTCCATGCGCTGCATATCGATAACGCCGTTCAGCTGGTGAACCTGTTCGAGGAAGCACGGTTCAGCCCGCATGTGATGAACGAGGGGCATCGCGACGTCGCGGTCGAGGTGCTGCGCCTGGTTCTTGCGGAACTTCGGAGTGCGGTATGAAAAGGCTGATAGCTCTGGGGGTTTGCTTCATCGTCGGGGCGGAGCTGTTGGTGTTGATCGTGCACGATCGCTCCTTGGTGTTGGTCGCCTCGGGTGTCGCCCTGGCTCTGGTGTTGCTCAATATTCGTCGGCTGCTGGGACAGGGGACCGAACCCGCGGCCGATTTGGACCCCGACGACCTCGGGGATTCGTTGCGCCGCTGGCTGGCCACCACTGAGACGACGATCCGCTGGTCCGAGTCCAGCCGGACCGACTGGGACCGGCATCTGCGGCCGATGCTTGCCCGCAGGTACGAAATCGCGACCGGGCAACGAATGGCCAAGGACCCGGCGGCTTTTCAGTCGACCGGCCGGATGCTGTTCGGAGCCGAACTGTGGGAATGGGTCAATCCCAACAACATCGAGCGCTGCGCTGACCACCAGCCCGGTCCTGGCCGGGCCGCGTTCGAAGAAATCCTCCGCAGGTTGGAGCAGGTATGACAGGGGGTGCGGCGATGCCGGCCGCTTTGCCGGCCAGTACGACCACCGCACACTGCGAGGCGGTGCTCGACGAAATCGAGCGCGTGGTGGTGGGCAAGCGTTCCGCGCTGACCCTCATCCTCACCGCCGTCCTGGCGCGCGGCCACGTCCTCATCGAAGATCTGCCCGGGCTTGGCAAGACACTGATCGCGAGATCCTTTGCCGCCGCGCTGGGTCTACGATTCACCCGGGTGCAGTTCACGCCGGACCTGCTGCCCGCGGACTTGCTCGGGTCAACGATCTACGACATGCAGTCGGGCCACTTCGCGTTCCGGGCCGGACCCATCTTCACCAATCTGCTGCTCGCTGACGAGATCAACCGCACGCCCCCCAAGACTCAGGCGGCGCTGCTCGAGGCGATGGCCGAAGGACAGGTCAGTATCGACGGCGAAACCCACAAGTTGCCAATGCCTTTCATCGTCCTGGCGACCGACAACCCAATCGAATACGAGGGCACCTACCCGCTGCCGGAGGCGCAGCTGGACCGGTTCGCGATGCGGTTGGAGCTGCGCTACCTCTCCGAGCGTGACGAGACCTCGATGCTGCGCCGCCGTCTGGAACGCGGCTCGGCCGAACCGACGGTCAATCAGGTGGTCGACGCCCAGGACCTACTGGCGATGCGCGAATCGGTGGAGCAGGTGACGGTGCACGAGGACGTCCTTCGTTATGTGGTGTCACTGGCCACCGCCACGCGCCGCCATCCGCAGGTCGCCGTCGGCGCGAGCCCGCGTGCCGAGCTCGACCTGGTTCAGCTGGCCCGGGCGCGGGCGCTGTTGCTTGGCCGTGACTACGTCATCCCCGAGGACGTCAAGGCGCTCGCGGTAGTGGCGGTCGCGCACCGGATTACCCTGCGTCCGGAGATGTGGGTGCGCAAGATTCAGGGTGCCGACGTCGTCGGAGAACTGTTGCGACGCTTGCC
Source organism: Mycobacterium sp. 050272 (assembly GCF_039023525.1). Classification (NCBI taxonomy): domain Bacteria; kingdom Bacillati; phylum Actinomycetota; class Actinomycetes; order Mycobacteriales; family Mycobacteriaceae; genus Mycobacterium; species Mycobacterium sp. 050272. The sequence goes on along the minus strand of NZ_JBCHKV010000010.1, from coordinate 71,470 downwards.
GGTGCCACGTACCAACGAGGGCACCACATGAGCTTGCCGTGAACGAAGTTGAGTTCCGCTGGCGCGCATCACCATTGACGCGAGCGATCGCGACCTGCGGTGGCGTTGCCCTCGTTGCCGCTGTGATCGGTGCGCATTGGCAGCTCATCGCGTTCGCGGCGCCGCTGCTCGGCGTGCTGTGCTCGATCAGCTGGCAACACCCGGTCCCGAAAATCCGCGTGCACGGCGAGCCGGCGTCACAGCGATGCTTCGAAGGGGAGTCGGCGCGAGTGAGGCTGTCAGCAACCGAGGAAGCCGGGGTGACCAATGCCTGGGCGATCGAGCTCACGGTTCCCGCCGTCGAGGGCCTGCAGCTCGAGGTTGTCGATTCGGATTCTTCGCACGCGAAAACCGCTGCCGCCGTGGGCCAGCGCTGGGGCCGATACGCGATCTGCGCCCGGGTCGACGCGGTGGCCCGCGGTGGGTTGCTCACCGGGACGGCGATCGTCGATGCCGCCGATGTGATCGTGTTTCCGCTGACGCCACCGCAGTCGACGCCCATCCCGCGAACCGAGTTGCTCGACCGCCTCGGCGCTCACTTGACCGGGCATATCGGTCCGGGCGTCGAGTATGCCGATATCCGGCCCTACGTTCCGGGTGATCAACTGCGGGCGGTGAATTGGCCGGTGAGCGCGCGGCGCGGTCAGCTGCACGTGACGGAACGGTTGACCGACCGTGCCGCCGACGTCGTGGTGCTGATCGACGGGTACCGGCAGCCGGCGGGCCCGGCGACGGATGCCACCGAACGAGTGGTGCGCGGTGCAGCACAGGTGGTGCAGACCGCGCTGCGCTACAGCGATCGCGCCGGAATCGTCGCGCTCGGTGGCAATCGCCCGCGCTGGCTCGGCGCCGATATCGGTCAGCGCCAGTTTTACCGGATCCTCGATACCGTGCTGGCTGCGGGCGATCGATTCGAAAACACCACCGGCACACTGGCTCCGCGTGCGGCAGTCCCGGCCGGCGCCATCGTCATCGCGTTCTCCACCCTGCTCGACACGGAATTCGCACTGGCGCTGATCGATCTACGCAAGCGCGGTCATGTCGTGATCGCCGTCGACACTCTCGATGCTTCACCGTTCGAAGGCGAACAGGACCCGCTGGTGGACCGGCTGTGGGCGTTGCAGCGGGCCGCCATGTATCGCGACATGGCGACCATCGGCGTCGACATCGTCTCCTGGCAGAAAGATCACCCGCTGGAGCAGTCGATGGGCGTGATGCCGGACCGCCGCCACCGCGTGCGTGGACGGCTGCGGGGGTAGCCATGTCATATATCGCGCGCCTGGGAGCCCATGCTCTGGCGATGGCATTCGGCCTGCTGATGGTCGGGCTGGCCGCGGTTGGCGCCCACGGGCCGGCGCTGGGCGCCGGGATGACGGCACTGGCAGCGGTGGCACTCGGAATCGTCTTCCGGCCCGCCGCGACGGTTGCCGTGCTGCTCTGCGTGACCGCGATCGCGATCTCCGATCCCTCCTACATAGTCGTAGGACTTTCGGGGTTGTGCGCGGCCGCCTACCTGGTATCCCGATACGCGGCCGGAATGCCGGACGCGCTCGCGATGGCGAGTTGGCCGACACTCGTTGGCGCCGTGGGATTTACCCTCGTGGGCGTGGTGGCGATGACATTCCCCTTGCACCTGCCGTGGGTACCGTTGGCGGCGCCGCTGGCGGTGCTGGCGATCTACGTACTGGCGACACGCCCGTTCGTGAGCTGATCACTCGTTGGGCGTGACAACGCCGCGAGTTGGTGGGAGCGCCCGCGAGTCAGACGGCTACTGCAGCAACTGTGCGGCGTGATCCGCGAGATCGAGCAGCGGTTGCGGGAAGATCCCCAGAATAACGGTGATCGCCGCGCACAGCGCGATCGCGATCTTGCTCAGGATCCCGGGCGCGACCACCTGTGGGGTGTCGTCGGTCGGTTCGGTGAAGAACATCAGCACGATCACCCGGACATAGAAGTAGGCCGCGACCCCGCTGGCGATCACACCGATGATGACCAACGGCACGGCGCCCCCCTGGGCGGCGGCCTGGAATACCGTCAGCTTGCTGATGAATCCGCTGGTCAACGGGATACCGGCAAAGGCCAGCAGGAACATCGAAAGCATCACGCCCACAATGGGAGAACGCTGCCCAAGCCCCGCCCAGTGCGACAGCGTGGCGTCCTCAACGCCGTCGGAGTTGCGAATCAGCCCGACGATGGCGAACGCGCCGACTGTGCTGAAGCTGTAGGCCACCAGGTAGAACAGTGTCGCCGCCAGACCGGCGTGGTTGTCGGCGATCACACCGGTGAGGATGAAACCAACGTGGGCGACCGACGAATAGGCAAGCATGCGTTTGACGTCGGCCTGGTTGACCGCGGTCACGGTACCGACCGCCATGGTCAGGATCGCGATCGCCCAGAGCACCGGACGCCATTCCTCGTGCAGCGGCGGCAATGCGACGTAGACGACTCGCAGCAGCGCACCGAATGCCGCGACCTTGGTGGCCGCCGCCATGAACCCGGTGATCGGTGTGGGTGCGCCCTGGTATACGTCGGGAATCCACGAATGGAACGGCACCGCGCCCACTTTGAACAGCAGGCCGACCGACAGCAGCGCGACGCCGACCAATGCCATCGAGGTATCACCGTGGGCCGCAAACGCATCCCGGATGCCCGGCAGCAACAGCGTTCCGGTCGCGCCGTAGATCAGCGCCACCCCGTAAAGGAAGAACGCCGACGAGAAGGCGCCGAGCAAGAAGTACTTCATCGCCGCTTCCTGCGACAACAGCCGACGGTGACGCGCCAGCCCGCACATCAGATACAGCGGCAGCGACAGCACTTCGAGCGCGACGAACATCGTCAGCAAATCATTGGCCGCCGGGAACACCATCATGCCGCCGACCGACAGCATCAGCAGCGGGAAGAGTTCGGTCTGCGCGGCTCCGGCCCGTTCGGCCTCACGCTCGGCGTCACTTCCGGGGACCGCTGATGCCTGCGGGGTAAAGGCATCCAATCCCGAAGCCGTGGAAACTCCCGCGGCTACCTTCACTTTGTTGGCTGTCGCGGTGACGTTGGTGCGTTCGGCGATGAAGATGACGGCCAGCAGGGCCACCAGCACCACGGTGCCTTGCAGATACAGCGTCGGGCGGTCGATGGCCACCGCGCCCAACACCGCGCTGCGACCGGCCGCCGGTAGCGAGCGACTGACCGCGATGTCGGCGGCGAACGCAGCGATCAAGCCACCGAGGGCCAGCGTGACCTGGGAGACATAGCGAATGTTGCGGGGCAGGAACGCTTCAGCCAGTACTCCGACCACCGCGATACCAAAGACGATGAGCATCGGGCACAGCAGGAAGTACTCGATGCTAGGGGTGGGAAGGGTCATTGGTGCGGTCCTTCGGCTGTCCGGGGTACGCCCACCGGCACGCTTGGCGCGGGATCATGCTGGCCGATGGTGATCATGGTGTGGTCCACCGCGGGATTGATGATGTCGAGCACCGGCTTGGGATAGACGCCGAGGACGAACAGCAGCGCCATCAGCGGTGCGACGACGAAGAGCTCACGCAGCCGCAGATCGGTGATTCGTTCGTTGCCTTCGGCTACCGGACCGGTCATCACCCGCTGGTAGAGCCACAGCATGTAGATCGCCGCGAGCACCAGTGCGGTTACTCCGAATGTGCCCGCCAGCCAGTACCGGTTGAAAGTGCCTAACAGGACCAGGAATTCGCTGATGAACGGTGCCAGGCCGGGCAGCGAGAGGGTGGCCATGGCCGAGACCAAGAAGGTGCCGGCCAGAACCGGCGCCACTTTCTGCACACCGCCGTAGTCCGCGATCAACCTGCTGCCGCGCCGGGTGACCAGGAATCCGGCGATCAGGAACACCGCCGCCGTGGACAGGCCGTGGTTGAGCATGTACAGGGTTGAGCCGCTTTGTCCCTGGGTCGTCATCACGAAGATGCCGGCGATGATGAAGCCGAAGTGCGAGATCGAGGTGTAGGCGATCAGGCGCATCATGTCTTTCTGGCCGATCGCGACGATCGCGCCATAGATCACCCCGATGATGGCCAGCGTCACGATCAGCGGGCGGAAATACGTTGACGCATCAGGGAACAGCTGTAGGCAGTAGCGCAGCATCCCGAAGGTGCCGACCTTGTCCATCACCGCGGTGATCAAGACCGCGGTCGCCGGGGTGGCCTCGACGCACGCGTCGGGCAGCCAGCGGTGGAACGGCCACAGCGGGGCCTTGACGGCGAAGGCGAACATGAAGCCCAGGAACAGTGCCTTGAATACCGCGGGGTCTACGCCGGCGAAGCGGCCCGAGGAGATGCCGGTCACGATTTCACGGAAGTCGAATGTGCCCGACCCGTGCTGGGCGGTGACCACGTAGAGACCGATCACCGCGGCGAGCATGATCAGACCGCCGAACAGGTTGTACAGCAAGAACTTCACCGCGGCCCGCGATCGCCCGGTTCCCTTGCCGAACCCGCCGATCAGGAAGTACATCGGGATCAGCATGGCCTCGAAGAACACGTAGAACAGCAGCACGTCCAGCGCGATCACCGAGATCAGCACCATCGACTCGATGGCCAGCGTCAAGGCGACGTAGGCGTGTACGCCCCGGGTGCCCTCGCCGCCGTCGTTCCAGCCCGCCACCAGCAGCAGCGGAATCAGGATCGTGGTCAGCAGCACGAGGATGACCGCGATGCCGTCCACGCCGAGGTTGTAGCCGGCGCCGAAGGACGGAATCCAGGGATGCTTTTCCAGGAATTGATAAGGGGCGCCGCCGGTTTTGAAACTGATCGCGACGACGAGGGCGACCGCCAGCGTCAGGATGCTGACGACCACGCCGGTCCACTTGGCGAGCTGTCGCAGGCCGGCAGGCATCAGGATGATCAGGATGGAACCGGCCAGCGGGACCAGCCACAGTACGCTCAGCCACGGAACGTTAGTCACCACAGTTGCACCGCCAGGATCGCGGCGACCAGCAAGGTGGCGCCCGCCAGCATCGACAGCGCATAGGAGCGCGCGAAGCCGGTTTGCAGCCCCCGCAACCGATTCGAGGTGCGGCTGACCAGCGCGGCCAGCGCGTTGACCGAGCCGTCCACCCCCGCGTCGTCGACTTCGACCAGCGTGTCGGTCAACTGCGCGCCAGGGCGCATGAATACCTCCTCGTTGAAGGCGTCGCCGTAGAGGTCTCTTCGCGCGGCCGTGGTAAGCGCCGACACCTGAACCGGAGCCACTCTGGGGATGTCCGCCCTGCCGTACTTCTGATAAGCCACCGCGATTCCGACCGCGACAACACCGAGCGCGAGCGTGGTGCTGATCCAAGCCGGCAGGGCGTGCGTGCTTTCCTGGTGCGCGCCGACGACCGGTTCCAGCCAGTGCGGCAGGGTGCCTCCGATGGCGAACAGGCCGCCGGCGAACACCGAACCGAACGCGAGCAGGATCATCGGCCCAGTCATCAGGGCGGGCGCCTCGTGCGGGTGACTGCCCGGCGCCCAACGCTTTTCGCCAAAGAAGGTCATCAGCATCACCCGGGTCATGTAGAACGCGGTGATGCCCGCGCCCAGCAGCGCCGCCGCGCCCAGCGTGTAACCGCGCAGGTCGCCGCCGCCTAACGCCGCCTCGATGATGGCGTCCTTGGAGTAGAAGCCCGCGAACGGCGGTACGCCGATGATCGCCAGGTAGCCCAGGCCGAAGGTGATGAAGGTGATGGGCAGTGCGGCACGCAGCCCGCCGTAGCGGCGCATGTCCTGTTCTTCGTGCATCGCGTGAATGATCGAGCCGGATCCGAGGAACAAGCCGGCCTTGAAGAAGCCGTGCGTGAGCAGGTGCATGATCGCGAACGCGTATCCGGCGGGACCGAGTCCCGCGGCCAGCACCATGTAACCGATCTGGCTCATCGTCGACGCGGCGAGCGCCCGCTTGATGTCGTCCTTGGCGCACCCGATGAATGCCCCGAACAGCAGGGTGACGGCGCCGACCAGGACCACGCCCAGTTGCGCGCCGGGAGCGAGGTTGTAGATCGGGTTGGATCGCACGATCAGGTACACACCGGCGGTCACCATGGTCGCGGCGTGAATCAGCGCGGACACCGGCGTCGGGCCCTCCATCGCGTCACCCAACCAGGCTTGCAGCGGGACCTGCGCGGACTTCGCGCAGGCACCCAGTAGCAGCAGCAACCCCATCCCGGTCAACACGCCCTTGCTGGCGGCGGGCGCACCGGCGAAAACACCGGCGTAGGACAGCGTGCCGAACGTGCTGAACATCATGAACATGCCGACCGCCAGACCGGCATCGCCGACCCGGTTCATCACGAACGCCTTCTTGGCGGCCGTGGCCGCCGACGGCTTGTGGTACCAGAAACCGATCAGCAGGTAGGACGCCAGACCGACGCCCTCCCAGCCGACGTAGAGCACCAGGTAGTTGTCGGCGACGACCAGCAGCAGCATCGAGGCCAGGAAGAGATTGAGGTAGCCGAAAAACCTTCTGCGGTCCGGGTCTTCGGCCATGTAGGCGACCGAATAGATGTGGATCAGCGATCCCACCCCGGAGATCAGCAGCACGAAACAGATTGACAGCTGGTCGATCTGCAGTCCGAAGTCGACCTGGAATTGGTCGACCGGGATCCAGGTGAACACCGTCTGGTGAATGGCGCGGTGCTCGCTGTCGCGGCCCAGCAATTCCGACAACAGCGTCGCGCCCACCCCGAACGCCCCCAGCGCGGCAAGGACGCCCAGCCAATGTCCCCACGCGTCGGTACGTCTGCCACCGAACAGCAAGATTGCGGCACCCGCCAGCGGTAGTGCCACGAGCAACCAGGTGAAGTGTGTCATCGCGGCAATCTTTAGCCTTTGAGTAGGTTCGCGTCGTCGACCGACGCCGATTTGCGGGCACGGAAAATCGTCATGATGATGGCCAGGCCGATGACGACCTCGCACGCGGCCACCACCATCGTGAAGAACGCGATCATCTGCCCGTCCAGATGGCCGTGCATGCGCGCGAAGGTGACGAACGCCAGGTTCACGGCGTTGAGCATCAACTCGACGCACATGAACATCACGATGGCGTTGCGGCGTAACAGCACACCGGCGGCCCCGATCGTGAAAAGCAGTGCCGAAAGGTAAAGGTAGTTAGCCGGATTCACGATGTACCGCCTTTGATGGCTTGCCGGCGGGGAGTCTCCTTGCCGTCCGCACCCCGGGTTCGCAGCATCTTCGACACCGAATCGTCCGAGTAGGAGCCGTCAGGCAGCAACGCGGCCACGTCCACCGCGTTGTGGCGTGCGTAGACGCCGGGGTTGGGCAGCGGGGTCGGGCGGCCACCGGACCGGAACCGTTCTTCCGAGAGTTCGCGCTGGGTCTTGCGACGTTCGAAACGCTCGCGATGTGCCAGCACCATCGCCCCGACAGCGGCAGTGATCAGCAGCGCGCTGGTCAGCTCGAACGCCCACAGGTATCGCGAAAAGATCAGTGCCGCCAAGCCTTCGACGTTGCCGTTGGCATTGGCGGTGGTCAGTCCGACGAAGCCCCCGGTCGTCACCTTGCCGATAGCGGCGACCAGCAGGATGCCGAACCCGACTCCGGTGATGACCGCCGCGACGCGCTGTCCGCGCAGCGTTTCCTTCAGTGATTCCGCGGAGTCCACGCCGATCAGCATCAGTACGAACAGGAACAGCATCATCACCGCACCGGTGTAGACCACGACTTGAACCACACCCAGGAACAACGCGTCCTGGATCATGTAGAAGATCGCCAGGATGATCATCGTCATCGCGAGGAACATCGCCGAGTACACGGCGTTAGCGGCCGTGACGACCCCGATCGCGCCGATCACGGCCAGCGCGCCCAGCAGCCAGAAGGCCACGGCTTCGCCGGTGGAGGTGCGAACGATGACGTCGCTCGCCAGGTTGGTGGCAAGTATCGTGCTCACCTTGGGTCTCCAGCGTTCTGGTTCACGCGCAAGCCATCCGCGGTGACGTTGCCCTGGTAATAGTCCTTGTCGGTAGCGCCCTCGGTCCGAGGATGCGGCGGCGCGAGCATGTTCTGCAGCAGCGGCGCCAGCAGCCGGTCCTTTTCGTAGATCAGGTCGGCACGGTTGTCGTCGGCCATCTCGTAGTCGTTGGTCATCGTCAGCGCGCGCGTCGGGCAGGCCTCGATGCACAGACCGCAGCCGATGCAGCGCAGATAATTGATCTGGTAGACCCGGCCGTAACGTTCACCCGGCGAAAACCTTGCCTCATCGGTGTTGTCGGCGCCCTCGACGTAGATCGCGTCGGCCGGGCAGGCCCAGGCGCACAGCTCGCAGCCGATGCACTTCTCCAGCCCGTCGGCGTACCGGTTGAGTTGGTGACGACCGTGATAGCGCGGGGCGACGGGGCCGGGCTTCTCCGGATACTCCTCGGTGACAGTCTTTTTGAACATCGCTGCGAATGTCACACCGAATCCGGCCACGGCGTCGAGGAATTTAGCCATGTGCTTTCTCCTTGCTCGCACCGACTGCCGGTGTCAGAACTTTGCCCGGCAGCGGTGGTGTCGGGAATGCCGCTGGCAGCGGTAAGGCGTCGCTGCGCTTGCGCAGCTCTCGCGCCAGCGCGCGATTGCCCGGCGTGCTGAATGGCTTGCGCAGCAACAGCACCAGCGCCACGGCGAAGACGAGGCTGCTGACCACCAGCAGCGGAGTCCAATGCGCGTAGCCCTCGTTGCGCAGCGTGCGGATGATCCCCGCGATCAGCACCCAGACCAGCGACGCGGGAATGAGCAGTTTCCAGCCCAGTGCCATGAACTGGTCGTAGCGCAGCCGCGGCAGGCTGGCTCGCAGCCACATGTAGATGAACAGGAAGACCCACATCTTGGCGGTGAACCAGAGCACCGGCCACCAGCCTGTGTTGGCGCCGTCCCACATGTTCAGCGGCCACGGCGCGTGCCATCCACCGAAGAACATCAGCGTGGCGAGCGACGAAACCGTCATCATGTTCACGTATTCCGCCAGCATGAACATCGCGAACTTCAGCGACGAGTACTCGGTGTGGAAGCCGGCGACGAGTTCACCCTCGGCCTCGGGCAGGTCGAAGGGGGCGCGGTTGGTTTCGCCGACCATCGAGATCAGATAGATGATGAATGACGGCAGCAGCAGGAATACGTACCAGACGCCGTCCTGCGCCTTGATGATTCCCGACGTCGACATGGTGCCGGCGAACAGGAAGACGGCCGCGAACGACAACCCCATCGACACCTCGTAGGAGATGACCTGCGCGGTGGACCGCACCCCACCCAGCAGCGGGTAAGTCGAGCCGGATGCCCAGCCGCCCAACACGATCCCGTAGACGCCGATCGCCGACAGCCCGAGGATGAACAGCACCGCGGCCGGCATGTCGGTCAGCTGCAATGGGGTGCGGTGACCGAAGATCGACACCTCGGGACCGAACGGGATGAAGGCGAACGCGGTGAACGCCGGGATCGTCGAGATGACCGGCGCCGCCATGTATATGAACCAGTCGACCCCGCGCGGCGTGATACTTTCCTTGAGCGCCAGCTTGATTCCGTCGGCCAAGCTCTGCAGGACGCCCCACGGGCCCGCCCGGTTGGGGCCCGGCCGCAACTGCATCCAGCCAAGGATCTTGCGCTCGAGCAGGATTGCCACCAGCACGTTGAGCATCAAGAAGACGAAGATGGCCAGCGCCTTGCCGAGCACCAGCCACCACGTGTCGTGTCCGAAGGCACTCAAGGTGGTCGTCATGAGCCCACTCCGATTCGCACGATGTTGCCGACGGTCACGCCCAGGTCCCGCTGCACCGCCGAGCCCGGTGAGTTCAGCGGTAGCCACACCACCCGGTCGGGCATGTCAGTGACGTTCAGCGGCAGGCTGATTGACCCGCGCGACGTACTGACCGTGACCGTGTCGCCCTCGGCTGCGCCGATCTCGGTCGCGGTGCCGGCCGACAGCCGGACCACGGGTTTGCGTGCCGTACCCGCAAGATACGGTTCGCCGTCCTGGGCGCGGCCGTTGTCGAGCATCATGCGCCAGCCGGTGAGTACGGCTTCGCCTTGCCCGGGCTGCGGTGGCTGCGGCGCTTGAACCGTTGCGCCACTTGCGCGATCGCCCTCCCAGTTGCCCAGCGACGCGACCTGCTCGCGAGCCGCCTGGACGCCGGTCATGCCAAGGTAGACACCCATTTCGTCGGCCAGCGTGTCCAGGATCTGGTGGTCGGACTGAGTGGCTCGTTGGGTGCTACCGTGCAACGCGGGCTCGAAGGGCCGGAATCGGCCTTCCCAGTTGACGAATGCGCCCGCCTTCTGTGTGGTGGGCGCGACGGGGAACACCACGTCGGCGCGTTCGGTGACCTCACTGTGCCGCAGTTCCAGGCTGACGACGAAGTCGGCGGCGTCCAGCGCGGCCAGTACGGCATCCGGATCGGCGAAGTCGGCGGGCTCGATACCACCGACCAGCAGTGCGCCCAGGCTTCCGTCCGCCGCCCCGGCCAGAATGCCGTCGACGTCACGGCCTGGGGCAGAAGGCAATTCGTCGACGTTCCACGCCTTGGCCACCTCTGCGCGGGCGGTGTCGTCGGCCACCAGACGACCGCCGGGCAGCAGCCCGGGCAGTGCTCCGGCCTCCAGCGCGCCACGTTCGCCGGCGCGCCGCGGCACCCAAGCCAGCCGAGCCCCGGTGGCATCCGCGAGGCGGGCCGCCGCGGAGAATCCGCCCGGCACCGTGGCCAGCCGTTCGCCGACCATGATGACCGCTCCGGGCTTCGACAGCAGCTCGCCGACCTCGCCGCCGGCCAGTTCGTCCAGCGTGGACGGTTCGGCGCCCGGCACGGTTTGCAGCAGCCGGCCCGACATTTTCGTCAGGGCACGAGTGGCGAACGGGGCGACCGCGTAGATCGGCACGCCGCGCTTGCGGGCGGCCTTGCGCAGCCGAAGGAATACGATCGGCGCCTCGTCCTCGGGCTCGAAGCCGACCAGCACGACCACGGGCGCCGATTCCAGATCGGCGAAGCTGACCGTGAGCGGTCGGCCCGCGATGCGTGCCGAGAGGAACTCCGCCTCTTCGGCCGAGGATGGGCGGGCGCGAAAGTCGATGTCGTTGGTGTCCAACACGATTCGCGCGAACTTGGAATAGGCGTAGGAGTCTTCCCAGGTACCGCGGCCGCCGACCAGCACACCGGTGCGCCCGCGGGCTGATTCGAACCCCCGCGTTGCGGCCACGATCGCGTGCGCCCACGACGCGGGCTGCAGTGTGCCATCGGCGTCCCGGACCAGGGGAGTGGTGAGCACGTCGGGCTGAGTGTCGTAGCGGAAAGCCCACCGGCCCTTGTCGCAGTTCCATTCCTCGTTGACCTCGGGGTCGTCACCGGCGAGCCGGCGCAGCACTTTGCCGCGGCGGTGGTCGGTGCGCTCGGCGCACCCGCCGGCGCAGTGCTCGCACACGCTGGGGCTGGAGACCAGATCGAATGGGCGGGCCCGGAATCGGTAGGCGGTGCCGGTCAGCGCGCCCACCGGGCAGATCTGCACGGTGTTGCCCGAGAAGTAGGAGTCGAACGGCTCGTTGGCGTAGATGCCGACCTGCTGCAGGGCGCCGCGCTCCTGCATGTCGATGAACGGATCGCCGGCGATCTGCTCGGAGAACCGCGTGCAGCGCGCACACAGGATGCACCGCTCGCGGTCCAGTAGCACCTGCGAGGAGATGTTGATCGGCTTGGCGAACGTGCGCTTGACATCTTCGAAGCGAGAATCGGTGCGGCCGTTGGACATTGCCTGGTTCTGCAGTGGGCATTCGCCACCCTTGTCGCACATCGGGCAGTCCAGCGGGTGGTTGATCAGCAGCAGCTCCATCACACCGTGCTGGGCCTTGTCCGCGGCCTCGGAGGTGAGCTGGGTGCGCACCACCATGTCGTCGGTGCACACGATGGTGCACGACGCCATCGGCTTGCGCTGCCCCTCTACCTCGACCATGCACTGCCGGCACGCGCCGACCGGGTCGAGCAGCGGGTGGTCACAGAACCGCGGGATCTGGATCCCCATCAACTCGGCCGCCCGGATCACCAGAGTTCCCTTGGGAACCGTGATCTCGGTGCCGTCGATGGTCAGCTTGACCATGTCGGGCGGCGTCGTTTCACCACCGGTCTCGGTTTTGGCCGCGCTAGTCATGGGTGCGTTACGCCTTTCCGTTCGCCGACAACATGGAGTCTCGGGGGTCGAACGGGCAGCCGCCTCCTTCGACGTGGGCGATGTACTCGTCGCGGAAATACTTGATCGACGACATCACCGGGCTGGCTGCACCATCGCCCAACGCGCAGAACGACTTTCCGAGGATCGCGTCGGAGATGTCGAGCAATTTGTCGAGGTCTTCGTGGGTGCCCTTGCCCGTCTCGAGCCGTGTGTAGATCTGATCCAGCCAGAACGTGCCCTCGCGGCACGGCGTGCACTTTCCGCACGACTCGTGCTTGTAGAAGTACGTCCAGCGCTGCACCGCGCGCACCACGCAGGTGGTCTCGTCGAAGATCTCCAGCGCTTTGGTACCCAGCATCGAGCCCGCTGCGCCCACGCCCTCGTAATCCAGCGGCACGTCGAGGTGTTCGTCGGTGAGCAACGGCGTCGAGGACCCACCCGGTGTCCAGAACTTGAGGCGGTGCCCGGCGCGGACCCCGCCGGCATAGTCGAGCAGTTCGCGCAGCGTGATGCCCAGCGGCGCCTCGTATTGACCGGGGCGGGTGACGTGCCCGGACAGCGAATACAGCGTGAACCCAGGCGATTTCTCGCTGCCCATCGATCGAAACCATTCAACGCCGTTGAGAATGATCGGGGGCACGCTGGCGATGGTCTCGACGTTGTTGATCACCGTCGGGCAGCCGTAAAGCCCGGCCACGGCGGGGAACGGCGGGCGCAGCCGGGGTTGTCCGCGCCGGCCCTCCAGACCCTCTAGCAGCGCGGTTTCCTCGCCGCAGATGTAGGCGCCCGCGCCGGCGTGCACCACCAGCTCCAGGTCGTAGCCGGACCCGTTGATGTCGCGGCCGAGATAGCCTGCGGCATAAGCCTCGGCGACCGCGTTCTGCAGCCGGCGCAGCACCGGAACCACCTCGCCGCGCACGTAGATGAACGCGTGACTGGCCCGGATGGCGTAGGAGGCGATGATGGCGCCTTCCACCAGTAGGTGGGGTGTCGCCAGCATCAGCGGAATGTCTTTGCACGTACCGGGTTCTGATTCGTCGGCGTTGACGACCAGGTAGTGCGGCTTGGCGGCCGGTCCGGAGTCGCCCTGCGGGATGAACGACCACTTCGTGCCGGTCGAGAAGCCGGCGCCGCCGCGACCGCGCAGACCCGAGTCCTTCACGGCCGCGATCACCGCGTCGGGCTCCATCTTCAGGGCCTTCTTCAGCGCCTGGTAGCCGTCGTGGCGCTGGTAGGTCTGCAGCGTGAACGACTTCGGGTCGTCCCAATAGCGGCTGATGACCGGGGTCAGCGGGGTGGTCATGCCTTGCCTCCGGGAGCCGGCGGGGGTTCCATGCCCTTCTCCTTCGCCACCTGCAACCCGGCCAAAGTGGCCGCGCCGGCACCGCCCTGGCCTTCGTCGGGGCGCTCGTCGGGCAGGCCGGCCAAAATCCGTGAGGTCTCGCGGAACTTGCACAGCGCACCGCGGGTGGGCGCCTTGGGATTTCCGGCCCGCAGCGAGTCGACGAGCTCGCGCGCCGATTCCGGCGTCTGGTTGTCGTAGAACTCCCAGTTGACCATCACCACCGGCGCGAAGTCGCATGCCGCGTTGCATTCGATGTGCTGCAGCGTGACCGATCCGTCGTCGGTGGTCTCATCGTTGCCGATGCCGAGATGCTCCTTGAGCGCGTCGAACACCGCGTCGCCGCCCATCACCGCACACAGCGTGTTGGTGCAGACGCCGACCAGGTAATCGCCAGTCGGGCCGCGCCGGTACATCGTGTAGAAGCTGCCCACCGCCGAAACCTCGGCGCCGGTCAATCCGATTTGCTCACCGCAGAATTCGAGGCCGGCCGGTGTCAGGTAGGAATCCTCTGCCTGGACCAAGTGCAGCAACGGCAACAATGCGGAGCGCTTGTTGGGGTAGCGGCTGATGATCTCCTTGGCGTCGACCTCCAACCGCGCCCGCACCTCCGGCGAATACGACTGCGGTGCACCCTCAACCACGAATTGGTTGGCTTCTTCGGGCGGCGGCCCCAGTCGGATGAACACCCGCTCGCCCGAACCGGGAGAGCCACCCACCGGTGCGCTCATCGGTCGACCCCGCCCATGACCGGGTCGATGCTGGCGACCGCGGTGATCAAGTCGGCGACCATACCGCCCTCGCACATCGCGGCGACCGACTGCAGATTGGTGAAGGACGGATCCCGGTAATGCACTCGGTAAGGCCGGGTTCCGCCGTCACTGACCATGTGCACGCCGAGTTCCCCGCGGGGTGATTCCACCGCGCTGTAGACCTGGCCGGCCGGCACCCGGATGCCCTCGGTGACCAACTTGAAGTGGTGAATCAAGGCTTCCATCGAGCCGCCCATGATCTTGGCGATGTGCTCGGGCGAATTACCCATGCCGTCGGGTCCTACCTTCAGGTCGGCCGGCCAGGCGATCTTGCGATCCTCGACCATGTGCGGTCCCGGCCTCAGCTTGTCCAGGCACTGCTCGACAATCTTGATCGACTCCCACATCTCCTTGACGCGAATCATGTAGCGCCCGTAGGCGTCACACGTGTCGGCGGTGATCACATCGAACTCGTAGTCCTGGTACCCGCAGTAGGGTTCACTCTTGCGCAGGTCGTGGGGCAAACCGGTGGCACGCAGGATCGGCCCGGTGATGCCCAGCGCCATGCAGCCGGCCAGGTCGAGATAGCCGACGTCCTCGGTGCGCGCTTTCCAGATGGCGTTTTCGTTGAGCAGATCGCCCATTTCGCGCAGCACCTGCTTGAGCCCCTTGAGGCCCTCGACGATGTCGGCTTCGGCGCCCGGCGGCAAGTCCTGCGCGACCCCGCCGGGGCGGATGTAGGCACTGTTCATCCGCAGCCCACTGATCTTTTCGAACAGGGTCAAGACGATCTCGCGTCCCCGGAAGCCGACGAACATCGGCGTCATCGCGCCCAGTTCCATGCCGCCGGTGGCCAACGCGACCAGATGCGAGGAGATGCGGTTGAGCTCCATCATCAGCACCCGGATGACGTTGACCCGCTCCGGGATCTCATCGGTGATGCCAAGCAGTTTCTCGACACCGAGGCAGTAGGCGGTCTCGTTGAAAAATGGTGACAGATAATCCATCCGGGTCACGAAGGTGACACCCTGCGTCCAGTACCGGTATTCCAGGTTCTTCTCGATTCCGGTGTGCAGGTAGCCGATTCCGCAGCGGACCTCGGTGACGGTCTCACCTTCGATCTCGAGGATCAACCGCAACACCCCGTGGGTGGACGGGTGCTGAGGTCCCATGTTGACGACGATGCGTTCACCGGGATCCGCGGCACGGGCGGCCTCGACGACCTGCCCCCAGTCCTGTCCGCCGGCGACGACGACAGTTTCGGCGCCACCGTCGTGCGTCGAGTCAGTGATTGTGCTCATTAGTTGTACGCTCTCCGCTCGTCGGGCGGGGGTATCTGTGCTCCCTTGTACTCGACGGGAATACCGCCGAGCGGGTAGTCCTTGCGTTGCGGATGGCCGTGCCAGTCGTCCGGCATCTCGATGCGGGTCAGCGAGGGGTGTCCGTCGAAGATGATGCCGAAGAAGTCGTACGTTTCGCGCTCGTGCCAGTCGTTGGTCGGGTAGATGCCATACAGCGACGGGATGTGCGGATCATCATCGGGCGCAGACACTTCCAGCCGGACACGTCGATTGTGCGTGATCGACTGCAATGGGTAAACGGCGTGCAATTCGCGGCCGGTCTCGTGCGGGTAATGCACGCCGTTGACGCCCAGGCACATCTCGAAGCGCAATTCGGGTTCGTCGCGCAGGCGTTGGGCGACGTGGGGCAGCGCCTCCCGGCGCACGTGCAACGTCAGTTCGTTGCGGTCGACGACGACTTTCTCGATCGCATCGTCGAATTCGATGTCGGCGGCCTTCAGTGAATCGGCCAGCCGGTCGACCACCTCGTCGAAATAACCGCCATACGGCCGGGGACTGCTGCCCGGGAGCGTGATCTCCCGCACCAAGCGTCCGTAACCGGAGGTGTCACCCGACCCCGAAATGCCGAACATGCCGCGGCGCACGTTGATCACTTCTTCACCGGACGAAGGCACCGCGCCGCCCACTTCGCTGGCGGCTACCTTCGGGTCCTGTTCCGGTGAGCTCATCGCAGCAACCCACGCATCTCGATGGTGGGCCGGGCGCCCAGTGCCGCCTGCTCGGCTTCAGCGATGGCCTGCTCCCGGTTCACGCCGAGCGGCATTTCCTGAATCTTCTCGTGCAGCTTGAGAATTGCGTACAAGAGCATCTCCGGGCGGGGCGGGCAGCCGGGCAGGTAGATGTCCACCGGAACCACGTGGTCCACGCCCTGGACGATCGCGTAGTTGTTGAACATCCCGCCGGACGACGCGCAGACGCCCATGGCCAGTACCCATTTCGGTTCTGCCATCTGGTCGTAGATCTGCCGCAGCACCGGGGCCATCTTCTGGCTCACCCGCCCGGCCACGATCATCAGGTCGGCCTGGCGCGGTGTTGCCGAAAACCGCTCCATCCCAAACCGTGCGATGTCGAACCGTGGCCCGGCCGTTGCCATCATCTCGATCGCGCAGCACGCCAATCCGAACGTTGCCGGCCACAACGAGTTCTTGCGGACGTAGCCGGCGATCTTCTCGACAGTGCCGAGCAGAATGCCGGCGGGTAGCTGTTCTTCCAGGCCCATGAGTTACCTCAATCCCATGTCAGGCCGCCGCGGCGCCACACGTAGGCGTAGGCCACGAAGACGGTGAGCATGAACACCACCATCTCGACCAGAGCAAACATCCCTAGTGCGTCGTAGCTGACCGCCCATGGATACAGGAACACGATTTCGATGTCGAAGACGATGAACAGCATCGCGGTCAGGTAGTACTTCACCGGAAACCGCTGCCCGGGCGTCGCATGCGGCCCACTCACCGACGTTTCGGTCGGCTCGATTCCACACTCGTAGGCCGCCAGCTTCGACTTGTTGTAGCGCGACGGGCCGGCCAGGCTCGCGATCACCACCGAGCCCACAGCAAAGGCGGCGGCGATTCCGCCTAGCACCAGGATGGGTATGTAGACGTTCAACTCGCTCCAAGATCCGTCGTGGGGCCGCCCATATAGCGACCAGGCGGCGACCGGGCTGCTGTGACGGACGGGGTCTGTAGCCCGGCACAGTGATCTTCAACATAGCGTCGAGGCGGCTGGGGCACGTGCTCGGGGTGGTGCTAATGCGTGGTTTGTGGTGTGAGATCCGGCACGTTTTCGGGGCGCGGCAAAGCCGGCGCCGCAACGGCACCGGGAAAGAAGCAGGTCGTCAGCTTCAGATAGCGGGGGCGCGCAGCAACCCGAGCACGGTGCGACCCAGCACGATCGGGTCGATCGGGTGCGGCACCGCAGCCTCGGCGCGCGACCATGTCGCGAGCCACGCATCGTCCGGGCGCCCGGTGAGCACCAGGATCGGCGGGCAGTTTTCGAGCTCGTCCTTGAGCTGTTTGGCGATTCCCATGCCGCCGGTCGGTGTCGCTTCGCCGTCGAGGATGGCCAGGTCGATGCCGCCCTCGTCCATGGTGCGGATCACCATCGGGCCGGTAGCCACCTCGACATAGTTCAACTCCGGCAGATCCGGGTGCAGCCGCTTACCCAGTGCCCGCTTCACTGTGTCGCGGGTGTTGGGGTTGTCGCTGTAGACGAGTATCCGCAGAGCGATGGTGGCGTCGGGCACGGTGCAGATGCTACTGGTGCTCGACCGGTTTTATTGGCCGGACCGCACGAAAACGGCCTGTGCCGCCGCCTTGGCCGCGGGCGCGATCATGCCGAACTTGTTCCACCCGATGCCGAACTGGGATCGATCGATCCTGGTTTCGCCCGAGATCTGGATCGAACCGTCGCCGGCTTCGGTCACGGTGACGGGCAGCGGTACCGGCGCGCTGATCCCCTTGATCGTGAAGCTGGCCCGCAGGTCGGCGGCCTTGCCCTCGGTCGGGTGAATCGCCGTGACGACGACGCTGATCTCGGGAAACCGCTCGACATCGAAGAAATCGGCCGAGCGCAGATGCTCGTCGCGACGGCCGATGCCGGTCTGTACTGACGCGGTACGGATGTCGAGGCGGCCGAAGACCGAGCCTTTGCCGGTGAGTTGTCCGTCGCCGGTGAACTCGGTGAACCGGCCCTTGACGTTCAGCAGGCCCCACATGTTCCTGATCTTGAATGTGACGGCCGACCGATCTGGAACGATCTTCCACCCCCCGGCCAGGTCGGGATCGTTCAACAATGTTTCCAGCGTCGTCATCGTCGGTCTCACCTCATCAGCGGCGCAATCTCGGCGGGGTCGAAGTACTCGTCGATCCGGTCGATCAGACCATTTGTGCCCACCCTGATCACGATGCAAACGCGCATGGAGATCGATTGGCCGGCATGGCCGGTGGCGTGCAGGACGTGCTGCTGCACGAAGCCACTGATCGATCCGTCGTCGAAGAGCCGGCGGTCGAGGATCTCGTAGCGGCGCCGCGTGGTCACACCGATGAACCAGTCGATGACTCTGAGCGCGCGGGTCTTGTCGTTGTCACGGCTGGCGCCCACCCGCCACACCGCGATGTCGTCGCTCCACAGCCGATCGACCGCGGCCTTGTCGCCGTTGACGATCGATGAGAACAGCTGGTCGGCCGTGTCGAGGACGACCTGGGCGGATGCAGCGGGCATGGCGAGCTCCTATTCGCTGTCGTATCCGGGGTGGGCAACCGCTAACCGATTGCGCACCAGGGTTCTCAGGACGGCCAGGACCTCGCCGGCACGTTCATCGAGCTCGCCGGCCCGGATGGCCGCGGCAAGCTGTTCCTCGTCTCCGAAACCCAAGCCGGCCAGCGCGGCTCGCGATTCCGCTTCGCTCTCGTCGAGCAGTTCCCGTTCGACGATGCGCAGTGCGTTGGCGGCCACCCGGGAGTGGAAGTTGACCTGTCCGGTGGTCGCCTCCCGGACGTCGGTTTCCAGAAACTCGGCCACCGCGGCCACGAGTTCGGCAGCCAGCGGGCGTCCGTATGCGCCGATCACGACCGGACCTCCTCGAGCAGGTCGAGGATGTCCCACTCGGTTTCGCTGACCCGGCGACCGATCGTCGCCAGCTCGACCGAGCGCGACTGACCGCTCAAATGGCGCTCGGCCTGGAAGCGGCAGATCACGCCCCAGCGCAACGTGGCCAGCACCAGCCACCAGTGCAGCGCGGCCCGGTCGACGGTCGTCCCGCTGGCCTGTTCGTAGTCGCGCACGAAGCTCTCGATGCTGCCGAGGCCGCCGGCGCCGAGGCTGGCCGGCGCGCCGAACCGCCACGCGCGGATGCAGAACCAGGCCAGGTCTTCGTAGGCCTCGCCGCGGTGCACCAGCTCCCAGTCGAGCACGGCGGCCAGGTTGGATCCGTCGACGATCAGGTTGCCCATCCGGTAATCACCGTGCACCAGCACCGTTGCCGATTGCTGCGGCCGGTGCGCGGCCAACCAGCGAAACGCCCATTCGAAGGTGGCGGTGGTGTCGTTCATCGCGTCGAGCCGCTCGCGGTATTCCACGAGCTGATCCTCGTAGGCCAGGCCCGGAATCTGCGGGTCGGCCCGGTGAATGGCGGCCAGCGCCTGCGCGCATTGCCGCAGCAGCTCGGTTCGGCGCGCGTGCCCGTCGTCGGTGTCGAGCTGGCGCGCAATGCGCCGGACAATGGTCTCGCCCTTGATCTCGTCGCAGACGAGAAACGGGTTGCCCAGTGCGGCAACCGAATCATCGGCGACCAGGATGTGGGGGACCGGCGCGCCGGCAGCCGCGGCCGCGGCCTGTGCGCGGGCTTCGAGCTCCATGCCGGCATGAACGTCGTCGGGTGGGCCGGTGCGCAGGATCAGCGCGCGGCGTTGGCTGTCGGTGACCGCGTCGAACGCCCAGGTGGTGCGGCTGGCGCCGCCGGTCAGCGCGCGCAGATTCTCGATCGTGGTGCCGGTGCCCAGTACCGGCACCAGCACCGCTTCCAGTTTGGCGCCCAGTTCCCCGCTCACTGCTTGCCAAACTTGAATAGCCGCTGCGCCACTCGGCGAATCTGGATTTCCTCGGCGCCCTCGGTGATCCGATAGCGCCGATGGTGCCGGTAGATGTGCTCGAACTGCTCATGACGGCTGTAGCCCAGGCCGCCGTAGACCTGCATGGCGCGGTCGGCGGCGTCGCAGACCAGCCGGTTGGCGCGATAGTTGGCCATCGACACCTTGTCCGACACTTCCATGTGGTGGTCGCGGTCCAGGTGCCAGGCGGCGAATTGCACCAGTAGCCGTACCATTTGCGCCTCGGTCTGCAGCTCCGCGAGCGGCCACTGCACGGCTTGATTGACCGACAACGGCTTGCCGAACACCATGCGCTTGGCCGCGTATTCGGCGGCTCGGTCGATGCAATACTGCGCGGCGCCCAGGCTGCTCGCGGCTTGGCGAATCCGGTTCTCGTGCAAGAACGTTTGGGCGACCTCCAGGCCGCGGTCGACCTCGCCGAGGACCGCATCGGCGGGGATGCGAACATCGGTCAGCTCGACTTCACCGTGGTCGGTCGGCATGTTGAAGGTCCACCAGTAGTAGGGGACTTTGAATCCGGGGGTGTCGGTCGGGACCAGGAACGCGGTGATGCCCCGCGCGTGCCCCGGCTCACCGGAGGTGCGGGCGAAGACCAGGTCGTGGGTGGCGCGGTGCACACCGGTGTTGAATCGCTTGGAACCGTTGATCACCCAGCTGTCGCCGTCGAGCTGGGCATGGGTTTCCAGCCAGGTCGCATCGGATCCGTGCTGTGGCTCGGTCAGTCCGAATGCCATGGACCGCTCACCGGTGATCAGCGCCTCGGACCACACCCGACGCTGCTCGTCGGTGCCGAAGCGTTCCATCATGATCACCTGAGGGAAGTTCCCGACGATCGACGACTCGTTCTGCAGGTCGTTATGCAATCCGAGTCCCTTGTGCGCCAGGTGTTCCCGGATCACCGCCATGTCGACGTTGGTGCCGTCGCGGCCGCCGAGGGAGGCCGGAAGTCCGTAGCGCAGCCAGCCGGCCTTATCAGCGCGCCGGCGCATCTCGGCGAGCAACTCCTCCCACTCTTCGGTCGGGATTCCGTCGTTGTCCCAATCGGTGCGGGCATGCTCGCGGCGCTGATCGAAGTACTGGATGTTTTCGCGTTCCAGCGGCTTGATCTCCGCCTCGATGAACGCATCCATCTCGGCGAGTACGCCCGGAAGGTGTTCTGGCAGGGTGAAATCCACGTTGATCTCCTTGGGAAAGGCTCAAGCGCCGTACAAAGTTTTCTTCCACACCGTCGACAGGGTCGCAATGGCGTCCTCGTCGCTGATCTCCATACCGAGACCAGACTGCCCGACGAAGACGGTGGTGAAGTTTTCGAACAGCAGCGCGATGGCCGCCGCCGTGTGCTTCGGGTTGAGTTCGCTGCCGTAGCCCTGTTCCTGGGCACGTCGCACCGATGCGGCCACGATGTCCATGCCGAACCTTCGAAACTCGTTCTGCACGGCCGCGAACCGCTGCTGGGTGGTGGCCAGCTGGGCGACGGCAATCATGATGCCGATGTGCTGCTTGAAGATGTTCCAGTATCCGGTGACCACCGAGGTGAAGAACGCGTTGTCGTCCGGAGAATCGGGTAGGTGCACGCTCAACCCCGACGGCGCCACGACATCGTGCAGGAAAGATTCCGCCAGCGCGGCCAGCAGGTCTTCCTTGTCGGCGAAGTATCGGTAGAAGACCGCCGGTGATTTTCCGGCGGCCGACGTGATGTCGGCCAGTGTGGTGCCGTGAAAGCCGCGCTCGGCGAACAGCTTTCGCGCGGCCTGTTCGATGGCCTCCCTGGTCTGGCGGCCTTTGGAGGTCAGCGCCCGCGACGCATCGGGGGTGGACACACCCATCAGTTCCGGATCCGGTCGCCCGCGCGCAGCAGCGCGCTCGGCAGGTCGTGGCCCACAGCCGATCTCGCGACGGCGGCGGCGGCGATCGCGGCCTGCAGGTCGACGTCCACATCGATGTCACTGTCGGTGAGCAGGTAGACCAGGTCTTCGGTGGCGATGTTGCCGGTGGCGCCCGGAGCGAACGGGCAACCACCCAGTCCGCCGACCGAGGCGTCCAGCCGGGTGACGCCGGCGCTGACCGCAGCGTAGGCGCTGGCCAGCCCGGCGCCGCGGGTGTTGTGGAAGTGCGCACCCAGCGGCAGGTCGCCGATCACCGGACGCAGTTGGGCGATCAGCGAACTCACCCGGCCCGGGGTGGTGGTGCCGATCGTGTCGGCGATCGACAGGCGGTCGGCGCCGCGGTCGCGGGCGGCCGCGGCAATCTCGAGAACCCGCTGCGCCGGGGTGGGTCCCTCGAACGGCGAGTCCCATGCGGTGGCGATGACGACCTCGACGGTGACCGGAAAGCCTGGGCCGCCGTGCGCGATGGCGACGATGTCGTCGATCTGGTCGGTGGCCTGGACGCTGGTGCGCCCGACGTTGGCCATGCTGAACGTGTCGTCGGCGGCCACCACGTATTCGATCGAGCGCAGCCCGGCGGCAACCGCGCGCTTGGCGCCATTGGGGCTGGCGACCAGGGCGGAGAATTCGATGTCGGGGTAGTTGTGCAGCTGCGCGGCAAGCTCGGCGGCGTCGGCCATCGACGGCACCTTCGTCGGGGAGACGAACGCCGTCGCCTCCACTTCGCGCACACCCGTCGCGGACACCGCCTCGAGCAGTTCCAGCTTGGCCGACAACGGGATTGGCTTCTCGATCTGCAGCCCGTCGCGCAGCGCCACCTCACGGATATCGACGTGCCGGTTCATAGCACCCCTTCGCCGCGCAGTGCCTCGAGCTCGTCGGCGGTCTTGCCGAGCAATCCCCGGTAGACGTCGTCGTTGTGTTGTCCCGGGCAGGCCGGCCCCGCATGACGCACACTGCCCGGCGATTCCGACAGCACCGGAACAACCCCGGGCCCCAACACGTTACGCGCGATGCGTTCGTCGTAGTGCTCGACCAGCATGCCACGTGCCCGCAGCTGAGGGTCTTCGACCACTTCCGCGACGGTGTTGATGGGGCCCGCGATCACGCCTGCGGCACTGAGGGTCTCGACGATGGCCCCGGGCTGCCGTTCGGCGGCCCAGGCGCCGATGATCTTGTCGAGCTCGTCCTGGTTGCGGCCGCGGGCGGTGTGGGTGGCGAACCGGTCGTCGCCGGCCAGCTCGGGGCGTCCCATCGCCGCGCACAGCCGGGCGAACACGGTGTCCTGGTTGGCGGCGATCACCACCCACGAATCGTCGGCGCTGCGATAGATGTTCGACGGCGCGATACCGTCCAGCCTGGTGCCCGACGGTCCGCGCACCACGCCGCCGACGTCATAGTCGGGAATCGTGGATTCCTGGATGGCCAAGCATGATTCGGTCAGCGCGACGTCGACGACTTGTCCCCGTCCCGTTACGCTGCGGCGGTACAGGGCGGCCATCGCGCCCTGGGCGCCGAACATGCCGGCCAGGCTGTCGCCGAGCGAGAGCGCCAGGCGGGGCGGCGGCCCGCCGGGAAATCCGTTCAGATGGCGCAGTCCGCTGGCGGCCTCGGCCACCGAGGCATAGCCCGCCTTGTGCGCGTCGGGTCCAGTCTGCCCGTAGCCGGACACCCGGACCAGGATGATGCCCGCGTTGCGTTCGCTGAGCACGTCGTAGCCCAGGTTCCACTTCTCGAGAGTGCCCGGGCGGAAGTTCTCCACCACGATGTCGGACTTCTCGACGAGCTCGAGGAACAGCTCGCGCCCGTGCGGTTTGCGCAGGTCGAGTGTGATCGCTTTCTTGTTGCGCGCGGCCACGGTCCAGAACACGTGATGCCCTTCGTGTTCGGCTTGACCCCAGTTGCGCAGCGGGTCCGGGGCGCCCGGCGGTTCCACCTTGATGACCTCGGCGCCCATGTCCCCGAGCAAGCGGCCGGCGAACGGACCCGCGATCAAGGTGCCCAGTTCGAGCACCCGGATGCCGTCCAGCGGTCCGCTTGTGGTCATTGCGCGCTCGCGAATTCGTGGCGGACCAGCCAGTCGGTGACGATGTCCACGGCCTTGCGCAACTTGTCGCGCTGGTCCGGGCCTGCGTAATAGTGTGTGGCGCCGGGGATTTCGTACATCTCCTTGTCGGCATGTCCGATCGCCTCGAACAGCCGGCGGGTGTGGCTGGGTGTGCAGGCGTCGTCGGCCAGGTTGCCGATGACCAACGCGGGGATGGCGATATCGCGCCCGCAGTCCACTCCGTCGCCGCGGGCTTCGTCGTAGCTCCATTGCGACAGCCAGCCGCGCAGTGTCGAGAAGCGGGCCAGCCCGACCGGGCTCATGTTCACCACCTGAGGGTCACCCAGGTAGCAGGTGCCCGGCGTGCGCTCATTGGGATCCACGGTGGGATCCAGCCAGCGGGGATCGGCCATCGTGCCATGCACGACGAATCCGAACTCGTCGTCGGGGCGGCCCTGAGCGGTCAATGCAGCCAGCTTCTCTTTGGCCCATGCGGTGATGCGGCGGTTGCGGTCGATCTGCGCTTGACGGTACCGGTCCAGGAACTCCTGGGTGTAGGGCGGCTGGTTGGGATTGTCGGGGTTGTACAGATCGAGCTCGGGATCGCGCTTGGTGGGATCGGATTCGTCGAGGATGGACGCGTCCAGCCATTCGGTGAGCGTGCCGTGCCGGCTGATGTGCGCGGCCAGCAGCATGATGCCGTCGGCGGCCGGCAGCTCCAGCTGGGTCAGGTCCGGTCCGTCGCCGGTCGGGCTCGACGTGATCGTCGCGTGCTGGGCCTGCTGCTGGTAGAAGACCGACAGCGAGCCGCCCCCGCTCCAGCCCGCCAACACCACCTTGGAGTAGCCCAGCCGGTTCTTGGCGTCCTTGATACATTCGCCGAGATCCTCGACGACCTTCTCCATCAACAACGCCGAATCCGTGCCGCGGAAGCGGCTGTTGCAGTAGATGACGTGGTGGCCGGCCCGAGCCAGCGCGTTGATCATCGGCAGGTAGGCGCCCCCGCCGATCGGGTGCATGAACACCACGACGGTGTCCGACGGCTTGTCTTTCGGCTTGAGCAGGTAGCTCTCCAGCACGGTGATCTCGGCCAGCCCGCCGTAGACGTCTCGGACGCCGGAATTGTTCTGGAAGGCAACAAGATACGGGATCCGGTCGTAGTCGTGCTTGACGGCTTGACTCATCAGTGTTGTCCTAAATCGTTGGCCAGTACTTCGGGTGAGGGTGTCAGGCGCTTACGCGTGTCGACGGCGATGACCTGCCAGTCGACCCGCGAGTGCTCGTCGAATTTGCGGCGGGCTCGTTCGCGGGCCTTCTCCGGTGCGCCGTGGTGAACCCCTTGCGGCGCATGGGTAATCAGGCCCGGCGGCATCGGGATGCCGTAGAGCGAGCCGCCGTGGAAGAACGCGATTTCGTCGTAGTCGACGTTGCGGTGATACCAGGGAGTGCGTTCAGTGCCGGCAACGCCCTCGGCGGGCTTGGGCAGGAAGTTCATCACGTAGACACCGGTGGCCTGCATGAACAGGTGCACCGTCGGCGGCAGGTGAACGCTGTCGGAGGTGATCACGTTGTAGTCGTCGATGTTGAAGGTGAACGCGAAGTTGTCGCCGCGCCATCCTTCGACATCGAGTGGGTTGTGTTGATAGACAAGCGTTGTCGGGCCGCCTTCTAGAACATCGCGGTGGACGAGCCGGACCTCGTACTCGTCGCGGCCGTCGTCGTCGATCGGTGCCGGCTCGGGAATGGTGGCCTGCGACGGATCGAAGGGGAAGTGCCGGCCCAACGGGCCGGGCGGTGGCACCCGGAACTCGTCGGTGGCCTCGATCATCAGCAGCGTGGTTTCGCGATCCGGCACCTGGCGCCAGGTGCAGGCCTTCGGGATGTAGACCCAGTCGCCCTCGCGGTAGCGCAGCGGGCCGAACTCGGTCTCCAGCAGTCCGGTGCCCTCGTGGACGAACGACAGCAAATCGCCGTCGACGTGGCGGGCGAAGTAGGGCATCGGCTCGCGGCGGCGGCTCAGCAGCACGCGGCAGTCCTCGTTGCTGAACATCAGCAGCGGAGCACCGTTGGCGTCGGTCGCATCGCTGGGCTTGAGCTCGCTGGACAGCACGTCGACCGGGCGCAGCGGTCCGGACGCTCGGTAGGCGGTGGGGTCGTGGCGGCGGTAGATGTTGGCCGTGCGTCCGGTGAAACCGCCCCGGCCCAGCTCGTCGTCCTTGAGGCCGCCAAGGTCGGCGTGCAGGCGACGCGGCGTCTTGCCTTTGCGCAGGTGAACGAAGGATTCCATGGTGACTCCCGGGCACGTCAGGCGAGCAAAACTGAAAGTGACATTACTTTCTCTTTTGGACGCGCACAAGGGCCGTCGTTATTTGCACGGCTCGGCCTCGCGCAAGAGCCAGGCGACCCGCTCCGGCGTGCGCAACGGCTCTCCGTTTGCCCGCCTCATAGCGACAAATCCGTCGGCGCCCCGGCCCGAGCCGCCCGTAGTCGCTCGGAGGCGGGCAAATCAACGACCGCTCGCGCGCTCCTCGAACGGTTGCCCGCTAGTCGCGGACGCGCAGGACGACTTTTCCTTTGGCGGTGCGATTCTCCATCGAGGCGACGGCCGCGGCGGCCTGGTCCAGTGGGTAGACCTCCGGCTCCGGGGCCGCCAGCTTGCCCGAGGTGAGCAGGTGCTCCAGCCCGGCCCATTGTTCGTCCAGCGCGCCGGGGTGCGTTGCCGTCCATGCGCCCCAGCCGACGCCGACGACGTCAATGTTGTTGAGCAGCAGTCGGTTTACCTTCACTGTGGGGATCTCGCCGCCGGTAAAGCCGACGACCAGCAGCCGTCCGCCCGGAACAAGCGAGCGCAGGGAGTCGGTGAACCGGTCACCGCCGACCGGGTCGACGACCATGTCGACACCGCGGCCGCTGGTCAATTCCTTCACCGCGTCCTTGAAGCCGTCGGCCAGCACCACGTCGGTCGCGCCGGCCGCGGTGGCGATCCGGCCCTTCTCCTCGGTGCTGACCACGGCGATCGTGCGCGAGGCCCCGAGCGCAGGCGCCAGGCGCAGCGTCGAGGTTCCGATTCCGCCGGCCGCGCCGTGCACCAGCACGGTTTCGCCGTGTTGCAGGCGGCCCCGCACCGTCAGCGCGAAGTACACCGTCAGGTCGTTGAACAGCAGTCCGGCGCCCGACTCGAAGCTCACGTTGTCCGGCAGCCTGAACGCCCGGTCGGGGGAGAGCACCGCGACCTCGGCCATCCCGCCGGTCAGCATCGTCAGGCCGACGACCCGGTCGCCGGGACCCACATGGCAGCCCGCCGGTGCCGACCGAACGACGCCGGCGATCTCGGCTCCCAGCACGAACGGCGGATCCGGCCGGTACTGGTAGAGGCCGCGGGTCAGCAGCGCGTCCGGGAACGCGGCGCCGGCGGCATGCACCTCGACGACGATCCCGTCGCCGGTGGGCTCGTCGACCTCGCCCACCTCGATCGCGTCTGGGCCGTCTAGCCGCATCACCCGTGCTGCCCGCATGCTGCCTCCGTTGTCGATAGAGCTGGACGCCTCCGGCCAGCGCTCGAATAGCCTACTGCCAGCTCAGAATCCGCCGGCCACACGTACCACCGCGCGGCCCGAGTAGGTGCCCGCGCGCAGTTGATCCACAATCTCGACCACGTCTTTGACGTCGACGTCGTTGGCGAGCGCGTCCAGGTGCCGCGGCTTGAGCGAGTCGCCCAGCAATGTCCACAAGGTGCGTCGCCGCGCAATGGGCATCAGCACCGAGTCCATGCCGAGCAAAGAGACGCCACGCAGGATGAACGGCATCACCGTGGTGTGCAGCGCGGGCCCGCCGGTGAGACCGCTGGCCGCCACCGCCCCGCCGTAGTCGACCGTGCTGAGCACGTCGGCGAGCGTCGCGCCGCCGACGCAGTCCACGGCGCCGGCCCAGCGTGCCTTGGCCAGCGGTCGCGGCTTGGCATCGGGATCGGCGGGCAGCCGCCCGATAACCTCAGCAGCGCCAAACTCTTTCAGCATCGCGGTGGCCGATTCCTTACCGCTGGACGCGACCACCTGATAGCCCGCCGCCGCGAGTAGGTCGACACTGATCGACCCGACACCACCGGAGGCGCCGGTGACGACGAGGGGCCCGGCGTCGGGCGTGATGCCCCAATCGATCAGGGCCTGCACGCTCATCGCGGCGGTGAAGCCGGCGGTCCCGATCGCCGCACCCTCACGCGGGCTCAGTGCTCCCAGTGCCACCACCTGGTCGGCGGGCAGTCGCGCGTACTCGGCGTAGCCGCCGTGGTGGCCGGTGCCGATCGCATACCCGTGGGCGAGCACCCTGTCTCCGACGCTGAAGTCCGGCGACTGCGATTCGACGACTTCGCCGGTGAGGTCGATGCCCGGCACGATCGGATAGTCGCGCACCACGCCGCCCTTGGGCGTCAGCGCCAGCGCGTCCTTGTAGTTGACGCTGGAATACAGCACCTGGATCGTCACCTCACCGGGCGGCAGGTCGGCCGGGCTGAGCGTTTCGACCGACGCGGTGATCCGATCACCATCTTGACGGGCTACCAGCGCCTGAAACGTATCCATACGACGACGTTAGCCCTGGGCGGTGGTGAGCTTTCCCTTGGTTGCTTTTCAGTCGCCCGTATAGGCTTTGGCGAGTCACAATCCGAGTCGGACCGCCGCGGAGATCTCGAGGATGGCAGTGAAGCCGTCACATGCATCAGGGTCGGGGACTGTTGACGAAGCCCCCGGCAACGGGATCACCGAGATCGCGGACACCGAGCTGGATGCGGTATTCCGCGTGCATCGGTGGCGTTCCTTGCGAGTCGCGTCGGTCCAACGCATGATCGTCGTCTTCATCATGATCGGGGCGGTCCTGGTCCACACGGATTACGGTGCCCCGAGATGGGCTCCGGACGATGCGGTGGCAGTGGTGTACGCGCTCATTGCATTGAGCGTCCTGATCGTGGTGTATTCGCCCGCGAGTCGATTCATGGTCGCCGACCGTGCGCTGTTCATTCTCGCGATGGTGGACGTAGTCGCCATCGTCGGCTTCAAACTCTTGTCGCCGGGCGGGCACATCCCCCTGCTGTTGATGTTGCTGGTGCCGCGGATGGTTGCGCTGGATCTGTCGGGACGGCGCGCCACCGTGGGACTGACCTTCGCGTTCGTCGCATTTACCGCATCGATCCTTCAAGACCCCGTTATTGTGCGCCAACTGGGCTGGGCAAAGATATTGCTCATCGTAGCGATCTACGGATTCATCTGTGGCACAGCACTGTTCGCCGTCATCTTCAGGCAGCGTTATGTCAACGAAATTGCCAGAATCACCGCGTCGCGAGATGCCTTGCTCGCCGAGACGATGAGCGCCTCGGAGCGCGAGCGGCGTGAGATTTCCGAAGCCATCCATGACGGGCCTTTGCAAGATGTCCTCGCGGCCCGGCGCGATGTTGTGGACTTCGCCAAGAACTCACCCGCCGAGCCGCTGCAGCGGGCGGTTGCCAGTCTCGACGAGGCCTCACGGCGACTGCGGGAGGCGACCTTCGAGCTTCATCCGGCTGTCCTCGAGCAAGTCGGATTGGGAGCCGCGATAGAAAAGTTAGCCGTCTTCACCGCCGAACGCGCGGGCATCACGATCACGACCGACGTCGATCACCCGGATCGAACTGCCGCCGACCCGATGGTGTTCGGGGTGGTGCGCGAGTTGTTGTCCAACGTGGTCCGCCATTCCGAAGCTAGCCGGGCGTCGGTGCGGCTCAAGGTCCGCGATGGAACGTGTCGTCTCGACGTGGTCGACGACGGCATTGGGATCACCGCTGATGTGACGATGCGCCGCCTGGCTGAAGGGCACATCGGTCTGGCCTCGCAGCGGGCGCGGGTCGAAGCCGCCGGCGGCAGTTTCAACATCGTCGACGTCCCCGCGGGAGCACACATCTGCGTGGAATGGCCGCTGTAAGGCCGAGCTCACTCCAGCAGCCGACGCCGCATCGCCTCGGCCACGGCCGCCCCCCGGTCGGAAACGCCGAGCTTCTCGTACAGGTTTTGCACATGTGACTTGACCGTGCTGGGCGCCACGAAAAGACGCTTCGCAATCTGGGGGACCGATAAGCCGTCGGCGATCATTCGCACGACCTCGAGCTCGCGCGGAGTCAGCAACGCCGCATCGCCGCGGGCGCGAAGTTTCACCTCACCCGCCAGCGCTCCCGCCAACTGCGTCGGCAGATACGTCGCACCCTTCTCGCACTTGAGCACCGCGGCCACGATCTCTTCGCTGTCGGAGTCTTTCGTCAAGTAACCCGCGGCGCCTTCGGCCAGGGCCTGGTAGATCACCGCACTGTCCTCGAAGGCGCTGAGTAATACCACGCAGGTGTCCAAGCCGTCGCGCACCACAGCGCGGACTACTTCGAGCCCGTTGAGCTCGGGCATCTTGTAGTCGATCAAAGCCACCCTGGGCCGTAGCTCGCGGATCGCGGTCAGTGCCGCTCGACCGTCGGCCACCTCCCCGATCACGTCAATGCGACCGCTCGACTTCAGGGCCCGCACGACGCCTTCACGAGTTACCGGATGGTCGTCGGCGACGACGACCTTGACACGTTCTGACTGGGATGACATCGGCTGCGCTCCACAGGCCGTCGGGTATCTCGGGTGCGCTCGTCGCGCGACAGGCGCCCCCTATTCTCCCTTGGGGGAATCGGCCCGGAGGTGGTTTGCGCCAACCTCGGTAGCGCCGGCTCGACATCGGGTCATTGAGCGCGAGTGGGCCTTTCTCCCCCTATTGGGGGAGGGCAGCTCATCCACCTAATCCGGCGTTTGTGCGAGAGCTTTCAATCGGTCGCGCCGGAATAGTCATAGGTGATCACGGCGAAGGGGCCGAACCGCCAATTCGATAAATCCGCGTAGAGGAGATGATCCGCGATGACACAGCCCCAGACACTGAATGTGGAATACGCCGAGTTGATTGGTCGGGCCCACGAAATCGAGGAGCTGCTCCCGCCCATTCCATCCGCTAACCCGCAGGCGCCATGCGCCCTTTCAATGGCTTCTGACGCCGTCACGCAACTCGGACTTTCCGCCGATTCGATCCGGCTGTACTTGAAAGGCTGCGAGCGGGAATGGAAAACGCTTGCGAAATCCCTCAGGAATGCGGCCAAAGCCTATGAAGAGATCGACGAGGGGGCCGCGGATGCCATAAACGACGAGGGGACGCCGAACTCCCTGGGCGGGAATGGCCGGATATCGGCTCTCGACGACTCGGACATGCCGTGGGACCCACCGGCGCACCGGCCCGCGCCGGCGCTCGCCGACGACCCGTATTACGAGGTCAGGCAGGCGACGATGGCAATCGAAGCCGGCGACCAGGGCGCGGCGTGCAAAATATTCGCCGACGAATGGCACACGTTCCAGTTCGCCCTCCAGAAGATCTCGTCCCGGTTTCGCCCATTTACCTCGTGGGAGGGAGAGGCGAGGACGGCCGTCGAGCAAAACTTTGAACTACAGCGGCAGTGGATAGCTTCGATGGTGCAGTTGTGCTGCACGCTCCGCGACCAAGCCAACGACATTGTGGAGGCGCAGAAAAAGATCCGGCCTGCCGGCCCGACGGCGACGCAGGATATCAACGGAAATTACAGCATTCCCGAGGAGCACCCGGGGCCTGGCGACATCTTGTTTGTCGAAAACACATACAAGGCCGGGGTTGAGGACCACATGCAGTCGCTCATCCTGACGTCGATCGAATGGTATGAGATTCTGCA
Source organism: Mycobacterium sp. 050272 (assembly GCF_039023525.1). Lineage (NCBI taxonomy): Bacteria > Bacillati > Actinomycetota > Actinomycetes > Mycobacteriales > Mycobacteriaceae > Mycobacterium > Mycobacterium sp. 050272. The sequence continues at coordinate 39,543 of NZ_JBCHKV010000010.1, read as the reverse complement.
GAAAAAGTCGGAGACCGCGCTGAAGTTTTACCGTGACAAGACGGCTTTGCCGCCGCTGGACCCGCCGATGTTCCCGACCGCGGCGGGGGCCGCGGAGGCAGTCGACTATGGCTCCGGTGGTTCCGATGGCGTCGACTTCGGAAATCTGCCCGACGGGCTGCCGTCGGGTGACGGCCTTTCCGGCCTGCCCGCGATGCCCGCGTTGCCGGGCGGCGGGATGCCGGCGATGCCCAACGCGGCACTGCCAAACGGCGCCGTCGTGCCGCCGCTGCCCGCGGCCGGCAAGGGCCTGCCGAAAGGGGCGCCGGTCAAGCCGGCATCGTTGGGTGGTGTCGGTGGAGGCGGCGGCGGGGTCGGGATTCCAAAGCTGCCCTTGCAGTCGTGGTCGAACACCGGGGCGAGCGCCGGGGCCGCCGCGGCACCTGCGGGCGCGGGTGGTGCGATCCCGGTCCCGTCCGCGTACGCCAAGCTGAATGGCGGGGGCGGCGGTATGGGCGGCGGCATGCCGATGGGTGGGGCCGGTGGTCAGGGTCAAGGTGCCGGCAAAGGCAAGCGCGTGCAAACGGAGGAGCAAGCGCTCTACACCGAAGACCGGGCGTGGACGGAGGGCGTCATCGGCCGACGCCGCGCCTAGGTGCTGCGGCGCAACGCTAGCCTCAGCGTATGGATTCCTTTCCGCTTGGTCACTATTCGGTGGCCCGCGTCGGCTTTGGGGCTATGCAACTGCCCGGTCTCGGGGTGATGGGGCCGCCGCGCGATCGTGACGAGGCATTGGCGGTATTGCGCCGGGCCGTCGAACGGGGTGTCAACCACATTGACACCGCCCAGTTCTATGGCCCCGATATCGCCAATGAACTCATCCGCGAAGCGCTGCACCCGTATCCGGAAGATCTGGCATTGGTGAGCAAGGTCGGCGGGCGCCGCGATGACGCCGGCGCCTGGCTGCCGGTCGACGAGCCATCGGAGCTGCGCCGCGACATCGAAACGAACTTGCGATCACTCGGCGTCGACCAATTGGCGGCGGTCAATCTGCGGCTGTTCGAAAGCGACTGCCCCGACCGGGTTTTCGATGATCAGCTCTCGGTGATGATCGATGCCCGTGACGAGGGGCTGATCGGCGGCATCGGGTTGAGCAACATCAACCGCGAGCACCTGTTGCACGCGCTGGAGCGCACCGAGATCGCCTGTGTGCAAAACGCTTTCAATCTAGTTGACCGGGACTCCATCGCGGTGCTGGAGGAGTGCGGCCAGGCGTGGGATCGCGTTCGTTCCGTTCTTCGCCTTGGGTGCGGCGTTCGTGCAGCCGAATCCGGTGCTCAGTCACGAGCTGGTACAGCGCGCCGCGCAGCGGCTCGGCCGTACGCCCGCGCAGGTCGCGTTGGCATGGACGCTGAGTGTGGCGCCCAACGTGCTGCTGATTCCCGGTACCTCGTCGCTGGGGCATCTCGAGGAGAACCTGGACGTTGCCTCGATCGAGCTCGACGACGACACTCGCGAGCAGCTCAACGCGGTCGCTGCCTGATGTGGGTTCGCCGCGCGACCACGGCCGACGCCGCGGCATGCGCCGAGATCTACCGCCCGTACGTGCTGGACACCGCGATCACCTTCGAGACCGACGTGCCGACGGTGGCGGAGTTCGCGGAGCGTATCGCGAAAGCGCTTGCGACGCATGAATTTCTGGTGCTCGAGGTCGACGGTTGCATCGCGGGCTACGCCTACGCGCAGACGTTCAATCCCCGTGCCGCCTATCGATGGTCGGTTGAGACGAGCGTGTACGTCGCCCAGGACCGGCGTCACACCGGGGGTGGCCGGATGCTCTACACCGAACTGCTACAGCGGTTGGCGCAGCGCGGCTTTCGGCGGGCGTTCGCCGGCATCGCGCAACCCAACGAGGCCAGCAACGCGCTGCACGCGGCATTCGGCTTCCGCCCGGCCGGTGACTATCGGCGCGTCGGCTGGAAACTCGGCGCGTGGCACGACGTCACGTGGTGGCAGCTCGACCTGCTGGCGCCCGAGGACGAGGTCGACCCGCCGCGTCCGATCGTCAGTTAGCGCTCGCCGAACGTGCACTCACTGCGAAAAAACGGCGTGAAATTCGCAGTGGCTTCACGCTCGGCGTAAGAGCCCGATCGCTACTTGAGTTCGGCGGACGAGAGGCCCAGCAGCCGACGGGCGACCACGAGCTGCTGAATCTGCTGGGTGCCTTCGAAGATGTCCATGATCTTCGAATCACGTGCCCACTTCTCCAACAGTGTCTGCTCCGAATAGCCTGCGGTGCCTGCCAATTCGACCGCCTTGAGCGTGACGTCGGTGCCCACCCGGCCTGCCTTGGCCTTGGCCATCGATGCTTCTTTGGAGTTGGGGATCCTGTTGTCGGCCTGCCACGCCGCGCGCAGGGTCAGCTGGTAGGCCGACTCCCAGTCGGCTTCCATCCGCAGGAATTCGGCCGCGGCGGCGCTTTGGGCGTGCGCGGGCCTGTCGTAGGAGATCTCGACCCCGGCCTCGGTCAGGATCTTGCGCAGCTCCTCCAGGGCGGCCCGGGCGATGCCGATGGCCATGCCGGCGACCACGGGCCGGGTGTTGTCGAAGGTCTCCATGACACCGGAAAATCCTTGGCCTGATTGGATTTCCGGATTGCCGAGCAGGTTGTCCTTGGGGATCCGCGCGTTGTCGAACCGGATCGCGGCGGTGTCGGACCCCTTGATGCCGAGCTTCTTCTCCAGCCGTTCGACGGTGACACCGGGATGTTCGCGGGGCACGATGAACGACTTGATCGCCGGGCGACCCTGCGACTTGTCCAGGGTCGCCCACACCACGATATGGGTGGCCCGCGAACCCGCTGTGACGTAAATCTTTTCGCCGTTGATCACGTACTCGTCGCCGTCCAGCTTGGCGGTGGTCGATACGGCAGCCGAGTCGGATCCGAAGCTGGGTTCGGTGATCGCCATCGCCGCCCAGACTCGGCCCAGCCGCTGCAACTGCTCGTCAGTGGCCACGCCGCTGATCGCCGCGTTGCCCAGGCCCTGATAGGGCATCGACAGCATCATCGCCGCGTCACCCCAACTGGCCTCCATCGTCTGCAGCACCGCCGCCATGTTGGAGCCGTTGCGGTTTTCTTCCTTGCTCTCACTGCTGCGGAACGCCTCGGCGCCGGCGAGTCCTACGGCATTGGATTCGGCGGCGCCGGAGAACAGGTTGGACAAGGTGTCCAGCTCTACCGGATAGGCGTGCTCGTGGACGTCGTACTTACGGGCGATCGGGCGCATCATCTCCGCGGCACCCTGGTGCGCCTTGTCGATCACCGCTTGCATCTTGCGGGGCAGTTCCAGATTGATTGCCATGATTGATCTTTCGCTAGGTGACGACTCAGATAACGACGACGCCCTCGGCGACGCCGATGGCCCGCAGGTCGCGGTACCAGCGTTCGACGGGGTGTTCTTTCGTGTAGCCGTGGCCGCCGAGCAGTTGCACGCCGTCCAGGCCGATTTGCATGCCCTTGTCGGCACCGATCCGCTTGGCCAGCGCGGCCTCGCGGATGAACGAAAGGCCTTGTTCGGCACGCGCGGCACCGCGCCAGGTGATCAGCCGCAGCCCGTCCAGCTCGATGGCGATGTTGGCGCACATGAATGCCACGGCCTGACGGCGAGCCACGGGCTCGCCGAATGCCTCGCGCTCCTTCACATACGGGACGACATAGTCGAGCACCGCGTGCGAGGTGCCGACCGCAAGCGCCGCCCAGCCCAGCCGGGACAGCGCTATCGCCTCGGAGTAGTCCTCATCGGTGGCTTCGTCCTCGCCGAGGCGGGCATTCAGCGGCACCGACACCCCGGCGAGCTCGAGCTGACCCAGCGCGGCGGCCCGGATACCCATGCTTGGATCCGCCTTGACGGTAAGGCCTTTGGCGCCCGATTCGACGATGAACAGTGCGGGCTTGCCGTTCAATTGTGCGCCGACGATGAACAGCTCGGCATCGGCCGCGGCCGGGACCAACGACTTCACACCGTCGAGCCGATACCCGCTCGGTGTGCGCACAGCGGTGGTCTTCAACCGGGTGGGGTCGAACAGCGGTTGGGGTTCGGCGATCGCAACACAGGCCTGCGGGACATTCTCGCCGGCGAACTCGGGCAGATAGCTGGCCTGCTGGTCCGCGCTGCCCCAGTGGGTCAGCGCGGCTGCCACGCCGCCCGGCGCCAGGATGGGCAGTGCCAAACCCATGTCGCCGTAGGCCAATGCCTCGGCCACCAGCACGTTGGTGACACTCGAGCGGTGTGCCGCGATGCCCTCGAAGTCCTCGGGGATGTTGATCGCGGTGATGCCGAGTTCGGCCGCCTTGGCGATCAAGTCGGGCGGGTAGCTCGCCACCTCGTCGGCCTCGGGTGCCGCGGGCCGCAGCACCTCTTCGGCGAATTCCTGGAGGGTCTCGACGATCATCTTCTGTTCGTCGTCGGGCCGCAGGTCGTAGTAGTCCTTGCCGCTGGACTTCAGCCGGGTGGGTCCACTGCGCAGGCTCTGGACTCGTTTGAACTGGCGGGAAGCGGCACCGGCGGTGGAAAAGATTGTCTTGGTGCCGTAGCGCAGGCCTCGGTTCATCGGGTCACGCAGGTGGTATTTGTCCAGAAATTCCTGGCCGACGAGCGGGGTGAGCAGGGCCAGGGTGATGTCGATCCCGGTGCGTCTGTGCGGTTGCATCCCGACGCCGGTGTCGCGACCGCGCCGTTTTCTGTGCGGACGCGAGGTATTTGAGCCGGAGACAGTGTCCGTCATTTCAGCAGCCTCTGTAGTTGGGGCGATGCAGTCGAGAGCCTATCTTACTCCGGAGTAAGATAAAGAGCGCTTGTTAACTACTTCACACCGAGGCGGCGCAGCACGTACTCGTGCAACAGGCCGTTCGTGGCCACGGCGTCGCCGCGATGAGGGCCCGCGATGCCATCCAGGCCGGTGAACGTCCCGCCTGCCTCGCGCACCAGGATGTCGAGTGCGGCCAAATCCCACACCGAGACTTCCGGTTCGGCCGCGATATCCACCGCACCCTCGGCAAGGAGGCAATACGAGAAGAAATCGCCGTACGCCCGCACCCGCCATACGGCGTCGGTCAGTTCGATGAGGTGCTCACGCAGGCCGCGTTCGGCCCAACCCGACAGGCTGGAAAACGACAGGCTCGCCGAATCGAGCTGTGCCACTGAGGAAACCGACAAGCGCCGCGGCGCAGCGCCGTCGACCGAGACGAAAGCGCCTCGGCCGACCGATGCCCACCACCGTCGTTGCAGCGCCGGCGCGCTTACCACACCGACCACGGGGACACCGTCGTCGAGCAGTGCGATCAGGCTGGCCCATACCGGAACCCCGCGCACGAAATTCTTGGTGCCGTCGATCGGGTCGACGATCCATTGCCGGCCGGTGAAGCTGGTTGTCCCGCCGAACTCCTCGCCGAGGACGCTGTCATCGGGTCGCTCGCGTGCCAGCACCTCACGGACCTCGGATTCGACCGCCCGGTCGGCGTCGGTCACCGGGGTCAGGTCCGGCTTGGTGTCGACGCGCAGGTCCAGCGCGCCGAACCGGTCGCGAGTCAGTACGTCCGCACGGTCGGCAAGTGTCATTGCCAATGCGAGATCGTCCTGACTCATGCCAGCAGTCCTACCACGGGCCAGCCCGCGTCCGTCATCCCCGGGTTGCGCGGAAACGGCGTGACGGTGCCGACCGAGCGGCAAGACACCGTCGAGCTCTGGTCGGCGTCCAGTTCCAACAGCGTTTGCGGATAACGCAATTGCAACGACGCCCGGCTTTGCGGCAGGGTTTGGCCGCTGCACGCAGCGCCGAAGGGACCTTCGGCCCTAACCGCGCACCGTCTCGCGACGAGATGATGTTACTACGGGTTGCAGATAAGCTCCGCACAGCTGGAAGGTCGCTGATCATGAACCGCCTGACGACTCTAGAAGCCGGTTTCCTCAAAGCCGAAGACGCCGATGCTCGGGTCAGCTTGGCCATCGGGGGATTGGCGGTCATCGAAGGCCCGGCGCCGGACCAGGACACGCTGAGGTCGGCGTTTGCCGAGCGGATACGCGCCTGCCCCCGCTTCGGACAACGGTTGCGGTTGTGGCCGTTGGACCTTGGTGCTCCGCAATGGGTGGATGACCTCGGCTTCGACATCGGTCGGCACGTGCGGCGTGTTGCGCTGCCGCGGCCCGGAGGCGACCAGGAGTTGTTCCGGGTGGTCGCCGATCTGATGGCCAGGCGTCTGGACCGCGATCGACCGTTGTGGGAGATCTGGGTCGTCGAAGGTCTCAGCGACGGCCGATGGGCGATGCTGACCAAAATCCACCACTGCATGGCCGACGGGATCGCGGCCACACACATGCTCGCCGGACTGTGCGATGACGGCGTCGGCGACAGGCCTGCCCGGCATATCGGTCCGGCGAGAGACACGAAAACATATGCGGCAGAAGTCAACCCGCTGGCCATTCTGGGTGGGTTGTGGAATGCGTCGACCTCGGTGGCTGCTGGTGTCGCGCGCGGGGCCCAGGGTGCGGTGGAAATCGCCATCGGTCTGCTGCGCTCGGATCCGTCACCGCTGAACGGACCGATCGGAGATTTACGTCGATACAGCGGTGCGCGAGTGCCACTGGCCGACATCGAGCAGGTGTGTGCGGCGTTTGATGTGACCATCAATGATGTTGCGCTGGCGGCCATTACGGAAAGCTATCGCAACGTGCTGGTCAAGCGCGGTGAGCGATTGCAGCGCGGTTCGTTGCGCACCTTGGTGCCGGTGTCGATGCGGTCGGCCGATGCGTTCGACAAGACCGACAACCGGGTTTCGGTGATGCTTGCGGAGCTGCCGATCGACGAAGAGAACCCGGTGCAGCGGTTGCGGATCGTGCATTCGCGATTGGGCAGGACGAAGGCCGGTGGACAACGTCAGGCCGGAAACGCGTTCGTGGCCATGGCCAATCGCGTTCCGTTCGCGTTCGCCGGCTGGGCGCTCGGGTTGCTGACGCGACTGCCACAACGCGGTGTCGCGACGCTGGCCACCAACGTCCCGGGTCCGCGGCGCCCTCTGCGAGTGATGGGCAACAAGGTGCTGGGCGTGTTCCCGATCCCACCGATCGCGATGCAACTGCGAACCGGCGTCGCGATGCTCAGCTACGCCGACGACCTGTTCATCGGAATCCTTGCCGACTATGACGAGGTGGCCGATGTCGACGAGCTGACCTGCGGTATCGAAGCCGCGGTGGCTCGCCTGGTGGCCATCAGCAAACGGCGCAAGGCTCATTACGCCCGCGGACCGCTGTCCCTGGTTGTGTGAGCGCGTCAGGCAAACGATGCGTTCGGATCCGGTTCCGGCCCAAATGTGAAGTGGCGCCCCGTGATATCTGTCGGGGTCACCCGGACGTAATGCTTCTTGACGGTCGCCGTCCACGGCATCAGCTCGGCGCGGTCGGCTTGCTCAATGTCCGCTGCGGTCTTGAGCACTCGAGCGCGGCCCCGGACGATCACGCTCCAGCCTTCGGCGACGTCGTGATCGTCGGCCTCGAACACCACCACGCTGTTGCCCACGGCGGAGAACAACTTGGTGCCCTCGGCGGTGCGGAACAGCACGGTTCGGTCTTGCACCGCGTAGTTCACCGGGAAGATCTCGGGTTCGCCGGCGAAACTGGTCACCAGTCGGCCCAAGGCGACGCCGCTCAGCCTGCGCCAACTCTCGTCTTCCGACAAAACGACCGCGGGCTCATCAGTCATCGACCTCACCTTTCCTCGGACGCGCCAGTACCCATGACGCTACGGCGAATCTGGGTGGGACAGTAGGGTCCTAGGTCAATTCGACCGTACCTCGCGCTGGCCGTCCTACCATGGCGACGTGTGGGAATTCGCGCTATTACTTCTGCTCGTCGTGGTGCTGGCGGGATTTCTCGCTCAGCGGTTCATCCCGCGCGGCCCCCGTGGAGAGCCGCTGCGCGGCACATTGTTGGTGACCGGGGTGAGCCCGCGGCCCGACGTCACCGGCGAGCAGTACGTCACCATCACCGGTGTGATCAACGGACCCACCGTCAACGAGTATCCCGTCTACTGGCGGATGGTGGTCGACGTCGATCGATGGCCCAGCATGGGCGAATTGCACGAGGTGGTGTATTCCTCGAAGAATCCGGACAACTGGAAGTTCGCCCCGCCCGAATCGCCCGCGGGCTGAATCGCCCACCCGCGAGCGCGTGCGTCAGGGGCTCGGCAGAGAGGCCGGTTCCCGAGAAAGGCGAAATCCATTGTGTCACAACCCTCGTGGATGATGGAGGGTATGGCGCTCGGCGTCGCCGGCCCAGTCGCTGCGGCGTCGGCGGATCAAAGATGCTCGCACGATTGACGACCTCGCTTGCTTTGTGGGTGGCAGGTGGCATTCTGATGTCATGGCGGACAAGGACATCGAGCGCATCCGGGCAACAAGCGCTCTGCAAGTGATCAGGCAGCACCCCGTCCTGGTGCTGTTCGCGGTGTCGCCGGCGCTTGCGGTGCTGGGCGTCATCTGGTGGCTGGCCGGCGCGGGCTGGGCAATCGCCGCGGCGATCGTCCTGCTGCTCGCCGGCGCGGGCATCATCGTCTTCCGCGGCTAGGTCGAGTTCAGCCCCATCGCGACCGCGCCAACTCGCCCCGCGATCAGCCGTGGCTGATGCGCAGCAGGTCGGTGAGATTCGGCAGTTTGACGCGGGGACGCCCGTGCGATTCGCCGGCCGCACGCTCATGGGCGTCGATGATGTCCCAGTGGGCCGAGGTGACCAGCTTCGGTTGGCGCGAGGCCAGCCAGTCGGCCAATGTGTCGGCATGGTCGTCGGGGAAGGTGGCCAGTTCGTCGGCAGCGGTCAAATCGTTGATCAGGGTGTCGACGGTGTCCTGGGAGTCCTTCTTATTGGTGCCGATGACGCCGGTCGGCCCCCGCTTGATCCACCCGACCACGTATTCATTGCGGCTGCCCTCGACCCGGCCGTCGGTGTTGGGGATGGTCGCGGTCTTGTCGTCAAAGGGCAATCCCGGGGTGGGCATGCCGCGATAGCCGACCGAGCGCACCACCAGCTGAGCCGGCAGCTCCTCGCGCTCCCCGGTGTCCTTGGCCGACACCCGTCCGCTCTGGTCCGCGACCAACTCGTTGCGGCCCAGGACGATGCCCTCCACCCTCTCGTCGCCCTTGATCTCGATCGGAGAGGTCAGGAACCTGAAGACCATGCGCCGGTGTCCCGGGCGGGGTTCGCGGTTGGCGTAGTCGCGCAGCACCTTGATGTTCTGTTTCGTGGTCTTGCCGGCGGCCTCGGCGTCCTCGTCGCTGATGCCCTCCAGCTGTGCGGGATCGACGATGACGTCGACCCCTTCGAGGTCGGCCAGCTCGCGCAATTCCAGCGTGGTGAACGCGGCCTCCAAGGGCCCGCGCCGGCCGACGATCACCACTTCTTCCACGCCGCATGGGCGCAGGGATTCCAGCGCGTGATCAGCGATATCGGTCTCGGCCAGCGCGCCGGGGTCGGTGATCAGGATGCGGGCGACGTCGAGGGCCACATTGCCGTTGCCAATGACGATCGCGCGGGCCCCCGACAGATCAGGGGTCGCGCTCTCGAAGTGCGGATGGGCGTTGTACCAGCCGACGAACTCGACGGCGGCCATGCTGCCCGCCAGTTCCTCGCCGGGAATCTGCAACGAGCGATCCGATTGCGCCCCGATCGCATAAATCACGGCGTGGTAGCGCTCGCCGAGTTCGGCGGGAGCCACGTGCTCACCCACCGCCACGTTGCCGAAGAACCGGAAGCGGGGATCGCCGGCGATCTTTTCGAACTGCTTGCTGATCGACTTGATCTTGGGGTGATCGGGTGCCACGCCTGAGCGCACCAGTCCCCACGGTGTCGGCAACATCTCGAGCATGTCCACCGCGACATCGATCTCATCGGAGTTATCGGCGGCCTTCAGCAAAGACGCTGCGGCGAAGAACCCCGATGGTCCGGAGCCGACGATGGCGACATGAAAACGACGCATACCCAAGCCTTCTGTCCATGCCCGGCCGCGACGCTAGGGGCTGAGATTGGCTGGGCGTCGCAGTCGCGGGCGCACACGATGGTGATTCGATGCTAGACGGTGGACCCCGGCTGGTGGTCAAAGAGCTGCGCGTCGCGACCTGAGCATTCGCTGCCGATCAGCGCGCCGGTAACGTGGTCGGCTGTGGAACCCGACCGTCAAGCCGATATCGCCGCCCTCGACTCCGCCCTGACCACGGTGGAGAGGGTGCTCGATGTGGACGGTCTGCGCAGCCGCATCGAGAAGCTCGAACACGAGGCGTCCGATCCCAAGCTGTGGGACGACCAGGTCAACGCGCAGCGGGTGACCAGCGAGTTGTCGCACACCCAGGGCGAGCTGCGCCGCATCGAGCAGTTGCGGCAACGGGTCGACGATCTGCCGGTGCTCTACGAGCTGGCTGCCGAGGAGGGCGGTGCCGACGAGCTGGCCGAAGCGGACGCCGAGCTGAAGGCGCTGCGTGCCGACATCGAAGCCGCCGAGGTGCGCACCCTGCTGTCGGGGGAGTACGACGAGCGCGAGGCGTTGGTGACCATCCGCTCCGGCGCGGGCGGGGTGGACGCCGCGGACTGGGCCGAGATGCTGATGCGGATGTATATCCGGTGGGCCGAGCAACACCACTACGGCGTCGAGGTGTTCGACACGTCCTACGCCGAAGAGGCCGGCATCAAAAGCGCCACCTTCGCCGTCCATGCACCGTTTGCCTACGGCACGTTGTCGGTGGAGCAGGGCACGCATCGGCTGGTGCGGATCAGCCCGTTCGACAACCAGAGCCGGCGCCAGACGTCGTTCGCCGAAGTCGAGGTGCTGCCGGTGGTGGAGACCACCGACCACATCGATATTCCCGAAGGCGATCTGCGCGTCGACGTGTACCGGTCCAGCGGCCCGGGTGGCCAGTCGGTCAACACCACCGACTCGGCGGTTCGACTCACCCACATCCCGACCGGTATCGTCGTGACTTGCCAGAACGAAAAGTCGCAATTGCAGAACAAAGTTGCGGCGATGCGGGTTCTCCAAGCAAAGTTGTTGGAGCGCAAGCGTTTAGAAGAACGTGCTGAGCTGGACGCGCTCAAAGGTGATGGCGGCAGCTCCTGGGGTAACCAGATGCGCTCCTACGTATTGCATCCGTATCAGATGGTCAAGGATCTGCGGACCGAGTACGAAGTCGGCAATCCGGCGGCCGTGTTGGACGGAGACATCGACGGGTTCCTGGAAGCTGGGATCCGGTGGCGCAACCGAAAAGATGACGACTAATACAACTCTTCTTGCTATCGCGATGACGCAGCCGTGGCACAACTTTTGGCGCGGTCACATCGGCGGCTGGATTCTCGACCAGGGCCTGCGCGTCGTCATGTTGCTGATCGCGTCGGTGCTCGCGGTCCGCTTCGTCACCTGGGTGGCCCAGCAGGTCACCCGGCAGCTCGACGTCGGCTTCACCGAGAGCGACGCCTTGGTGCGCTCGGAGGCGACTAAGCACCGCCAGGCGGTGGCCTCGGTGATCCAGTGGGTGTCGATCGTCCTGATCGCGATCTGGGGTGTCGTCCAGATCAGCGACGTGCTGAACTTTTCCGTCGGCGGCCTGGTCGCGCCCGCCACCGTTATCGGTGCGGCGCTGGGTTTCGGAGCTCAGCAGCTGGTCAAGGATCTGCTCTCCGGGTTCTTCATCATCGTCGAGAAGCAGTACGGCTTCGGTGACCTGGTCTCGCTGACCGTGGCCGGGATCAACGCCGAGGCGCGCGGCACGGTGGAGAACGTGACGCTGCGGGTGACCCGGCTGCGTTCGTCGGACGGCGAGTTGTTCACCATCCCCAACGGTCAGATCGTCAAGACCGTCAACCTGTCCAAGGACTGGGCGCGAGCGGTGATCGACATCCCGGTCTCGACCAGCGCCGACCTCAACCGGGTCAACGAGGTTCTGCACGACGTGTGCGACCACGCCATGGACAACTCGTTGCTGGGCGAGTTGCTGCTGGACGCACCGACCTTGATGGGCCTGGAAAGCATCGAGGTCGACACGGTCACGCTGCGCATGGTGGCCCGCACGCTGCCCGGCAAACAGTTCGAGGCCGGCCGACAGCTGCGGGTGCTGGTCATGCGGGCACTCGCCGGCGCCGGCATCGTCACCACGGCCGACGCAACGGTCAGCGTCGTTCAGGACGAAGCCAGCGTGGCGCAGTCCGCCGACGAGTCGGGTGAGCTCGCGCACGAGTCGGTGACGAAGTGAAGCTGACCCTCAACGTCCTGGAAAAGCACCGCGACGAGGACCGCCGCTGGCCGCGCTATGTGTTCGGCGGCCGGATGCGCACCTCGACGCTGGCGTTGATCCTCGCCTTCCTCGCGGTGTGGTGGGTCTACGACGCCAATCGGCCGGAGCCGGCGCCCAAGGCGCCGCCGACGCAGGTGGTGCCGCCGGGCTTCGTGCCCGACCCGAACTACACCTGGGTGCCGCGGACCAGGGTGCAACCACCGGCCAACACGTACGTTCCGACGCCGAGCAGCACGGCGCCGCCGACTTCGACCACTACGCCGCCCCCGCCCCCGCCGCCAACGACGACGACGTCACCGCCGCCTTTCCAGCTGCCCTGCCTGCTGCCGCCGCCGTTCTGTCCGCCCAGCCCAAGCCCCACTTCACCGCCCCCGCAGCAACCGATGCTGGGGTCGGTGCCGTCGCCCACGTCGACGGCACCGGCGCGCTGATCTTCGCGGTCCAGCGAAATTCACCGCTACACTGGCGTGCCGTGATGATCACCCTTGACCATGTCAGCAAGAAGTACAAAGCGTCGGCGCGTCCGGCGTTAGACGACGTCAATGTCAAAATCGACAAGGGTGAATTCGTCTTCCTGATCGGGCCCTCGGGTTCGGGCAAATCGACGTTCATGCGGCTTCTGCTGGCCGCGGAGACGCCGACCACCGGGGACGTGCGGGTCTCGAAGTTCCACGTCAACAAGTTGCCCGGCCGGCATGTGCCCAAGCTGCGCCAGGTGATTGGGTGCGTTTTCCAGGACTTTCGTCTGCTCCAACAAAAGACGGTGTACGAGAACGTGGCCTTCGCGCTGGAGGTCATCGGCAAGCGGGCCGATCAGATCAACCGGGTGGTACCCGACGTGCTCGAGACGGTCGGTTTGTCCGGCAAGGCCAACCGGCTGCCGGCCGAGCTGTCCGGTGGTGAGCAGCAGCGCGTCGCGATCGCGCGTGCGTTCGTCAACCGGCCGCTGGTGCTGCTGGCCGACGAGCCCACCGGAAACTTGGACCCCGACACCAGCAACGACATCATGGACCTGCTGGAGCGGATCAACCGCACCGGGACGACCGTGCTGATGGCGACGCACGACCACCACATCGTCGACTCGATGCGCCAGCGCGTCGTGGAGTTGTCGCTGGGCCGGCTGGTTCGCGACGAGCAGCGCGGCGTCTACGGGATGGACCGCTAGTGCGCTTCGGCTTCCTACTCAACGAGGTCCTCACCGGTCTTCGCCGCAATGTGACGATGACGGTCGCGATGATCCTGACGACCGCGATCTCGGTCGGCCTGTTCGGCGGTGGTCTGCTGGTGGTGCGGCTGGCCGAGCACTCCCGCGCCATCTACCTCGACCGCGTCGAGACGCAGGTCTTCCTCACCGACGACGTCTCCGCGAACGATCCGGCGTGCGGCACCAATCCGTGTAAGGCACTGCGGACGAAGATCGAGGGCCGCGATGACGTCAAATCGGTTCGCTTTCTTAACCGTCAGGACGCCTACGACGACGCCATCCGAAAGTTCCCGCAGTACAAGGACGTCGCGGGCAAGGATTCTTTCCCCGCGTCTTTCATCGTCAAGTTGAACAATCCGGAGCAGCACAAGGACTTTGACCTCGCGATGCAGGGCCAGCCCGGTGTGCTCTCGGTGCTCAATCAGAAAGACCTGATCGACCGGCTGTTCGCGGTCCTGGACGGCTTGAGTAATGTCGCGTTCGCCGTCGCATTGGTGCAGGCTGTCGGTGCGATCCTGTTGATTGCCAACATGGTTCAGGTCGCGGCGTATACGCGGCGCACCGAGATCGGGATCATGCGCCTGGTGGGGGCAAGTCGCTGGTATACCCAGCTGCCGTTCCTGGTGGAGGCGATGCTCGCGGCGGCCCTCGGTGTGGCGATTGCGGTCGGCGGCTTGATCGTGGTGCGCGCGCTGTTCCTGGACAACGCGTTAAACCAGTTCTACCAAGCCAATTTGATCGCTCGCGTTGACTACGCCGACATCCTTTACATCTCACCGATTCTGTTCCTGCTCGGCGTGTCGATGGCAGGGATGACGGCTTACGCAACACTGCGCCTCTACGTACGGCGTTAGCTGTGGCCGCAAAGTCCAGTGGGGCCAAAGCCAGTGGTGGCAAGCAGGGCGGCAAGAAGATCGTGGCCTCCAATCGCAAGGCCCGGCACAACTACTCGATCCTGGAGTCTTTCGAGGCCGGAGTGGCTTTAGTCGGCACCGAGGTGAAAAGCCTACGGCTGGGCCAGGCTTCACTCGCCGACGCGTTCGCAACCGTCGACGACGGCGAAGTGTGGTTGCGTAACTTGCACATTCCCGAGTACGAGCACGGTAGCTGGACAAACCATGATCCTCGTCGCAACCGGAAGTTGTTGTTACATAGGCGACAGATCGACACACTGATCGGAAAAATCCGTGATGGTAACCTGACGCTAGTGCCTCTGTCGCTCTACTTCTCTGAGGGCAAGGTCAAAGTAGAACTCGCACTAGCGCGAGGCAAGCAAGCACATGACAAGCGCCAGGACTTGGCGCGCCGTGACGCCCAGCGTGAAGTTTTACGTGAACTGGGGCGACGAGCAAAGGGTATGAGCTGATCGGAGCCGCGTACGCTCAGCTGTCTGCCGTGTCCTACGGCGTCAGCGATTTCGTGGGCGGCGTGGCAGCGCGACGAGTGGCAGCGCTGCGCGTGATGTTGGCGGCGTACCCGGTCGAGGCCGTGTTGCTCGGCCTGATCGCATTGTGCGCGGGCGGACCTATTCATTCCGGCGCGATCTTCTGGGGCAGCCTGTACGGCATCGGTCAGGCCTTCGGCATGTGGGCGTTCTACGCGGCGCTGGGGTCTGGGCCCATCTCGGTGGTCGCGCCCCTGGCGGGCGTGCTCAATGCCGCGGTACCCGTGGCGGTCGGCATCGCGCTGGGGGAGAGACCCGGTCCGGCGGCGTCGGCCGGCGTGGTGCTGGCCATCGTCGCGGTGATGCTGGTCAGCCGTGAGGCCACGGTGGAAGGCAAGACGCAATTCCGCTTCACGCCCAAAATTGCCTGGCTGACCATATTGGCCGGGTGTGCGTTCGGGCTGGACTTGGTGTTCCTGCACCAATCACCACACGACTCCAAGCTGTGGCCGCTGATGTTCGCGCGGTTGTCGGCCACGGTGGTGGTCACCGCGCTGGCCGCATCACGCCGCAGCTTGCAGCTGCCGCGTGGGGAGTCGATGAAGCTGGCGCTGGCCATTGCGCTGCTCGACATCTGCGCTCTGGTGACGCAACTGATAGCGCTGCAGTCATGGCTGCTGTCGTTGGCCAGCATCATGATTTCGTTGTATCCCGCCGCCACCGTCGTCTTGGCGATGATGGTTCTGCGCGAACGAGTGACTCGCTGGCAGGGGATCGGCATGGTGATGGCCATGGGATCCGTGGCCATGATCGCCGCCAACTAACTTCTGTTCTGCGACCTACTATGGTCCCGGCGGGACTAGGTCGGGAGAAGACGTTGGGTGAAGACCCTGTTATTCGCGAGTTGTCCGCTGCCGTGGAGCGCAGCCCCGACGTGGTCGAGTTGCGATTGCATCTGGCCGGTTTGCTGGCCGACCGAGGACGCTATGCCGAGGCGCTGGGCCACTGCAGCGCGGCGCTGCGCCAAGACGCCGGTAACGCCAACGCGCTGAGTCTGGTGCAGCGCTGCAGCACCGAGCTTGCCGCATCCCCTCAGGCATCAGCCGAGGGGACACCTGGGGCCGGGCGATCGGCCGGCGATGTGCAGTTCGATTGGTCCAGCGCCGAACGCCAAGTCGCCGACATCATCGAGCCGGCTTTCGTCGACGCGCCCGCCGACGTCGTCAACGAGGGCGACTTCGACGTTCTCGAGCGCAGCGGCGTACGGCTCGACGATGTCGCGGGGATGGCCGATGTCAAACGACAGATTGAACTTTCGCTGCTGGGCCCGATCCGCAATCCCGAGTTGATGAAGGCATACAAGGTCTCAGCCCGCGGCGGCCTGTTGCTCTACGGGCCACCCGGGTGTGGCAAAACCTATATCGCCAAGGCTATTTCGGGTGAACTCGGGGCGAACTTCTATCAGGTGGGGATCGCCGACGTTTTGCACCATTGGTTCGGGGAGAGCGAACGCAGCATCCGTTCGGTTTTCGATAGCGCGCGCCGCAACGCTCCCTGCGTGTTGTTCTTCGACGAACTGGACGCCTTGGGGCATCGGCGTTCGGCGTTGAGCGGAAGCTCCGGGATGCGGCCGGTGGTCAATACCTTGTTGGAGGAGATGGATTCGGCGACGTCGACCAACGACGGGGTGTACGTGCTCGGCGCCACGAATGCACCGTGGGATGTAGACCCCGCGCTACGGCGGCCCGGCCGGTTCGACCGGATGATCTTCGTGGGATTGCCCGACGCCGAAGCCAGGACCGGGATTCTGCGTTCGCACCTGAAGGATCGGCCGGTGGCGGGGATCGATTTGAAATCGATCGCGAAGCGCACGGACGGGTTTTCGGGTGCCGACCTCGCGCATGTGTGTGACAGCGCAACGCAATTGGCGATGTCGGCGTCGATGCGCAGCGGTCAGGTCCGCCCGGTGACGATGGCGGATGTGGACGAGGCGGCGGCGCAGATCCGCCCCAGCACCGGGCCGTGGTTCGAGGTCGCACGCAACATTGTCGAATTCGCTAATAACGACGGCACCTACGACGATCTGGCAAAATACTTACGGCGCAGGAAAATTCGGTAACCGTCGATGGCATTGGAGCCCGGTGTCGACCAAGCCGACCAGGCCATTCACGTTGCTGAGGCGTACTTCGACACCGAAAACTACGCACGCGGGCGTGAGGTTCTGCGCCGTTCGTTGTCCCAGAACCCGAACGATCCCGGCCTGCTTGCTCAATACGCGCGCGCTGAGTACCTGCTCGAAAACTATGACGGCGCCTCGCGCAGTGCGTACGCCGCACTGGCCGCCGCGCCACAGCACGAGTTGGCCATGCGGATATATGCGTTGTCGCTCGATGGCCTGGGCCGCCACGGCGACGCGCTGTGGATGGCGTGGCAGGGAGTCAGGACTCATCCGAATGAGCCACTGCAACACCGGGTTTACGCGCGACTGCTGCAGAAGTCCCATCAGTTGAATTCGGCGCTGGTGGTCGTCGACGAGGCGTTGCGTCTGGACCCCGCGAGCCCCGACGGTCTGGTCCTGCGCGGCTCGATCCTGCACGATCTGGGCCGCATCCGGGAATCGACAGACTCGTACCGGCAAGCGTTGGCGTTGGACGCAAACCATGCCGCGGCCCTGAACAATATGGCCGTCAATCGGTTGCAGCGCGGCAAGTTCGGCCATGCCCTGCGTGGGTTTCTCGGCGCCGCGGGCAGCGACCCGACGTTGGGCGATCTCGTCCGCCGCAATATCGGCGCGGTGCTGGCGAAGATGTTGCGTCGGCTGACCATCGTCGCCACCGTCCTGGCGGTCCTGATCCAGTTCGTCGGGTTCAACCACGGCGACGGTCATCCCACGGTGGTGCTGCGGGTGGCGACCGGAGTGGTGACCGCGGCGCTGATCGTCATTCTTGGCCGCTTCCTGTCTGCCATACCCCGCACGGTGCTCGCGTCGGTCTTACGGGAGCGCGCCTTTGTCGTTGCCCGTCTGGTCCATGCGCTGATGGTGATCGGCCTGGGAGCCTGTGTTACCGCCTTGGGCGCAATGACCTGGACGATCGCGGCGGCAGGCAGTCTGATGATCGCCGGTCTGATTCTGGCGCGAGTGGGACTAACGATCGGACGGTAATCGGCCTAACATCCGACCATGACCACGCGTGCTGTCACCAGACTCGACAAATCCGACGTGCTCGACGGCCTGTTCGCCGTCTGGGACTCCATCGAAGCGCTGCTCGGCGAGCTCTCCGAGGCCGATTGGCGGGCGGCGACGCCGTTGCCGGGCTGGGACGTGCAAGGCGTCGTAGCGCACGTCATCGGTACCGAGTCATTCCTCGAGGGCATCGCCGCGCCCGAACCGGACATCGATGTAAAGACGCTCGACCATGTGCGCAACGACATCGGGGCGATGAACGAGTGCTGGGTCCGCCATCTCGCCGGCGAGCCCGGCACCACGGTGCTCGAGCGATTCCGTGCGGTGACCGAGCGACGCCGCGCGGCGTTGGAGGCGATGTCCGACGAGCAGTGGAACGCCGAGACCTTCACGCCTGCCGGCCCCGAAAGTTACGGGCGATTTATGCGAATCCGGGTTTTCGACTGCTGGATGCACGAGCAGGACATCCGCGTGGCGATCCAGCGGCCGTCGTCGGATGCCGAGCTGGAGGGGGCCCCGTCGCGGCTGTCGCTGGATGAGGTCGCGGCCAGCCTGGGCTTCGTCGTCGGCAAACTGGCCAAAGCGCCCGACGGTTCCCGCATCCTGTTCGACCTGACCGGTCCGCTGGCCCGCAGCATCCGGGTCAAGGTCGACGGGCGCGCTGCGGTGGTGGAGGACTTCGGCGGGCTGGAGCCGACCGCGACGGTCCGGGCGGACGCCCTGCAGTTCACCCGGCTCGCCGGGGGCCGCCCGATGTGCCCGGCGCGCCCACAGGACGTCGAACTCGGCGGTGACAAGGACGTCGCCGCGCGGATTGTCGAGCGGCTGAACTTCGTGATCTGACCGCGTCCTGGTGCGGAACATAATTCCGTTGCCGCTCGTTAAGGCTGCCGTAGAATGGTTGTCCTGCCGAAAATCGGTAGGTGCAGAAAAGCTAGAGCGCGAAAACACAAGACAAGGGGCTGAACGGTTTCGACTTCGCGCATCGAATCAAGGGAAGCGTGCCGGTGCAGGCAAGAGACCACCGTAAGCGTCGTTGCAACCATATAAGCGCCGATTCACATCAGCGCGACTACGCTCTCGCTGCCTAAGCGAAGCTAGTCTGTCGGACCGGGAACGCCCTCGCCCCGGAGCCCGGCATCAGCTAGAGGGATCCACCGATGAGTCCGGTCGCGGGACTCATCGGGACACCAACAGCGACTGGGATCGTCATCCTGGCTAGTTCGCGTGATCAGGAGATCCGAGTAGAGGCATAGCGAACTGCGCACGGAGAAGCCTTGAGGGAATGCCGTAGGACCCGGGTTCGATTCCCGGCAGCTCCACAAACAGTGTGGCGGGCCAGGCCGAAAGGTCTGGCCTGTTCGCGTGTCCGTGCGCGTCCTGCGTGAGGAGTTTTGCGGCGCGTCGCCGCGACCGTAACGCGAGAAGGCCGCCGGCCTGAGACTGCCAGCGGCGCCCATAGAGCATCCCCACCGCGGCTCCGTAGGCTTGCCGACTCGGGCTGCGACCCCGCTAGGCTGGCTGTATTGATCGGCAAGGAGATTGTGATGCGCCCTGGAATTTTCGGGAACACCGTGGTGCCCGCCGTCAACGCTGCGGTGGCCAAGCTCATCGATGCGCCGCTGGTAGGCAGTCTTGTCCGCCAAAACACGGTAATGATTTCCTACGTCGGACGCCGCTCGGGCAAGACGTTCACGACGCCGGTGAGTTACCGGCGGATCGGTGACGAGATTGTGATCCGCGTGATGTTTCCCGACGCTAAGAACTGGTGGCGAAATTTCTTAGACGGCGGCGGCCCGATTGCGCTGCAGCTCAACAGAAGTCACCGAACTGGGCACGCCGTCGCAAACCGCGAAGAGCGGGGCCGGGTGACCGTCAAAGTCAAGCTGGATGACCAATAGGCACGACTCCCGACCCTCAACCGGGCGACATCGCTACCCGCACACGGGTGGGTTGGGTACGAGTGTGAGGAGCGTCCGTGGGCGGCAATCGCTTGCGTCTGCTGATCGCGATCGTGGGTGTCGCCGGTTTGGCGGCATGTAGTACGGCGACCACCTCGCCCGCGGAGCCGCCGTCGATCGCCAGCGAGCCGTTCGGTCAGGCGGACGGGACCCCGGTGACCCGCTACACGCTCAACAACGGGCACGGCATGCGGGTGCGAATCCTGACCTATGGCGGCATCATTCAGTCAATCGAGGTTCCCGATCGCACCGGCCGTGTCGGCAATGTGGTGCTGGGCTTTCCGACGCTTGACGGCTACCTCAACAACACCGGATCTGCCAAGACCTATTTCGGCGCGATCATCGGCCGCTATGGCAACCGGATCGCCAAGGGGGCATTCTCGTTGAACGGCAACGAGTATCGCGTGCTGGTCAACAATAACGGCAACAGCCTGCATGGCGGCACCGCGGGCTTCGATACGAAGGTGTGGCACGCCAGTCAGCAGTACGATAGCGACAGCGTAGGCGTGAAGTTCGAATATGTCAGTCCCGCAGGCGAAATGGGCTACCCTGGAACGCTGGCTACCACCGTCACCTACACCTTGAACCAGAAGAACGAACTGCGCACCGACTACCACGCGACCACTGATGCGCCGACGGTGATCAACCTGACCAATCACAGCTACTTCAACCTGGCAGGTGAGGACACGCCCGACATCTACGGCCACCGGGTGACCATCCATGCCGACAACTACACGCCAACCGACTCCACGCAGATCCCTACCGGCCAGATCGCCCGGGTGCAGGGCACACCGTTTGATTTCACCTCACCGACGGCGATCGGCGCACACATCACCGCGAACGACCCGCAACTGCTGTTGGCCCACGGCTACGACCACAACTGGGTGATCAACCGCGGCAACGACGCTGGGCTGGTGGAGGCGGCCAGGGCCGAGGATCCGCAGACGGGGCGCACCCTGACCGTCTCCACAACCGAGCCAGGTGTGCAGTTCTATACGTCCAATTTCATTGACGGGTCGTTCACGGGCACCAGCGGGCATATCTACCGGCAGGGCGCGGGATTCACGATGGAGACCCAGCACTACCCGGATTCGCCGAATCACCCGACTTTCCCGACCACCACGCTCAACCCGGGCCAGACCTACGACTCGACAACGGTTTTCGCCTTCGGCACGGAATGAAGGCCGGGGAAGGCGCTCAATAAATGCTGTCGGGCCTGTGGGCCAGCAGGACTTTGAGGTTGATTCCGACAGCTCCACCGAGAAGGTGCAGGTCACGGCGC
The DNA here is from genome assembly GCF_039023525.1 of Mycobacterium sp. 050272. Classification (NCBI taxonomy): domain Bacteria; kingdom Bacillati; phylum Actinomycetota; class Actinomycetes; order Mycobacteriales; family Mycobacteriaceae; genus Mycobacterium; species Mycobacterium sp. 050272. The sequence continues at coordinate 18,224 of NZ_JBCHKV010000010.1, read as the reverse complement.
TGGGTTGGATTGTAGCTAGGGTGAGCGGCTTTAATCGTCGTAAGGCGGGGACGTCACGTCATGCACGCCCGACACCGCATCACAAGGAGCTCTCATGACTTATCGCCGTCTAGCTTGCGCGCTCGGCGCGGTGGTGGTGGCGGTGCTGGCGGCCCTCCTTCCCGTCCAGGCCCATGGCCAACCGCCGACGAAGTGTCTGACCAACACTCAAACGGGCAAGCAGGTCTATGTGCCCTGCGATCTGCTCAACGCCGGCGCTAATTTCCCGCCGGGGCAGCGTTGTCCTCCACCGCTCGAGCAGTACCCGAAGGATGTGGCCGACTGGTGTGGCGTGGGCCCCGGCCTGGCGACTCCCACGCCCACCACGCCTACGACTCCGACAACCCCGACGAGCCCGACAGGAACTACAAGCCCCACGAGCCCGACGCGGCCCACGACTTCCGTGAGCCCGACGAGTTCCGTGAGCCCAACGACGAGCTCTGCGATTCCCACGACCTCAAGTCCTGTGACCTCAACGACTCCCACCAGCCCGGCGACCTCGGGCGATGCAGGCTGACGACGCCCAAAGCCAGCGGGTCACAAAAGGCCGAGTTCTCGCGCCCGGCCAACTGCCGCGCCGCGGTGCTCAACGCGCAGCTTGCGGTACACGGCGCGCTGGTGGGTCTTCACGGTATTGAGCGAAACATACAGCCGCGCACCGATTTCCGTCCGTGTTAACCGAGTCTGCAGCAGGCGAAGAACCTCAAGTTCCTTGGGGGTCAGCTCCCCGCCGACGGGGCTCTCCACATTGCGCGACGTCACCGCGGCGCCAGTGCTGCGCTCGGCCGAAGCGAGCGGCGTTAGGTCGCCGGCAGCGACGCGGTGGCGCTCCGCCTCATCGAAGAGGCCCTCGCTGTCCAACCACGTCGCGGCTCGGCGGTGCAGATCGGCGACGAGATCGGGCTCGCTGCGCCGCAGCTCGGTGCGCAACAACTCAGCGAACAGCTGGTGATAGCGATACCAGTGACGCGACATGTCCAGTGGTACCAGGAACAGGTTTTCGCGCTCGATTTTCTCCAAGACCGTGGCCGAGCCAGACGTTTGCAGCACCGCGTCGCACAACGCACCGTTGAGTCGCCCCAAGACCGAGGTTCGTAGTAAAAAGCTGCGGAGGTCCGGTGGCCGACCGTCGAGCACCTCGGCCATCAGGAAATCGACGATGTGGCGGTTGTCGCCGGCGAAGGTCTGGATAAATGCCGCGGCGTCGGTGCGGCCGGTCAACGACAGCCCGGCGAGATGCAATCCGGCGGCCCATCCCTCCGCGCGGTGAAACAGCAGCTGGACCTGTGCGTCGGTCAACGTCAAACCGAGCACGCCGTTCAGCAGTTCCATGGCTTCGCCGGCCCGAAAGCGCAGCTCCTCGGCCCGCAGCTCCAGCAGCTCGCCACGGGCCCGCAACCGCGCCAACGGCAGCATTGGATCCGAGCGGGTGGCGATGACCAGCTGGAAAGTGTGTGGCATCCGTTCCACGACGAAACCCACCTGCTCGTGGACGGCACGATTCTCGACAACGTGATAGTCATCGAGGATTAACGCGATCTGGTGCTCGATGCCGGCCAGCTCGTCGAGCAGGGTGGGCACCACCTGTCGAGGGTCGGCACCCAATTTGATGAGTTCCAAGGCGCGCGGCGCCACACCCGGGCTGGCCCTGCAAATCGCCTTGATCGCGCAGGCCCAAAACCGCGCCGGATCATTGTCGGACGCGTCAAGCGACAGCCAGCCACGTCGGCGGCGATCATCGGAGCCACGCGCCCATTGCGCCAACAGCGATGTCTTGCCCCAGCCCGCCGGCGCGCTGAGCAGTGTGAGCTTGCGGGAGGGCTCCGCCGAAAGGATCTCGATCAGGGCCGTTCGTTCGATGAGTCGAGCGCGGATGGCCGGTGGCGCCGACTTGGAGGCGAGCAGCACCGTCGGCTCGTCGGTTTCAGTCGGTGCGTTGGGCTCGAACTCGAAGGGGATCGGCGTGACGCAGAGCAGATCGGCGATTCCCGAGCCGCGTGCACCTTTCATCCTTGGAACGCTAATCGCGGTATCGCGCTGTTCGTGGGCCACTTTGGCGCGGCGAAATGGGGCCAGTTGAGCCGGATATTCAGGGCAGCAGTTGTACCAGCGCGTCCAGCGCCGCTGACCATGCGCTCGGCGCGGGCGCTGCAAACCCGATCACTAAACCGTTGCGCTTGCTGTCGTCTTCGGGGTGGCGAAACAGATCAAGGCCCTCCACGCCGAGGCGTCGCCACGCGCGTTGTCCACACAACACGCTCTCGTCTGACCCCGAAAGCTCAAGCAGCACTTGCAGACCCGCGGGCATTCCAGCGACGGTGGTCGTCGGTGATGCCCGACCAACAGCGGCGACGACTTCCTCTCGGCGGCGCCGGTACTGGGCACGCATGGTGCGAATGTGTCGGTCATAGGAACCGGACATAATGAATTCGGCCATCGCCAACTGGTCAACGAAGCCGGAGGTCTCCTCTCGCAAACCCCGTTGCCGGCCCACCGCATTGACGAGACGGTCCGGCAGTACCAGCCATCCGAGCCGAAGCCCCGGCGCCAGTGACTTGCTGGCCGTCCCCATGTAGACGACGTGTTCGGGATCGATGCCTTGCAGCGCACCGACAGGGCTGCGGTCGTAACGGAATTCGCCGTCGTAATCATCCTCGATGATCAGTCCGCCCGTGCGGCGTGCCCAGTCCACGACGGCCGCCCGACGGCTGGAATGCAAAGAGACGCCAAGTGGGAACTGATGTGACGGTGTGAGCAGCACGGCGCCCACTTCTGACATGTCGTCGAGGGCCAGCACATCAGCACCGTGGTCGTCCACTGTCATTGGGGGACAACGTAACCCGGCCCGGACGAGCGATGCCCGCTGTGTGTCCAGCCCAAAGGCCTCGACGGCAACGGCGGCGACTCCGGCTTCTGCGAGCGCGCGGGCCACCAGGTTCAATCCTTCGGCGGCGCCGCTACAGATGATGACGTTGCCGGGTCGGGCACGAACTCCCCGAGCACGGGCGAGGTACTCGGCAAGGGCGCTGCGAAGCTCGGGTCGCCCATCTGGGTCGGCGTAGCCGAATGCCTCGAACGGTGCAGCGTTCAACGCGCGCTTGACCGCACGACTCCACTCCGTCCGTGGAAATGACGACAGGTCCGGGTGCCCCGGTCGCAAGTCGTGGTCCAGCTGGCGCTGTGCCGGTCGTGTCCGAGGTGACGCGACAGACCGGACGGCTGCGGCACGTTGGGCAACCAATGTGCCCGAGCCATGTTGTGATGTCAGCCACCCTTCGGCGGTGAGTTCGGCATACGCACGGGCCACGGTGTTTCTCGCGACACCAAGGTCGGCGGCCAACGTGCGACTCGAGGGCAACTGGTTGCCCGGCACCAGTCGCCCCGAACGGATCGCGTCGCGGATGGCTTCCATCACGCCGTCACGCACCCTGCCGCCGGGGCGGTCCAGGTAGAGATCCAACCCGGCGACGGAGCTTGGTGATCCGGTCGTTGCGCGCATGCTAATGCTCGTCGTCGTTACCAGTGGGGCGAATGGACAGCTCCTGAGGATCCTAAAACGGTACTAATACTACGCGCTGCTGACTGTGCACTCACCCGGGTGAATTAGCTCGCCGGGTGAAGACGATTCACCCCGCGTCGGCGAACGCTGGATCTGCAGTCGGCGAGCGGAGGGCAGATGCAAACGACGATGTACCGGATCTGCGTTCGAGGCCGCGTGACCGAGCGGATTGGGTCGGCATTAGAAGGGATGCGGCTCGAGGCCGGTGTGACCGAAACCGTATTCATCGGTGAAATCCGGGACCAGTCACAGCTTTACGGACTCCTCGATCGGGTTCGTGATCTAGGCCTTGAGCTCGTCAGCGTACAACCGCACCCCGCGGCTGGCATCACAACAAAACCCCGATGAGCAAGGAGTCGTAATGCAAGCCATTACCGTTTCAGATCGTGACGCCGGTGTCGCTGGCCTGGCGCTGACAGACCTGCCCCACCCGCAGCCGGCCGATAACGACGTCGTCGTGCGGGTGCACGCCGCGGGTTTCACACGTACGGAGCTTGAATGGCCGCACACCTGGACCGATCACGCGGGTCGTGATCGGACACCGAGTGTCCTTGGCCACGAGTTGTCCGGTGTCGTGGTTGAGCTGGGCTATGGCGCAACCGGTCTGAGCATCGGTCAACGGGTGTTCGGGCTCGCCGACTGGGCACGCAACGGTTCCCTCGCGGAGTACGCCGCTGTCGAAGCCCGAAATCTCGCGCCGTTACCGATCGACATCGACCACACTGTAGCCGCCGCGCTGCCCATCTCCGGTTTGGCTGCCTGGCAGGGCCTGTTCGATCACGCCCGCCTCGCAGCCGGACAAACGGTTCTGATCCACGGCGCCGCGGGTGCGGTTGGGTCGCTCGCGGTGCAGCTTGCTCGCGAGGTCGGCGCGCGGGTCATCGGTACCGGCCGGACCGCGGATCGGGGCAGCGCGGCCGAGCTCGGCGTCCACACCTTCCTCGACCTGGAGACCGAAAAGCTGGAGGATGCAGGCGAAGTCGATGTGGTCTTTGACGTGATCGGAGGAGATATTTTGGTCCGCTCTGCTGATCTGGTGCGGGCAGGCGGAACGCTCGTCTCCATCGCCGAGCCGCCGAAGACGCTGCCGCGCGACGGGCGGGGAGTCTTCTTCGTTGTCGAAGCCGATCGCGCCCAACTTGCCGGCCTCGCCGCGCGAGTGCGCGATGGACGCCTCAAGCCGGTGGTGAGTGCTGTGCTTCCACTCGCCGAGGCGGCCGCTGCATTCGCTCCGGACACGCGCCTCCCGGGCAAGACGATCCTGCGCGTAGCCCAAGAGTGACAACGATGGCCATGAAGATAGCGCTAACCGCATTGACACTCGCGGTGATGCTCGCGCCTGCGGCCCATACCGCGCCAGCGCCTGGCAATGCGGATCAAAAGCCAGTTATCCGACCGGTTTTCAATCAGCTCACTAATGTTCCCGGCAAATCACTTGAAGCAGTGGCCGTCAGCTATCCGCCCGGAGCGAAAAGCGTTGCCCACCACCACGCGAAGTCGGCGTTCATCATGGCCTACGTGATCTCCGGAGCGATCCGCAGCCAACTCGAAGGCGAGCCTGCGCGCGTCTACCAAGCCGGTGAGACGTGGAGTGAAGCGCCGGGTGCACACCACACCCTCAGTGAAAATGCCAGTGGCACCGAACCCGCTGAATTGCTTGCGGTCTTCTTGGTCGATACCGGCGACGGCCCGCTCACAACGGACGATGACGCGAGCCAATGAAAGGAGCCACGAGATGACCACCGTCACCCCGATCCTCACCGGAGTGGCCGACCACATCGGACACTATGCCGACGCACTGGCAGTATCTGGCAGCAGCACAATGATTTTCGTCTCCGGAACGCCTGGGGTGCGCCAAGACGGCACACTGCCTGAGGACTTCACCGACGAAGCCCGCCAGTGCTGGACCAATGTCGAAGACGCGCTCGGCAAGGCCGGCGCCAAGCTCACCGACATCGTCTACATGCGGCAATGGGTGAGCAGCCGTGACAACGCGTCCGCCTACCTGGCCGTGAGCCAAGAGTTGATCCGTCACCGACCCGCCGCCATGTTCAGCATCATCGATGGGCTGGTGTGGCCCAACATCCGCGTCGAAGTCGAAGTCATCGCCTTCCTGCCGACATGAGCGAGCACCGCCGTGCGGAACGGATTCCGCGATGACGTTGCGCGAGGCGGCACCGACAAGCCGCGCGATGATGGTTGCGGTGATGGTATCGATGGTCGCGTTGCTCGACTCCACGGTGATCAATCTGGCTTTGCCGGCCATCGAGCACGACCTGGGCGGTGGTCTGGCGTTGCAGCAATGGATCGTCGACGGTTACCTGTTGGCGATGGCGGCCGCGATTCTGCCCGGCGGGTCCATCTCGGACCTGGTCGGACGCGTACCGGTGATCCGGATCGGGCTGTTGGCTTTTGGGGCGGGCTCGGTTCTGGCGGCGGTCGCCACCTCGCCGGCGATGCTGATCGCCGCGCGCCTCGTCCAGGGTCTGGGTGCCGCGTTCCTCGTGCCGGGCTCCCTGGCCCTGATCAACACGGTGTTCGATAAAGCACACCAGTCCGCGGCGATCGGCGTCTGGACAGGCTGGACGGGAACCGCCTTTGCGTTGGGCCCTTTGCTGGGCGGAATGTCTGTAGATTTCCTGGGCTGGCGTTGGATTTTCGTGTTGTCAGCGATCCCCATGGCCGTCGGATATGCGCTTACGTTCTGGCTGTGCCCGATGTCGGGGCGGGTCGAAGGTGCCCGGGTCGACATCGCCGGGGTAGGCCTATCGGCCGCAGGGCTGTCTGCGACCGTGTATGCGCTGATTGAGGCGCAACGCGATGGCTTGACCGATCCTTTGGTCCTCGGCTTGTTGGCGATCGGGATGGCCGCATTAGCCGGCTTCGTGAGCTGGCAGCACCGCGCTAAGTCGCCGATGCTTCCGTTGCCGCTGTTCACCTTTCGAAACTTCGCTGCTGCCAATCTGGTCACCGCCCTCGTCTATGGCGCGTTGACGCTGGGATCGCTGGCCATCGCCCTCTACACCCAGGAAATCGGCGGATACTCAGCCACCGCAGCCGGTTTGGCGACCCTGCCGATTCCGATGGTGTCGTTTGTGTTCGCCCGGCATGTCGGTCGCATCGCCGCGCGGGTGGGACCACGCAAGTTCCTGATCGCGGGCCCGGCATTGGCAGGGATCGGGTTGCTCCTAATCCGTCCGAAACCCTCTGATTTCCATGCGATTACCGACCTGGTCCCCGGGATGACCGTGCTGGCTATCGGGCTGGTCGCGACTGTCACACCGCTGACGTCGGTGACGCTGGCCTCGGTGCCGACCGAATACAGCGGCCTGGCGTCGGCAATCAACAACGCCGTCTCACGGCTCGCCACGCTGCTGTCGATCGGGTCCATCGGGCTGATCAGCGTTGGCGTCGCGAGCGCGACCGGATTCGCTCACGTGTTGCAGGTGAGCGCGGCACTATTCGGACTAGGCGCGTTAGGTGCCGCGCTGTCGATAACCAATCCGCCCGCCGGGTACCAACCTGTGCCCTGCGATATCGCGGCGTTGTGTCGCGACCGGCCCGGTGTGCAACCTGCCCTCGCTGGCAGTCCCTCGGCTGCGAGGTGAAAACTGCTGTCGCAATGTGCCACCCCGGGAATCATCTCGGCCGCTATGGCGTTTGCGCTGCGGTGGCGTGGTCGACGATTTGTCTTAATATCAGCCCATCGGGCATCCGGGGGCGGGGGGCACTCAATTGCTGACACTTCTCAAGCGAGGCTGGGTTGCGGTGGTCGTGGTCGTGGCACTGATCATCGGCGGCATCGCAGTCGACCGACTCCACGACGTCTTCCCAGGACCCGGCCTGGCCAAGCCAGATCCCCGGGATGCGACGCCGCCGTATGCGGCTAAGACCGCCGTCTACGAAATCTTTGGACCGCCCGGAACGACCGGCGTCGTCAACTGGATGGACGCGGAGTCGCTACCGCAAAAGGCGGACTTCACCACCTTGCCGTGGTCGACGACGATCGTCGCGGAGATGCCCGGTATCTTCGCCTACGTTGTCGCCCAAGGGGACAGCCCCACCATTGGCTGCCGGATCACCGTCGACGGCAAATTGGTCGATCAACAGCAGGTCAACACCCGCGATGCTCAGGTTTCCTGCTTGGACAAGTCCGCATGACGAGCGACGCACGCGACGCTGACGACACCGCCGAAATCCCCGTCGCCCAGCCGTACGAGCTTGAGCGCCGGCCGCGCCTGGCCCGCACCATTCGCGTCCTGGCGCTGCCGATCGTCGTGGTCTGGGTGCTGATCGCGATCGGGGTGAATGTCTTCGTCCCGCAGTTGGAGAAGGTTGCCGAGGAGATCTCCGTCCCGCTCTCGCCGTCAGACGCACCATCGGTAACCGGGATGAAACACATCGGCGAGAAGTTCAAGGAGTACGACTCCGACAACCTCGTCCTGGTCACCCTGGTCGGTGACAAACCGCTCGGCCCGGACGCCCACCGGTTCTACGACGACCTGGTCAAAAAGATCCAGGCCGACCACGAACACGTCGAGCATGCGCTGAACTTCTGGGGGCAGCGATTCACGTCCTCAGGTGTGGAGAGCTACGACCATAAGGCTGCCTACGTCCAGGTCAACCTCAAAGGCGATCAGGGTGGGGCGATCGGCGACGCATCCGTTGCCGCGGTGCGCAAGATCGTCGCGGACTCCAAGCCGCCCGCCGGCGTCAAGGCCTACGTCGCGGGCCAGGGAGCGCTGACCGCCGACGTGATCGTTGTCGGTGACAAGAGCCTGGCCAAGATCACCATCATCACGGTCGTCATCATCGCGCTCATGCTGATGTTCGTTTACCGGTCCATCAGCACCGTGTTGCTGACCATGGTGATCCTCTTCGTGGGACTCGCGGCCGGCCGCGGCGTGGTATCGCTGCTGGGCGAAACCGGCGTCATGGGGTTGTCGACCTTCGCCGTGAACCTGCTGACCTCCCTCGCGATCGCGGCGGGCACCGACTACGCGATTTTCATGGTCGGCCGCTACCAGGAGGGCCGTGAACGCGGTCTGGACCGTGAGGCCGCCTATTACGACACCTTCGCCGGTGTCAGCAAGGTGGTCCTGGGCTCCGGTCTGACCATCGTCGGGGCGCTGGCCTGCTTGAAGTTCACCCGGCTGCCCTACTTCAGTTCGCTGGCGTTCCCGTGCGCGGTGGGACTGCTGGTCGTGGTGGCGGCTGGGGTCACGCTGACGCCCGCTCTCATTGCAGTCGCCAGTGGCTTCGGCCTTTTGGACCCCAAGCGCAAGTTCAACTACACCCGCTGGCGCCGCCTGGCGACGGCCATCGTGCGCTGGCCGGCGCCCATCCTCGCGACCTCCGTCATCCTGGCGATCGTCGGCGCCCTTGGTCTCGCGGGCTTCACCCCGCGTTACAACGACCTGTACTACTTGCCGAAGAGCGCGGCCTCGGTGCAGGCGTACGACGCGGCCGATCGGCACTTCACCCAGGCCCGCCTGAACCCGGACCTGCTGATGATCGAATCGGACCACGATCTGCGCAATCCCCGAGACATGCTGGTGTTGGACAAGGTTGCCAGTGCCATTTTCCGGGTGCCGGGCATCGAACGGGTGCAGAGCATCACCAGACCGCTCGGCCCACCAATCGAAGACGGGTCCATTCCATTCCAGCTGAGTGTGCAAACCGCGCCGATCCGCGACAACCTCAATTATTTGAGGGATCGCGTCGGCGACATCAAGAAGATCACCGGGTTCCTCGACACCCAGATCTCTCTGCTGGAACGCCAGTACGCGATCACCCAGAAGCTCGCCGACGCCGCCGACGACAGCTCGAAAACCACCGCGGAGACGGCAAAGATCACGGACGAGATCCGGGACCACATCGCGGATTTCGACGACTTCTGGAGGCCGATTCGCAGCTACTTCTACTGGGAGAAGCACTGCTACGACATCCCGATCTGCTGGTCGTTACGGTCGCTGTTCGACGCGCTGGACGGATTCGATCAGCTGGCCGAAAAGTTCCACGCCCTCACGACCGACCTCACCAACACGGCCAGCGCCACCCGCGAATTGCTGGCGATCATTCCGGAGAACATCGCCGTCTCGAAGTCGATCCGGGATACCACGCTGACCATTTACAGCTCGTTCAACAGTCTGATCGACCAGTTCGACCGGCTGACCGACACCAATGCCGTGATGGGCAAATCGTTCAACGATGCTCGGGTGGAAAGCCTGTTTTACCTGCCGCCCGAGATCTTCCAGAACCCGGACTTCCAATTCGGGCTGAGCCTGATGGTGTCGCCCGACGGAAAGGCCGCGCGCTTCATCATCACTCACGCCGTGGACCCGGCGACCGCGGAAGGTATCAAGTCCGTCGAGCAAGAGCGCAACGCGGCCAAGGAGGCGCTGAAGCTCACCTCGCTAGAGAACGCCGACATCTACCTCGGCGGCACCGCCGCAACATTCCACGACATCGCCACTGGTGCCTGGTATGACCTGCTGATCGCCGCGGCGGCGTCGATCGTGCTGATCTTCATCATCATGGTGATCGTCACCCGCGCACTGGTAGCAGCGGGCGTCATCGTCGGCACGATCGTGCTGTCGCTAGGCGCAGCGTTCGGATTCTCGACATTGATTTGGCAGCACTTGGGCCACTTCCAGTTGCACTGGGTGGCAACGGAATTCGCGTTGATCGTGCTTTTAGCGGTGGGGTCCGATTACAACCTGATGCTGGTGTCCCGAATCGAGGAGGAAATCGGGGCCGGCCTGAACACCGGGCTCATCCGCGGCGTCGGCGTGACGGGCCCGGTGGTGTCCGCTGCCGGTGTGGTTTTCGCCGTCACGATGGCCGCGATGCTCTCCAGCGATCTGCGGGCGATCGGTCAGTTCGGGTCCACGATCGGTATCGGTCTGATGTTCGACACGTTCGTCGTCCGCACGCTCATCACGCCATCGATCATGACGGTGATGGGACGTTGGTTCTGGTGGCCGAAGCGGGTACGCGTGCGCCCGGCCAGCCAGATGCTTCGGTCCCTCGGCCCGCGTCCGTTGGTTCGCGCACTGTTGCACCAACCGCGGCACTCGGCTCCGCCGATGCATTCGGAATAGTCCACCCCGTCAATTTGTAATTGTGCCGCGCTGACAACAACTCTTTTCCATAGCTTGGTTAACGAATTCGCGAGCGACGCCATTGAATTTGGTTGGATTGCACGCCACGGAGTGGGGGTTTCGCGCGTACTCTGACCGTTATGGTCAAGACCAAGGCCTGCGTGCACTGCGGGCACACGTTCCATCCAGCCGAGCGACCGCGCGACGTTTCTGATCCGGAATGGCTTCCGACGGCTTCCGCCTATTGTTCGCATGAATGCAGTGACCGATACCATTGCGAAATGGGGCATCACTGCTCCACCCATGCGAAGGAAAAGGCTCAGCGCGAGGGCGCCAAAGTGGCACGGGCTCGGCAAGAAGCAATACTTCGCTGACTGGTTGTCGAACCATCCGCGTACCCTGAATCTGTTGTGCCACTGAGGCATTAGGGGCCGGCGCTCCAGACGTGGTTCTGTGTCGCCGCACTTAGCTTAGTCGTTCATCGCACGATATTCATTGCGGCACAGATCTTTTCGCCTTTCATGTTCTCGGCCGTCCGTGCGTGGGTCCATGGCGAGCCACGATCACGGAGGATTTGGCCCGGTTAACTACCGCAGCACCGACCGATCCCAGCAACCTGCCACTGAACCAGCCGCAACCGTGGCTACCGACCACAACCAATTGCGCGCGTTCGGATGCGGCGATCAGCCAACGTGCCGGGTCGCCAATCTCGATTCTGCGACGGATGCCCACCTCGGGGTAGCGCTCGTGCCAGCCCGCCAGCCGCTCGGCGAGAGTCTCCTCTTCCTGGGATAGCTCAGCGTCCCAGTTGGCGTCCTGGATCAACTCCCTGGAACGGGCAGAACGGGGATCCATCCACGCGTGTAGCGCCGTCAGGCCGACACCTCGCCGCGAGGCCTGCTCGAACGCAATAGCAGTCGCCGCTTCCGAGGCCGGTGAGCCGTCGATGCCCACCAGCACCGGCGCCGGTGCGACATTGGCCGCGATGGCGTGGTCGTCGCGGATTACAGCGACCGGGCAATGCGCGTGGTGGACCAATGCCGAACTCACGGAGCCCAGGAAACCGTGTGCCACCGTGCGGCCATGTCCCCGCCAACCAACCACGACCATCTCGGCGTCTTTGGAAAGGTCGACGAGCGCCGGGACGGCGGCCGAATGACATAACTTGCTCTCGATCTGGAGTGAACCGCCGGCACTCTCTTCGACGACATTGATCGCTGCCTCGATGAGATGGTGCGCCCGCTGTTTTTGCGAATGCCGGGGGCCTGCCGGCCCGGCGAACTCCAACCACTCCGGTAACGGCGTGTCGAAGGCGTGAACCAGCGTGAGGCGCACATTCCGTAGTGCCGCATCGTGGGCCGCCCACCGAACAGCACCGAGTGCCGCTGCGGAGCCGTCGACGCCTACGAGAATCGCTCCATGTGGTGATTGCCGCATTTCGGTTCTTCTCTCTCGGCCCCACCGACAGGATCACTTGTGGAGGCGTTGGTCGTCAGGGCCGAAAAGATCCAAGCCTCAGGACTAAAGGCACCCACGCCGTGGACACTGAGATCGTGCGTCCTTCACCCCAGGCCCGCAGTTGACGAAACGTGCCGGCAAATCGATCCGTAAGGCCGTTGGCCTCGGAATTGTCGCGCTGGCATTCGTTGCGGCGTGCTCGCATGGCGAGCCAGCACACCACCCGCTGAGTAGCGCAGGGCAGGCAACGCAGGCACCAGACGCGGCCCCCGCAGCTGATTTCTCAAAAATCTCCGAGCTGATCAACGATTCGATCGCGGCAAACAGACTGCCCGGTGCGGTAGCGGTGATCGGGCACGACGGCAAGGTCGCCTTTCATCAGGCTTACGGCTCGCGCAAGCTTGCGGACGAACCCGGGCTGGACGGGTTGCCCACACCCGCGGAGCCGATGACTGAGGACACGATCTTCGACCTGGCGTCGCTGACGAAGAGCCTGGCAACGGCGACTGCCGTCATGCAGCTGTACGAACAAGGCCAGGTTGCGTTCGACGATTCGGTGGAGCACTACTTACCTGACTTCAATACCGCGAGCAATCCTCGGCGCGCTCAAGTGACCGTGCGCATGTTGCTCACACACACGTCGGGCCTACCGGGCGACGTCAATCTGGGAGATCCATGGGGACTGGATGGAGCCGACAAAGCAGAGGGCATTCACCGCGCGCTCACCACACCGCTGGAGTCTGGCCCCGGCGAGCGTTTTGCTTATTCAGACATCAACTTCATTCTGCTGGGGGCGCTGATCGAGAAGGTCACAGGTGAAGACCTGGATGTCTACGTCCAGCGCCATGTCTTCGCGCCGCTCGGCATGACAGATACCCGCTACCTTCCCGTCGCGAAAGCATGCGGTCCGCACACGACGATAGGTTCCGCAATCGCCTGGGCTCCGGCGCCGCCCCCCAAAACGTCGGACCCTTGTCCTGCCGGTACCTGGGACGTCGATCTACTGCCGCGCATCGCACCGACAGCACGTGACGAAGAAGGGCGAGCCGATTCCGGCAGAAATCCCGATCTCGATCATCTACTTCGGGGCACCGTGCAGGACACGACTGCCCGGCGCATGGGTGGGGTCGCAGGGCATGCCGGCTTGTTCTCGACGGCACGCGATGTGAGTATCTTCGCCCAGGCGCTACTCGATCGGCTCGCGGGCCGTCCGAGTGAATTTCCGTTGCTGCAACCGACTTTGGAGATGATGACAAGTCCGCAGCAGCCGGGGCGCAGCCCACAACAACTCGAGGCAGCTAATGCCGCCGCCCGGGCGGCTGGACCGAATACGACGAATCCGCTTCTCGCTGCGCACTATCCGACGATCGCGGGTGAAAACCTGCGCGGCTTCGGCTGGGATATCGATACGACCGACTCCACGGCGCGCGGCGCGATCTTCCCTATCGGAAGCTTTGGCCATACCGGCTTTACCGGAACCTCGGTTTGGATGGACCCCGGATCCGATACCTATATCGTTCTGCTGTCGAATTCGATCCATGTGCGAGGCAGTCCGCCGATGTCGAAGCTGCGGGGCGAGGTTGCGACGGCCGCGGCGCGCGCCCTGCACCTTTGAGGGGGCTCGAAGCGGTTCGCCGCCACGCTATTGGCGCCAGATCGACTCAGCCCAGTAGACCGGTGGTCAACATCGTCCGCAGCGCTTTTCGGGCGAGCTTGCCGCTGGGCAACGTGGGTATTTGGTCGCTGGTCGCGACGGCCCAGCGTGTCGGTACTTTGTAGCTGGACAACTGATTTCGTGCGCGCGCCGCCAAGGATGGGACATCGATCTTCGCGTTCGCCGCTACGACGACGGCGCACACCTCTTCGCCGCGCTCGGGGTCGTCGACGCCGACGACGACGCACTGTGCGACGTCATCGAATTCCTCGATGACCGCCTCGACCTCGAGCGGAGAGACATTGGCGCCCGCCGATTTGATCAGCTCACTGGTCCGTCCGACGTAGAACAAGCGCGGGTCGTTCTCCCGGCGGTAGACGCGGTCCCCGGTGTGATACCAGCCGTCTGCGTCGAAGGTTTCCCACCGCTCGCGCTTGTTATAGCCGACCATTGTGCCGATCCCACGGACCAGGAGTTCGCCGGTGGACCCTACCGGAACGGGTGCACCCTGCTCGTCCACGATGCTCATCTCGGTGCATACGAAACCACCGGCGGTCTCAGACATGGTGCGGTGTACGGGAAATCCGTCCGGCACGTCGATCATCGCTAAGTCCAGCGGACCATCCCGCAACATCGGCGCGCTGCTCAGATCGCGACTGGCGAAGGTCGGGTGCTCGCGCAAACGCTGGGTGAAGGCGGGCCACCCGACGATACCCGTTGCGCGTTCGCGTTCCACAAGATTCAACGCCGTGCCCGCGTCGAGCCGCGCCATCACCAGAAGCGTCACAGGTTCGTGCAAAGCGCCCGTCGCGGCGAGCAAGCCGCCGATCCAAAAGAACGGCATCGCACAGAGGATTTTGGTCGGGGACGCCGGCCCGGTGAGCGCTCGTATGGCGCTCGCCCACGTCGAGGTCTGCCGGACCACGGTGCCGTGGGTATGCAGAACACCCTTGGGATCCGCGGTGGATCCCGAGGTGTGCACCATGATGGCCAGATCGGCGGGCGACACTTCACCTTCTGCCGCGGCCAGCACCGCATCCGCGACACCCGCGGCGGTATCCCCATCCCAGCGGGTCGCCCATTCCCGTTCGGGCTCGCCGGTTATCACGATGCGACGCAGGTACGGCGCCGCCGGTAGTGCTAGACTTCCGGCCTGCTGATCGGACAGCTGGGGCAGCGCGGCTTCCAACTGTGCGGCGACGTCGATGTCGAGGACCTGGCTGGGGGCAACCAATAGCCCAATATCAGCCAGCCGCAATACTTTTGCGATCTCGGCCGGAGTGTACATGGTGCTCATCGGGACGGCCACAGCGCCGATTCGTGAGACAGCAAGCCACCAAATGATCCACTCCACGCCGTTGGGGAAGAACAGTCCCACCCGGCTGCCCTTGCCGACGCCTTCTTGTAGCAGCCGGCGCGCGATATGCGCCGAGCGCTTGTCTGCCTGCTCGTATGTGAGTCGCTCCGTCGGTGTGACCACGTACGTCTCCCGGCCGAACAGGTGAACGCTGTGCGCGAGGAGCGTGGGGATGGTGAGTGGTCGAGGTTGGGTCACACCGGGTCCTATCCAGCAGCGGGGGCAACCCAATTAAAGGCGATCGATCGCTGAGTCCAAAGACGGCTTCCCGGGGTTAGCTTCGCGGTGGCGACCCCCGGCAGCCCCTGAGCTTCGTATGGTGTTCATCGTGGACACCGACATACCTGGCCGCTGCGACGGCGGCGGTGCGCCGGTCAACCGTCGTCGGCTGCTCCAGCTGGCCGGTGGAGCTGGAGCACTGGCGATCGTGAGCGGGTGCTCTCGATCGGTCGTTGAGCCCGTCGTCCCGCTTAGCGCGACTTCTGCTGTGATGTTGTGTCGCGATGCGTGGGGTGCCCGGCCCGCCCTGGCCGGCGGCAGGGCTCACACCATCACCCGAATGACGCTTCACCACGAGGCTGTCGTCCTCGGAGACAACCGCAACGCCCCCGGACGTCTCCGTCAGGACCAGCGCTACCACCAAGACAAGGGATGGGTCGACATCGCTTATCACGTTGGTATCGACCGCGACGGCAACATCTACGAACTGCGGACGCCACAAATCGCCGGTGACACCGCAACGGATTACGACACAACGGGGCACTTCCTGGTTCTCTGTGAGGGAGATTTCGACAAAGAAGCCGTCTCCGAAGCCCAACTTCACGGGGCCGCACTAGCTTTCGCGTGGGCCACGCAAACCTTTCACATCGCCAGCAACACTCTGGCCGGCCACCGTGACCTAGCCCAAACCTCATGCCCGGGTGCAAGCCTGTACGCGCATCTGTCGTCGGGGGACCTCAAACACCGCATCGACGATCTGGTGGCAGCGGGACCGGTGAACCTCCAACGCATTTGTGGGCCGGATGCGGCGGCCACTGTTGCCGCAATCGAAGCGGGCTAATCGCTTTCAGCACGGCGTACGAGGGATCGTCGCGTCGCGGCAGCCGTCGTCGCGCCGGTGCGCAGGTAAGCCGTAGTCTTCCCTCGTGAATGCGATCGACCCGGACAAGCTCGACATTTGCCTGCAGGTGCTGGCCGATGTCGAGGCATTACCACCCGAGCATCCCGATGCCGTTGCGGTGCGCCGGGCCACCGCGGGCATATTCAAGTCAGTCAGGAAGGCGCGCCGTGCCGCCAAGCGCGACGCAGTGGCAGCCGCCGACGATGCCGTGACCGCGGCTACCGCCACCGGCGCGCCGGGCCGCATCGACGATGAGACCCGGGGCCTGCCGCTGGTGTCGACCGCGGTGGGTGCCAGTGCCGGCACGTTGCTGCGACCGCGCTCCTGCTACGTGTGCAAGCACCGCTACACCGTGGTCGACGCCTTCTACCATCAGCTCTGCCCCGAGTGCGCCACGCTCAACCGCGTCAAGCGCGATGCCCGCACCGACCTCACCGGTAGGAGGGCCCTGCTCACCGGCGGCCGCGCAAAGATCGGTATGTACATCGCGTTGCGACTGCTCCGTGACGGCGCCCATACGACCATCACCACCCGCTTTCCCAACGACGCCGTGCGCCGGTTCGCGGGGATGCCCGACAGCGCCGACTGGCTGCACCGGCTGCGCATCGTGGGCATCGACCTGCGCGACCCAGCCCAGGTCGTCGCGCTCGCCGACACCGTGGCCGCACAAGGCCCGCTGGACATCCTGATCAACAACGCCGCTCAGACGGTGCGCCGCGCTCCCGGCTCCTACGCCGCGCTCATCGAAGCAGAACGTAGCCCGGCGCCCGAACTCGTCGACGTGATCACGTTCGACCGCGTCAGCGACGCCCATCCCGCCGCACTTGCCGGCAGCCTCGCTGAGCACCAAACTCCGCATGCCGTAACCGAATTGGCCCTTACCGCCCGAAGCGCGTCTCCGGACCGCATCGTCGCGGGCACCGCCATCGACGCCGGTGGCTTGTTGCCCGATACGGCGCCGATCAACAGTTGGACTCAACGCGTGCACGAGGTCGATGCGATGGAACTGCTCGAGGTTCAACTCTGCAATCAGACCGCGCCGTTCATTCTGGTGAGCCGGCTGCGCCCGGCGATGGCCGCGTCACCCGCGCGCCGCAAGTACGTGGTGAATGTGTCTGCGATGGAGGGACAGTTCAGCCGTGCCTACAAGGGACCGGGGCATCCACACACCAACATGGCGAAGGCCGCACTCAACATGCTCACGCGCACCAGCGCCAAGGAGATGCTGGAGCAGGACCGCATTCTCATGACGGCGGTGGATACGGGCTGGATCACCGACGAGCGTCCACACCCGACGAAGCTGCGGCTTGCCGACGAGGGTTTCCATGCCCCGCTCGACCTGGTCGACGGCGCCGCCCGCGTCTACGACCCGATCGTTCGCGGTGAGTCCGGCGAAGATCTGTACGGCTGCTTCCTCAAGGACTACTCGCCCAGCAATTGGTAGCCGCGGACACAGCGGCGCCGCTACTTCCCGCTCGGTTCAGGTTGGCGGTGGTGGCGGAGCGCCCGGAATTGCCCCATTACAGCCGCCGGGTGGGGGCGGGGCCGGAAAAGGTTCGTCGCCGCTGACGCAGTCGTAGTGGTAGGTGTAACTGTCCTCCCACTGATGCCAGTACGACCCGTCGGGGTACTTTGCGCCATCGCAGATATATCCCCACATCCGCGCACCCTCGCACCAGTTCCGGGTGATGTTGGGCAGGTGCGGGTCTGGTGGATCAGCGGTAGCAACGCCAGCAGAAACTATTAACGCTGCCGTACTGCCCATTAGCGCAGCGCCGATACGAGATAATTTGGACTTCATTTGGATTCCTATTCAAAATGTGTGGTTGAGGTCAGGCGTGAAACGCCCTGGTTCTGCCGGAGGCTCGGGCTATTGGATTTCGACCAGGGGTTGGTCGGTCCGTTGTGCATCGTAGAACGCTGCTTCGAACTCA
>NZ_JBCHKV010000009.1:0-218521 GCF_039023525.1 Mycobacterium sp. 050272 | reverse complement strand
TGTTAACGACGCTCACCGGCCGGCGGCTCAGGAACAGCGTCCCTCCGATCAGAACTCGATTCCCGGAGGCTCGCGGTTCGAGACCCATTAGCTGTCACCGCCGCGTGCGAACATACGTTCGTGCGGTGTGATGCGTCCATCCTGCACGCCGACCTGGACTCGTTCTACGCGTCGGTGGAACAGCGTGACGACCCGACGCTGCGCGGTCGCCCGGTGATCGTAGGTGGCGGCGTCGTGCTGGCCGCCAGCTACGAGGCCAAGGCTTACGGCGTGCGCACCGCGATGGGCGGCCAGCAGGCCCGACGGCTGTGTCCCGACGCCGTCGTGGTGCCGCCGCGCATGTCGGCCTACTCGCGGGCCAGTGACGCCGTCTTCGAGGTGTTTCGCGATGCCACACCCATCGTCGAGCCGTTGTCGGTGGACGAGGCATTCCTCGACGTCGGCGGCCTACGCCGGGTCTCGGGCACGCCGGTCGAGATCGCCGAACGGCTGCGGTGCGACGTGCGGGAGCGGGTCGGCCTGCCGATCACCGTCGGTATCGCCCGCACCAAATTCCTGGCCAAGGTCGCCAGCCAGGAAGCCAAGCCCGATGGGCTGCTGCTGGTGCAGCCCGATCGTGAGCTGGCGTTCCTGCGGCCGTTGCCGGTGCGCCGATTGTGGGGCGTGGGCGCGGTGACCGCGGACAAGTTGCATGGTTACGGCATCACGACGGTCGCCGATGTCGCCGAGCTCAGCGAGTCGACGCTGGCCGCACTGCTGGGTGCGGGGATGGGCCGTCAGCTGTATGCGCTGTCGCGCAATATCGACCGGCGCCGGGTCAACACCAGGGTGCGACGGCGGTCCGTCGGTGCCCAGCGAGCGTTGGGCCGCGCCGGAAATCGCATGTCGCCCGACGAGATCGATGCGGTCGTGGTCAACCTGATCGACCGCATCACCGCCCGGATGCGCGCCGCCGGTCGCACGGGCCGCACCGTGGTGCTGCGCCTGCGGTTCGACGACTTCACGCGGGCGACCCGGTCCCACACGATGCCGTGGGCGACGGCGTCCACGCAGCCGATCCTGGCCGCCGCCCGGCGGCTGGTCGCCTCCGCCGCACCCGCGATCGCCCAGCGCGGCTTGACGCTAGTCGGTTTCGCGGTGTCGGGTATCGATCGCAGTGGGGCCCAGCAGCTGATGCTGCCGTTTCACGAAGACTCGCTCGCGGTCGACGCCGCGGTTGACCAGGTCCGTGCGCGCTTCGGCAGATCCGCTCTCACCCGCGGGGTGTTGATTGGACGAGATTCGGGTATAGAGATGCCGCTACTACCCGACTGACTGAGTTCCCCCCACTTCACCAATGTGGTTCCAGCCCAAGCTGTTTCGATGATAAGAACTTTGTTTGAGATGTCGCGCGCGCCGGGCGGGCCCCGACGGCTCGCTTGTACGCTGGCCGAAACCCAACCTGGAAAGTGAGTGCCTGAACACATGCCGCCGGACAACACCCGCGACAGTGGCCTGCCTCGCGAAGGTCTCCTGCTCGGCTACAGCGCGGTACTCGCGTTGTCGGCGGGCTTCGTCAACGCGGTAGCCCTGCTGATACTGGCGTTGCCGGTCGGCAACCTCACCGCGATCACCACCCAGCTGGGCATGAACACCGCCAATCCGTGGCTCTACGAGGGACATGTGCTGGCCGCGATCCTGTTCGGCTTCCTGGCGGGCGCGACGATGGCCGGCGCGGTTCTCGCACCCACCCAAGCGCTGGCGGGCCCGCGCCATGCCGTGGTGCTGTTCACCGAGGCGGCGCTGCTCGTCCTGGCCGCCGCGGGCGTGGAGGAAACCTTCGTCAAGGCGCAGATCGAATCGCTCGGCGTCGAGCTGACCGCGGTCCAGGCGATGTTCGCCGCCGCAGCGCTCGGCCTGCAGAACGGGATGACCTCGAGCTTCCGCGGGATGTCGATCCGCACCACCCACTTCACCGGGACCGTGACCGACCTCGGGCTGATGCTCGGGCGTGCCCGGCAAGACGGAATCAAGAAGTGGAAGGCCGCGATCCTGGTGACGACACTGTTGCTGTTTCTCGGCGGCGGCATCGCAGGGATCCTGTTCGGTGCTCGGCTCGGCGGATACTCGCTGCTGATACCGGCCGCCACGTGTGCCATCGTGGCCGGGGCCAACGTGCTGCACAGCCGCGGCAACAGTGGCGAATCCATTGCCGAGGCGGCCGAAGCGGTGCGGGCCTGACCGCTCAGCTCGATCCTGTCCACGCCAGCAGCTTGTCGGCCGGCCAGGTGTTCACGATCCGGTCGACCGGAACGCCGGAGTCCAGGGCACGTTGCGCGCCGTACCCCAGGAAGTCCAGCTGGCCGGGGGCGTGCGCATCGGTGTCGATGCTGAACACGCAGCCGATTTCCAGCGCCAGGTTGAGCAGCCGGGTCGGCGGGTCGCGGCGTTCGGGGCGAGAGTTGATCTCCACCGCGGTGCCGTGGTCGCGACAGGCGGTGAAGACCTTCTCGGCGTCGAACTTCGATTCCGGCCGGATGCCTCGGTTGCCGGAAACCAGCCGGCCCGTGCAATGGCCCAGCACATCGGCGTGGCCGTCGGAGACCGCGCGCACCATCCGGCGCGTCATGGCCGCCGCATCCATCGACAGCTTGGAGTGCACGCTGGCCACGACGACGTCGAGGCGTTCCAACAGCTCGGGCTCCTGATCCAGGCTACCGTCCTCGAGGATGTCGACCTCGATACCGGTGAGGATGCGCATCGGCGCGAAGGTGTCCCGCAGCCCGTCGATCACGTCGAGCTGTTTGCGCAACCGCTCCGGCGACAGGCCGTTGGCGATCGTCAGCCGCGGCGAGTGATCGGTCAATGCGCAGTATTCATGCCCCAGCGCCGCCGCGGTTGCCATCATCTCCTCGATCGGCGCCGAGCCGTCCGACCAGTTCGAGTGCAGGTGCAGATCCCCGCGCAGCGCGCTGCGCACCTCGCCGCCACCGAGATCTGTTGCCTCGGCTCGCAATTCGACAAGTGCGTCGGGCTCACGGCCGGCCCAGGCCTGGGCGATGACCTTCGCGGTCTTGGGTCCGATGCCCGGCAGCGTCTGCCAGCTGTTGGCCTGCCCGTGCCGCTCCCGCTCGGAGTCGTCCAAACCCTCGACGATGTCGGCGGCATTGCGGTAGGCCATCACGCGTTTGGGGTCCTGCCGGCTCCGGTCCTTGTAGTAGGCGATCTGACGCAGCGCGGCTACCGGGTCCATCGCTCCAGTGTTACAGCAGCTGCCCGTAGACGAACCCGGCCAGGATTACGCCGAAGCCACCGATCTCGCCGACGATCAGCATGGCCATCGCCACCCCGGTCCCCCGCACCGGCTTCTCGAATTGGTTGACCGTGTCTCGCCGCGCACCATGGACGACGTAGGCGGCGATCGCCGCGACGAAGAAGAACACGACCACCATCGCCGCGGTCAGGTTGACCCAGGCGGCCCAGGCGCTGAGTTCGACGAAGACCGCGAGCAGCAGCGTCGCGAAGGAGTAGAGCAACGCCGCGCGGTGAGCGATGTCGACGTAGACGTGCGCCTGGTGGTTCTCCGACGTCATGATCTGGCGGTACTTCCAGACGCCGAGAACGAGTGCGAGCAGAAAGATCAGGCCGGCGAACAGCAGGGTGATCTTGGCGTCGATCCCGAGGGCAGTACTCATGACCCGCATGAGTTTAGTTGCGCTTCATAAATATCGACTAGCGTCGACGTCATGCGATTCGCGTTCAAAACCTCACCGCAAAACACCACCTGGGCCGGCATGCTCGCGGTCTGGCAGGCCGCCGACGATATCGACGTCTTCGAGTCCGGGTGGACGTTCGACCACTTCTACCCGATCTTTTCCGACAGCACCGGCCCGTGCCTGGAGGGCTGGACCACGCTGACCGCGCTGGCGCAGGCGACCAAGCGGCTGCGGTTGGGCACCCTGGTCACCGGCATCCACTACCGTCACCCCGCGGTCCTGGCGAACATGGCGGCTGCCCTCGACGTCATCTCCGACGGACGGCTCGAACTCGGGATTGGGGCGGGCTGGAACGAGGAGGAGTCCGGCGCCTACGGCATCGAACTCGGCAGCATCAGGGAACGGTTCGACCGGTTCGAGGAAGCCTGTCAGGTGCTGATCAGTCTGCTCAGCGAGGAGACCACCAACTTCGACGGCAAGTACTACCAGCTCAAGGACGCGCGCAACGAACCCAAGGGTCCGCAGCGCCCGCATCCGCCGATCTGCATCGGCGGCAGCGGCGAGAAGCGCACGCTGCCGCTGACCGCGCGCTACGCCCAGCACTGGAATTTCGCCGGCGGGACGCCCGAGGAGTTCGCCCGCAAGCGCGACGTGCTGGCGGCGCGCTGCGCGGACATCGGGCGCGACCCCAAGGAGATCACCATGTCGGCCCATGTCCGCCTCGGTGAGGACCTCAACTACGCACAGGTCATCGAGACCGCCGCCGGGCTGGGGGCCGAGGGACTCGACCTGGGAATCGTCTACCTGCCCCCACCGCATGACCCGGCCGTCCTGGTGCCGTTGGCTGAGGCGATCCGGGATTCGGGGCTGCTGTCGACGAAATGACGATTCCGTGCCGTCGAGCAAACTGGCGATGAAATCGCGGGTAGATAGCTTGGGCTGTTATGTCCCGAACAGCAACAGCTCCTGGGCAGTTACCAGGCGCTCTTGCTTAGCGGGAAACTCGCGACTTTTCACCGGGTGACGAAACCATGACCAGGCCATTCGCCCCACCCGCGAACTAGGTACTGGGTTCACATGCACAGTGACCACTCCTGCGATCGATCTGTTTAGCCGTGCCCCCGTTGTGACGAAGCGCACAAGTCGTTATTAGACACCCGCGTGCTGGCAAACTACGGGAGACTCGCCGAACAAATACCGGCGTGTTTCTGGTGTGGCTGGTGTGACTACTGAAGCGGTGCAGCCGTCGGCTTGATCGGCGCGGGAAGGGCGGTTGACCCCATCAAATACCGGTCCACACCCGCTGCGGCTGCCCTGCCCTCGGCGATCGCCCAGACGATCAGCGACTGGCCCCGGCCCATGTCTCCGGCAACGTAGACGCCAGGCACCGAGGTCTCGTAATCGGCGCCTCGCGCGACGTTGCCGCGCTCGGTGAGCTTGACGTCGAGGTCGGTGAGCAGACCCGCCTTCTCCGGGCCGACGAACCCCATCGCCAGGAACACCACGTCCGCTTCGAGCTCGAAATCGGAACCCTCGACCTTGACGAACTTGCCGTCCTGCATCTGCACTTCGTGGACTTTGAGCGCGCTCACGTGCCCGTCCTTGCCGACGAACTCCTCGGTGTTGACCGAGAACACCCGCTCGCCACCCTCTTCGTGGGCCGACGAGACCCGGTACATCAGCGGGTAGGTCGGCCACGGCGTCGACTCGGCGCGCGCCTCCGGCGGCCGCGGCATGATCTCGAACTGGTGCACGCTGGCCGCACCCTGCCGGTGCGCGGTACCCAGGCAGTCGGCTCCGGTATCGCCGCCGCCGATGATGACCACCTTCTTACCTTTGGCGGTGATCGGCGGCTGCCCGTCGGGTCCCAGCACGTCGTCGCCCTCCTGCACGCGGTTACCCCACGGCAGGTATTCCATCGCCTGGTGGATGCCGTCCAGTTCCCGCCCCGGGATCGGCAGGTCACGCCAGGCGGTGGCACCGCCGGCCAGCACCACCGCGTCGAAGTCGGCGAGCAGCTGCTGTGCGGTGATGTCGACTCCCACATTGACGCCAGCCCGGAATTCGGTTCCCTCGGCGCGCATTTGGTCCAACCGACGGTCGAGGACGCGCTTCTCCATCTTGAATTCCGGAATGCCGTAGCGCAGTAATCCGCCGATGCGGTCGGCCCGCTCGAAGACGGTGACGCTGTGTCCCGCGCGGGTCAGCTGCTGGGCGGCGGCCAAACCGGCCGGGCCCGAACCGATGACGGCAACCGTTTTTCCGGTCAGCTTGGTCGGCGGCTTCGGCTCGACGAAGCCCTCGTCGAAGGCGTGGTCGATGATCTCCAGCTCGATCTGCTTGATCGTGACCGGGTCTTGGTTGATGCCCAGCACACACGCCGGCTCGCACGGCGCCGGACACAGCCGGCCGGTGAAGTCGGGGAAGTTGTTGGTGGCGTGCAGCCGCTCGATCGCCTCGCGCCACCGGCCCCGGCGCACCAGGTCATTCCACTCCGGGATCAGGTTGCCCAGCGGACATCCGTTGTGGCAGAAGGGAATACCGCAATCCATGCAACGAGTCGCCTGCTCGCGCAGGGTGTCGTCGTTGAATTCCTGGTAGACCTCGTTCCAATCCTTCAACCGCAGCGGGACCGGCCGACGTTGCGGCAGTTCTCGATGGGTGTACTTGAGAAAGCCAGTGGGATCAGCCATGCGCCGCCGCCATAATCGCCTTGTCGACATCGACGCCGTCGCGCTCCGCTTGGGCGATCGCCTGCAACACCTTCTTGTAGTCCCGGGGCATCACCTTGGCGAAATGCCGTTGCTGGGAGTGCCAGTCGGCCAAAACCCGCTGGCCGACAGCGGAATCCGTCGCATCGACATGTGCCTGGATGATGCCGTGCAGGAACTCGACGTCATCGGAGTCCAGACTCTCCAGATCCACCATCTCGGTGTTTAGGTTCTGCGGCAGTTCCTCGCCGGGGTCGTAGACGTAGGCCACACCGCCGGACATACCGGCCGCGAAGTTACGCCCGGTGCGGCCGAGAATCACTACCCGGCCACCGGTCATGTACTCGCAACCGTGATCGCCTACGCCCTCGACCACGGCGTGGGCGCCGGAGTTGCGGACCGCGAACCGCTCCCCGACCACGCCGCGCAGGAAGGCCTCGCCGCTGGTGGCCCCGAACAGGATCACGTTGCCGCCGATGATGTTCTCCTCGGCGACGTAGTCCGCCGGCGCTTTGTCGGACGGCCGCACCACGATCCGGCCGCCGGACAGACCCTTGCCCACGTAGTCGTTGGCGTCGCCGTACACCCGCAGGGTGATGCCCTTGGGCACAAAGGCGCCGAAGCTGTTGCCCGCGGAGCCGTCGAAGGTGATGTCGATCGTGCCATCCGGCAAGCCTTGACCGCCATAGGCTTTCGTCAGCTCGTGACCGAGCATGGTGCCCACCGTGCGGTTGACGTTGCTGATGGTGGTGGAGAACCGGACCGGTTTACCCGAATCCAGCGCCTCGCGGCTCATCACGATCAACTGCTGGTCCAGCGCCTTGTCCAGGCCGTGGTCCTGACGCGAGCTGCAGTACAGGTCCTGGTTCATGAACGCGGACTCCGGCTCATGCAGCACCGGGGCCAGATCCAGCTTGTGCGCCTTCCAGTGCGCCCGCGCCAGCGTGGTGTCCAGCGACCCCACTTGGCCGACGGCCTCGTTGAAGGTGCGGAAGCCCAACTGCGCCATGTACTCCCGGACTTCCTCGGCGATGAACATGAAGAAGTTCTCGACGAACTCCGGCTTGCCGGTGAAGCGATCCCGCAGCACCGGATTCTGGGTCGCCACACCGACCGGGCAGGTGTCGAGGTGGCAGACCCGCATCATGATGCAGCCCGCGACGACCAGCGGGGCGGTGGCGAAGCCGAACTCCTCGGCGCCCAGCAGCGCGCCGATCATCACGTCGCGGCCGGTCTTGAGCTGTCCGTCCACCTGGACGACGATCCGGTCACGTAACCCGTTGAGCAGCAAGGTCTGCTGCGTCTCGGCCAACCCCAGCTCCCACGGGGCACCCGCGTGCTTCTGCGAGGTGAGCGGCGTGGCACCGGTGCCGCCGTCGTGGCCGGAGATCAGCACCACGTCGGCGTGCGCCTTGGACACACCCGCGGCGACCGTGCCGACGCCGTTCTCGGAGACCAGCTTGACGTGAACGCGCGCCGCCGGGTTGGAGTTCTTCAGGTCGTGGATCAGCTGCGCAAGATCCTCGATCGAGTAGATGTCGTGGTGCGGCGGGGGTGAGATCAGGCCCACGCCGGGCGTGGAGTGCCGGACCTCTGCCACCCACGGGTACACCTTGTGCCCTGGAAGTTGGCCGCCCTCACCGGGTTTGGCGCCCTGGGCCATCTTGATCTGGATGTCGGTGCAGTTGGTCAGGTAGTGCGACGTGACGCCGAACCGCGCCGAGGCGACCTGCTTGATCGCGCTGCGGCGCCAGTCCCCGTTGGGATCGGGATCGAAACGATTGACGTCCTCGCCACCCTCACCGCTGTTGGATCGCCCACCCAGGCGGTTCATCGCGATGGCGAGCGTCTCGTGCGCCTCGGCGGAGATCGAGCCGTAACTCATTGCTCCGGTCGAGAACCGTTTAACGATCTCGCTGGCGGGCTCGACCTCGTCCAGCGGTACCGGGGGTCGCACGTCGCCGCGGAACTTCAGCAGTCCGCGCAACGACGCCATCCGCTCGCTCTGGTCGTCGACCAGGCGGGTGTAGTCCTTGAAGATCTTGTACTGGCCGGTGCGGGTGGCGTGCTGCAGCTTGAACACGGTCTCCGGGTTGAACAGGTGATACTCGCCCTCGCGGCGCCACTGGTAGTCCCCACCCACCTCGAGCTCGCGGTGCGCGCGCTCGTCGGGCCGGTCCAGATAGGCCAGGTCGTGGCGCACGGCGACGTCGGTGGCGATGTCGTCCAGCGTGATGCCGCCGGTCGGGCAGACCAGCCCGGTGAAGTACTCGTCGAGCACGTCCTCGGAGATCCCGATGGCCTGGAACAGCTGAGCGCCGGTGTAGGAGGCCAGCGTCGAAATGCCCATCTTGGACATGACTTTCAGCACGCCCTTGCCGGCGGCCTTCACGTAGTTGTTCAGCGCCTTGTCACGGTCGATCCCGTCGATCACGCCGCGGTCGAGCATGTCCTCGATCGATTCGAACGCGAGGTAGGGGTTGACCGCGGCCGCGCCGCAGCCGATCAGCATCGCCATGTGGTGCACCTCGCGGGCATCACCGGATTCGACGACCAGTCCCACATGGGTGCGGGTACGGTCGCGGACCAGGTGGTGGTGCACCCCCGCGACGGCGAGCAGCGACGGTATCGGGGCCATCTGCTCATTGGAATCGCGGTCGGACAGGATGATCACCCGGGCGCCATCGGCGATCGCGGCCGACGCCTGCGTACGCACCTCTTCGAGCGCGGCAGCCAGCCCGGCGCCACCATCGGCGACCGGGTACAGACAGCGAATCACCTTCGAGCGCATGCCATGTGGGCGCCCGTTGACCGGGTCATCGGGATTCAGGTTGATCAGCTTGGCCAGCTCGTGGTTACGCAGAATCGGCTGTCGCAGCATGATCTGGTGACACGAGTATTCGTCCGGGCTGAGCAGGTCGCGCTCCCCGCCGGTGGTGCCCTGCAAACTGGTCACCACCTCTTCGCGGATGGCGTCCAGCGGCGGGTTGGTCACCTGAGCGAACAGTTGGTGGAAATAGTCGTAGAGCATCCGGGGACGCTGCGAGAGCACCGCGACCGGGGTATCGGTGCCCATCGACCCGATCGGCTCGGCGCCGGTGCGCACCATTGGCGCCACCAGCAGGTTGAGCTCCTCATAGGTGTAACCAAAGGCCAACTGCCGCATGACAAGTCGATCGTGTGCCATCCGCACGTACTTGCCCTGCGGCAACGACTCGAGGGGCACCAGGTTCTTGTCGAGCCACTCCTGATACGGGTGTTCGGCGGCCAGCTCGGCCTTGATCTCCTCGTCGGAGACGATGCGGCCCTGGGTGGTGTCCACCAGGAACATCCGGCCCGGCTGCAGGCGCATCCGCTGCACCACCGTCGACGGGTCCAGGTCCAGGACACCCGCCTCGGAGGCCATCACCACCAAACCATCTTCGGTGACCCAAATACGGGACGGGCGAAGGCCATTGCGGTCCAGCACCGCGCCCACGATGGTGCCGTCGGTAAACGTCATCGACGCCGGGCCGTCCCACGGTTCCATCAGCGATGCGTGGTACTCGTAGAAGGCGCGGCGCGCCGGGTCCATCGTCTCGTTGCGCTCCCAGGCCTCCGGAATCATCATCAGCACCGCGTGCGGCAGGCTGCGCCCACCCAGGTGCAACAATTCCAGCGCCTCGTCGAAGCGTGCGGTGTCGGAAGCGCCCGGAGTGCAGATCGGGAACAACTTCTCCAGGTCGTCGACCGAACCGAAGATGTCGGTCTTGATCAGCGCCTCACGGGCGCGCATCCAGTTCTCGTTGCCGGTGACGGTGTTGATCTCACCGTTGTGGGCGATCCGCCGGAAGGGATGGGCCAGTGGCCAGGACGGGAAGGTGTTGGTCGAGAAACGGGAGTGCACGATGCCCAGCGCGCTGGTCATCCGATCGTCTTGCAGGTCAAGGTAAAACGCCTTGAGCTGCGGGGTGGTCAGCATGCCCTTGTAGACCATTGTCTGGCCGGAAAGGCTTGGGAAGTATACGGTTTCGCGGCCGGGCCCGTCTTGGCCCGGGCCCTTGGTACCGAGTTCGTGCTCGGCACGCTTGCGCACGACGTAGCAACGGCGTTCCAGCGTCATGTCGGAAGCGCCGGTCATGAACACCTGCCGGAAGGTGGGCATGGCATCGCGGGACAGCGCACCCAGCGACGAATCGTCGGTGGGCACGTTGCGCCAGCCCAGGACCGTCAGGCCCTCGGATTCGGCGATCTTCTCGACGGCGGCGCATGCTGCCGCGGCATCCTTGGACGATTGCGGCAGGAACGCGATACCGGTGGCATAACTGCCGGCGGCGGGGAGCTCGAAGTCCACGACTTCGCGCAGAAACGCGTCGGGGACCTGAATCAGGATGCCCGCGCCGTCACCGCTGCGCGGCTCGGCGCCCTGGGCGCCACGATGCTCGAGGTTGACCAGTGCGGTGATCGCCTTGTCGACGATGTCGCGGCTCCGTCGGCCGTGCATGTCGACGACCATGGCTACCCCGCACGAATCGTGCTCGAACGCGGGGTTATACAACCCAACGCGCGTGGGCGTCATATGCACCTGCCTCTTCACCAGAACCTGCTGCGCGACCGTTTTCAGTGGCTCCGACGGGGCTGCACCCGGAGGTTGCGAGCCGACCCCTTCGGTCTTGTCGATAGGCTGTCTCCCAGGCGGAAAATGATCCGATGGGGGAATCGTCCGTGCGGCGCTGAACGGTGGCGTGTACCCGGTCTCGACAAGTCGTAAAACGATATGACAAAAACCGCCTGACATGCCAACTTGGCCGAGTCTACCCGGCAGGTAGCGGCAACGTAAATTCGCTGCGGGCGGCGATCGATGACCCGGGGAAATACGCTTCGACCGCCGACAATCCGCGCGCGACAGCGCAGACCCGAAACGCGCAGCTGCCGGACCGATCGCCTCATCGGGTTTGCTGTGACGCCGGCCTCCGGACGGCATCACAGATGGCCATGGTCACAGTGCGCCCGCGCGTTCGCGCGACCGATCTCGATAAGACGTGGCAGCCGTGCCGCCGATACCACGCGCCGGGATGACGGTGGGCACCCCAGCCGTCACACCGGCACCGCATTAGGGCGGGTGCGAGTTTGCGCGATACAAATAAAGCCGCATGGGGCGATACTGGGCCGAACGGGCCCGGTCGCCCCTGCGTCCGGCCAGCGCGCCATGATCGATCGCCCGGCACCGAGGAGCCCATGAACGAGCGCGACGAATTCCTGCGGGACCGTCTGCAGCCCGCCCGGCCCAGCACCCCCTCCGGTCCCCCTCCGAACGCTCAGCGAGGCGCACCGTCCGCAGCAGTTCCCCCGCCGCCGCGACGACCCGCCCCGCCGCCGTCGTATCCGCCACCGCCACCGCCGTCGCGGCCACCCGCCCCGCCGCCACCTCCCCGTCAGCCGCCGGTGGTGCAGCCGCGCCAGCAGCTCGCTCCCCCGCCCCCGGCGCGTCCCGCCGCTCCACCCGCGCAGCAGGCTTCCCCTCCCACGCCGGTCATCCCGGCACCCGACGCCGCGCTGGTGCCGGCCGGCGGGCCCGAACTGCCTGTCACCGGCTGGCGACGCATCCTGCGGCTGCTCACCTTTGGCCTCGTCAAGCTGGGTCCGTCGCCAGCACAACTCGAAGAATTCCAATTCGAGGCCACCATTCGCACCGCCTTTCGCGGCAAGCACAAGGTCGGGGTCGTGGGTAAGGGCGGTGTCGGAAAGACTTCCGTCGCCGCCAGTGTCGGGTCGCTGTTCGCCGAACTTCGTCGCGGGCAAGACCACGTGGTGGCGATCGACGCCGATACCGCTTTCGGCCGGTTGAGCAGCCGGATCGATCCGCAGTCGACGAGTTCGTTCTGGGAATTGACCGCGGACAAGAACCTCGAGACCTTCGCCGATGTCGCCGGGCGAGTGGGCCGTAACGCGGTGGGCCTGCATGTGCTCGCCGGCGAACCGGCGTCCGGTCCCCGCCGGGTCCTCGATCCCGCGATCTACCGAGAGGCCGCGTCGCGGCTGGATCGCCATTTCACGATCTCGGTCATCGACTGCGGCTCGACGATGGATTCACCCGTCACCCAGGAAGTGCTGCGCGACCTGGATGCGCTGATCGTGGTGTCCTCGCCGTGGGCCGACGGGGCATCCGCGGCTGCCCGGACCATGGAATGGCTGTCGGATCAGGGCATGACGGAGTTGCTGCACAACACGATCGTGGTGCTCAACGACTCCGACGGGCACGCCGACAAACGCACCCGGGCCCTGCTGGCACGGGAGTTCGTCGACCACGGACAGCCGGTGGTCGAGGTCCCCTACGACCCTCACCTGCGCCCCGGCGGCGTCATCGACGTGATGCACGAGATGGGCCGCCCCACCCGGCGCAAGTTGCTACAAGCCACCGCGCTGATCGCCGGGTTCTTCGGGACGAGCCCCGACCGTGCGAGCTGACCCGTCACGCCTCAGCCGGCCGCGACACGCGCCGACGGGTCGGCAATCGCCTCGATCTTGCTGACGAGCGGGCCGCGAATGGTCAGCACGACGGCGGCGAAAAGCCGGCGCTCGGCGAACGCGAGCACCACCGGTTGCCCGGCGGGACCACTGACCAGGGTGACGCCCGGACCCAGATAGCGCATCAGGTTGGTGGCCACGGCATGCGGGCCATGGTTGATCTGCGGCGGCGGCGCCGGGTCGGCCAGGACGGTGCCCACACCCCAGACCGTTGGGTCCAGCACAGCGGTCAGCGCGGCGATGTCGCCGTTGGCGCAGGCGGTGATGAATTTCTCGGTGACCAGCTGGTGCTCGGCGGGTGCTACCTCACTCGACTTAGGCTGTGCCGCAGTGAATTTCGAGCGTGCACGCCGCGCCAGTTGACGGCAGGTGCCGACCGGGCGTCCCACTGTTTCGGCGATCGTCTCGAACGGGACACCGAACACGTCGTGCAGCACGAACGCGACCCGTTCACCCGGGCTGAGCCGTTGCAGGACCTCCATCAACGCGGTACGGACCTCGTCGTCGAGGGTGACCCGATCCGCCGGATCCAGGCTCCGCGACTCGACGACCTCGGCGCCGGGGTCGCCATGGCCGGGATCGCTCAACCGCTCGTAGCGCGTGCGCGCCGAGCGGACCTGGTCGAGGCAGAGCCGGCTCGTGACGACGGTGAGCCAGCCGCGGACGTCGTCGACCTCCTCGGGCCCGGTCCGCGACAACCGCAGAAAGGCTTCTTGCGCAACATCTTCGGCGTCTCCGACGTCACCGAGTATTTGATACCCCAGATTGACCAAATAGGGGCGGTGACGACGCCAAGCATCGGCAAGCTGGTCCGTTGGCGGTTGCGACTGGTTCATGAAACATCGACGATCTGGTACCGGAAAAAGTTACGTGTACCGACTGTAACTTTCCCGCCTCCGCGCCCGTCGTTGATGAAGATCTTCGACTTCAGGAGGAACACCATGACCATCGTCGTAACCGGAGCGACCGGCAATGTCGGACGACCCCTCGTTGCCGAGCTCGTCGCCGCGGGCGCACGGGTGCGCGCCATCACCCGCACCCCGAATCGCGCCGCGTTTCCCGCCCCCGTCGAGGTGCTCGACTCGGTGGGCGACGCGCTGCCGGGAGCATCGGCGGTTTTCTTGAACTCGCGCGCACTCGGCGAAAGTCTCGCCGGCGTCGTGGCCCAATGCCGTCGCGCCGGAGTCACCAAACTGGTTGCGCTGTCGGCGATCAACGCCGATGACGACTTCTCGCGGCAGCCATCGCGCTTTCGCGGCGACCGCAACCTCGAGGTCGAGCAGCTGGCCGTCGACTCGGGCCTGGCATGGGTGAGCCTGCGGCCCACGGTCTTCGCGACGAACTTCGCCGGGATGTGGGCCGCACAGATTCGCGCCGGCGATGTGGTGGCCGGTCCGTATGCCGCGGCCTCGACCGCTCCGATCGTCGAGAGCGACATCGCGGCGGTCGCGGCGCGGGCACTCCTGGGCGAAGAGCTGGTCGGTCAACGGGTTCCGTTGACCGGTCCTCACGCGCTGACCAACGTGGAGCTGGTGGGGATCATCGGCACGGTGCTGGGGCGCCAGCTGCAGTACCGCGAAATTCCGGTGGAGGCGGTGCGGCAACGCTTCATCGATTTGGGTTTCGGAGCCGAGTTCGGCGACGCGTATACGGCCATGTTGGCCGAAACGCTGGACCGTCCGGCACTCGTCACGCACGACGCGGAGAAGATCCTCGGCCGGGCACCACAGTCCTTCGCGCAGTGGGTGTCCGAGCACCAAGACCTGTACACGAGCTAGCTCCCAAACAAGGAGATTCCGACATGTCCGAACCACAGCCGCCGCGCTACCTCAAGCCGATGAACAAGGTGATGATGGCGGTGCAGAAACTGGGGATACCGACCGGCCCGGCCATGGTGCTGACCGTGCCGGGCCGCAAGTCCGGCCAACCGCGCAGTACCCCGATGACACCGTTTGAATTCCAGGGCGGCCTCTACGTTGTCGCGGGCTACCCGGGCGCGGACTGGGCGGCGAACGCCCGCGCCGCGGGCACCGGCACCCTGTCCCGGGGCCGACGATCGCGGCAGGTCCGGATCGTCGAACTGACGGCCGAACAGGCGCGTCCGGTGCTCCGCGAGTTTCCGAAGAGGGTGCCGGTCGGGGTGTCGTTCGCCAAACGTTCGGGAATGGTGCGCGACGGGACGTCCGACGAATTCGAAGCGTTGGCGGGGCGGCTCTGCGTCTTTCGCTTCGACCCGGCCGTTTCGCCGTAGCGTCCCGAAACGCAAGACAGCGCGAGAACCGTGGCTGGTTCTCGCGCTGTCTGTTCGCCGGCCCGGACTATCCGAGTGGGGCGCTCCAAAGATGGAGCCGCTCAAGTGTTTCCACTTCGGTCCCGGACGTTGTTCAACTGCGGACGCCTCAGGAAGCCGGAGTTAGGCCGATTTGGCCGTCTCGCGCACCGGGTATCCGTTGCGCTCGGCCAGCGACCGCAATTGGTTCAGGGCAAAGGCGCGCGGGCGGCCCGACTCGGGAATCACGACACCGGCCCACAGGCCCTCGGCGCCCGATGACTCGACAGCATCGCGGGCACACAGCCACCGGCGGGGGCAAGCCCGGCACAGGGCCTTGGCCTCGGCATCGGGAGCGGTCGTCCAGCGGTCCGGGTCCTGAGTGCAGGCGCCCAACGGGATGTTGTACAGAGTTGTTGCGGTCATCGCTACGTTCCTCCAGAAAGCGTTGCAGTTCTGCGTCCTATGACTCGAAAGGGTATAGCACTAACCGTCGCGATGCAACAGTTTGGCGCTGTGGTTTCGTTTCGGGCCGGTGTGCAGGCGCTACGGCCATATCTCACGCGCCGCATGCTGCGCCTCGCTGAACTGGTGGGAAACGACGGCAAAACGGTGCCCCAATGGTGGAGCCGAGCAGGTCATACGCTAAAAAGCTGCGCCATCGCGGGCGTCGTCGGGCGGGCCCGGCCCCGAACTGTAGCGGTGATGCGGTTACCCGTGGTTACCCCGCGGCGCCGTATGCACGCCTGTTTCGTAACAACTTGACGCTGAACTGTAGCGGCGCGATAGAATTTGACGGGTGCAGCAGTTAGACTCCTGTGGCGGACACCCGCCGCCAGGCAAATAGTGAGCGAGGAATCACCGACGATGTCCAGCGCCGCCTCAACCACCCAACCAGCTCTGCTGGTGGTGCACAGCGGCGACACATCGCACGCGATCGAGCCCGACCGCGGTGTGGTGACCATCGGCCGCGAACCTCAGGCCGGCGTACAGATCGATGATCCACAGATCTCCCAGGAACACCTGCGGGCCGAAGCCGCCAATGGCGAGTGGCGCATCGTCGACAGCAGCCCGAGCGGCATGTTCGTCGACGGACTGCGACAGACCTCCGTGACGATCACCGACAAGACGATCGTCCGGTTCGGGGACCCCACCGCGGGGAAAGTCCTGACGTTTGAAGTCGTCAGGCCGCCGAGATCCGTTGACCAACAAGGGGTTAACGATTCCGATGAGCAGGGGGACAACATCGCGCCAATCGATCTGGATCCGGGCGTGGTTCGCGCCGGAGCCGCCGCTGCCGCCCGCCGTCGCGAACTCGACATCAGCCAGCGCAGCCTCGCGTCGGACGGGATCATCAACGCCGGCGCGCTGATTGCTTTCGAAAAGGGCCGCAGTTGGCCGCGCGAACGGACCCGAGCGAAGCTCGAGGAAGTCCTGCAGTGGCCTGCCGGAACCATCGATCGGATCCGCCATGGAGAACCGGTCGCGGCGGATGACACCGCCTCGCAAGCCACGCCGGCCGACGGTCCGGCGACGGTCGACCAGCCCGAGGCTCACGGCGCGGCGTCGCTGATCGCTCAGGCGGTCGTCGCCGCCGTGGACGGGTGCAGTCTGGCCATCTCGGCGCTGCCACCGGCCGAGGACCCCGAGTTCACCGAGCGCTCGGCGCCCATCCTCGCCGATCTGCGGCAGCTCGAGGCGATCGCCGTGCGAGCCACCAGGATCAGCCAAATAACCCCGGAATTGATAAAGGCGCTGAGTGCGGTTCGCCGGCACCGCGACGAATTGATGACGCTCGGAGCGAACGCTCCGGATGCCCCGCTGGCGCAGCGCTTGTACGCGGCCCGGCGCCGGGCTAACCTCTCGACGCTGGAAATTGCGCAAGCCGCCGGCGTCGACGAAGAAATGATTGTGCGCGCCGAGGACGAGGAGCCTTTGCCCGCGCATGTAACGGCCGCGATCGAGACTTTGATCGGCCACATCGACTGATTTCCGTGGGTCGCCGGCGGCGCCAATTCTAATTGTTCGCTTTTCGGCAACCTTGCCGCAATGTTTACCGTGGCGGCCGATCGCCGGGTGGTGGAAGCTGTTGCCTAGCCGAAAAATTCGTGCACTGGACCCGCTCTGAGCGCTGTTAGGCTCGTTCTACCGTGCACAGGATCGGTGCACAGGATCTGCGAGCTTGAAGGGAAACACCGACGTGGCTTGGCTTAACGGTGCAACGGATTTAGCGACGTGTGTGAAAAGTTTTGGATCTGGCGTTACCGCTGCCTCGGCTGGGGACTGGGCCAACCTTGGTGCGAGCGCCGCCACGATCCTCGGTAAAGGGATGATCTACGCCGGCAAGCAGAATGCGGTTCTGGCAAAGGCATTGAAAGAAAGCGGAACAAAAGTCCTGCCGACACCGACGGCCATTGTCGATGCCGCTGCGCTGGCCGTGACAATCGTGGACTTGCTCAACGGATTCGGATCCCCCAACTCGGGTTCGGCCGTATCGACTGCCGCGGACAAACTCAACCTGTTCCTCAAAGACTTGGACCCCGGCGCCATTCCGGATCCGCGGGACTGGAGTGGCGCCGCGGCGACGGCCTACATCAACCAGGTCAACACGCTCAAGGGTTTCGTCGACACGTTCAAGACGTACGACCAGACGCTGAAGGGCTACCTGAGCAAGCAGGCCGGCGAGGTCAAGCAGGCCCACCTGTGCTGCACGGTGAACGTAGCCGTGCTGACCGCCGCCGCCGGTATCGCCCTGGCCCTCTACCTGATCCCGGTCGCGGGGCCGGGTATATCGCAGGCGTGGCAGATCGTCGCCGCCTTCGCGTGCTGTGCGGCAGTCTTCGTCGTCGAGATGCTGACCCTGTCCAGCTCGATGAGCATCTCCAACCAGTGCGCGAGCTTGGGTCAGCAATACGTGCAGCTCGGCAAGGATGTGGGCACGCAGCTGGCGGGCACCTTCGACAAGATCGACGGCAAGGTTGCGGCGGTCAGCTCGTCGCAGTTGTCCGGCTTCCGCGCCGTCTCCGACGGCCTGACGGACTACACCTTCGCGTCCGCCGGGAAGTCGGTCAACAAGCTGGCCGCCGAAGCGGGCGACAAGGTGGCGCCGGAGCAGAAGGCGCTGCTGCAGTCCTCGAGCGACAAGGCCGCCGCCGCGAAGACGTCGGACACCAAGACGGACACCCCGGCCAAGGGCGACAAGACGACTCCGGCACCCGCGGCGTTCACGCCGCCCAGCCTGGCGCAGATCGGGCAGGCGTCGCAGGGGCTCAGCACGGTCGGCCAGACGTTCGGCCAGGGCATGCAACAAATCCAGTCGCTGGCCCAGTCCGCGAAGGGCGCCGCTCCGGCGGCAGCCGCCGCCCCGGCCGCGGCTCAGGACGTCAGCGACGTCAAGGACGACGAGGACAAGAAGAAGGAAGACGACGCCAAGCGGGACGCAGAAGCCGGTGCCGCCGCCGGTAAAGACGGTGGCACCGAGCGTGCACCCGTCGATGCCGCGGCACCTGCTGCGGCACCGGCCGCCGCACCGGCAGCAGCCGGCCGCGAACGCGTCCTTTGATAGCACTCGCGCGTCAAAAGCGCAGCGGGCCAACGCCATAGCGCGAAATCGAACGTTAAGGAGACCAACCAATGGCAAATCTACTCGTCTCACCAGCGATCCTCGAGACGCTGGCGACCAAACAGGAAGCCGCGCAGAAGGATGCCCAGGCGGGGGCGGATGCCCTGAACGGCACCGGAAGCAACTGCTGGCTTAACCACGGCGTGATCAGCGGGTGCTCCAACGGTGCCTTCGACACCATCGAGGGCATTCGCAGGACCGCGGGCAAGGCCCTGGGAGACGCCAGCCTCTTGATGGCCGCGAAGCTGCGCACGGCCAAGTCAGCGTATGAGGGTGTCGACAGCGAGCTGGCCGGCAACCTCAACAAGCAACTGCTCGACAAATAATGACATCCGGTCCCCTCGCCGCCGGCCGCGCCGGTCTGGTTGACGACGTAGTCGGCGTCGAGGTGACTATCGACGGCATGCTGGTGCTCGCCGACCGGTTACACCTGATCGAATTCCCTGCGGCCCTGGGGATCCGGCAGAACATCCCGCAAGACGACCTACGCAAGCTTGTCTGGGACCAGGTGGAGAAGGACCTGACCCAGCAAGGGGTGCTGAACGAATTGGGCCAGCCCCACCCGACCGTGGCGGCCATCATCGACACGCTCAGCAGGCCCGACCGGACCCTGGAAGGCCGGTGGTGGCGCCGCGATATCGGCGACGGCGTGATGGTGCGTTTTGCGGTGTGCCGCAAGGGCGATCGTCATGTCATCGCCGCTCGGCACGGCGAGCTGATCGCTCTGCAACTGGTGGCGGCGCAGGTGGGTCTGGCGGGCATGGTGACCGCCGTGCTGGGCCCGGCAACGCCGGCCAACGTCGAACCGCTGACCGGTGTAGCAAGCGAACTGGCCGAATGCACTACGGCGGCACACCTGGCCAACCTCGGTATCGCGCCGGCCACCGCCCGCGTCTACGCCGAGATCGTCGGCAACCCGGATAGCTGGGTGGAGATCATCGCCAGCGAGCGTCACTCCGGCGGCACCTGCACCCACACCGACGTCGCTGCGGGCGTCCTCGACTCACCGCTGGGCCGACTGGTGTCGCTGCCCCGCCGCGTGCACGGCGAGCTGTACGGAAGTTTTCTGCCTGGTTCCCAAGAAAATCTGCAACGGACACTAGACGGACTGCTGGAATTCCTCCCCGCGCGCACCTGGCTCGATCACACTTCAGATGACGAGTCCGCGCACACCGACCACACTCATGCCTCGTACCGAGGCTGATCTCTGCCGCTACCAATGAAAGATGGATCCCATGTCCCAGCATGATGAGCACGACGATCTCTCCGCCTTGGACTTCTCCTCGTATCAGTCCGGATCCGACGACGGCCACGATGACGGGGATGCCCTGGACTTCTCCGCCGCCCACGACAGCAGCGAGGAGGCGGGCGCCGACGCCTTGGACGCGTACGCGCCGACCGAGCCCGAAGAGGCCGACACCGAGCTGGAGGCCATCGCCGCGACGACCGAGCCCTCCGACGACGACGAGGACGAAGAGGACGGCGTCCAGCAGTTCACCGTGACCAACCCTCCCGAGACGGTGTCGGTGTCGGCACTCATCGACGGCCGCACCCAGCGGGTCACGCTGTCGCCGAACGCGACGAACCTGACCGAGGACGAGCTCGCCGACGAGATCGTCGTGCTGGCCGAGTTGGCCCGGCAAAAGGGGCTGGCCGGGCAGCGCACCTACGTCATGGACAGTGCCGCCGACAACGCAGGGCTGCAACAACTCGCCGACATGGGCTTGGACAGCACCCAGTTGCTGCGTGACTTCGTGGATACCGGCATGCGGTTGCCGACGGAGGAACAGGCTGAGACGGCACAGGCCGAAGTCTTCGCCGTGCGCTACACCGCCGATAAATGAGCGAGCACCTGGCCGGCCTGTTCGAAAGCGCGGTCGGCATGCTGCCGGTCTCGGAGTCGCGGGCGCTTGACCTGTTCACCGAGATCACGAACTACGACGAGACCGCATGCGACGCATGGGTCGGCCGTATCCGGTGCGGCGACAACGACCGGGTGACATTGTTCCGGGCCTGGTACTCGCGCAAGAACTTCGGGCAGCTGTCGGGGTCTGCCCAGGTCTCGATGAACGCCCTGGGTGCCCGGGTTCCGATCGGCGGCCTGTACGGCGACATCACGTATCCGGTCAATTCGCCGCTGGCGATCACGATCGGTTTCGCGGTGAACGAAGCATCGGCGGGTAACTACGCGGATGCGCTCGAAGCGGTCGAAGCCAGCCCGACCTCCGGTGCCGAGCACCTGTTGTCGTGGACCAAGGCGGTGGTCTACGGGGAAGGGCAGCGCTGGACCGAGGTCATCGACGAAGTCCGAGCCGCCGGCAAGTGGCCCGACGCGTTTCTGGCTGCTGCCGCCGGCGTCGCACATGGGGTCGCGGCCGCCAATCTCGGTTTGTTCACCGAAGCCGAGCGCCGCCTGACCGAGGCGAACTCGTCCCCCGCGGGCGAGGCCTGCGCGCAGGCCATTGCCTGGTATCTGGCGATGACCCGCCGCGGCCAGGGCAACGAAGAGGCCGCGGTGGCTCTGCTGGAATGGCTGCAGACGACCCACCCGAGCCCCAAAGTTACTGCGGCACTGAAAGATCCGTCTTACCGCCTGGCGACCACCAGCGCCGAGCAGATCGCGGCCCGAACAGATCCCTGGGATGCGGGAAGTGTCGTGGCCGACACCTCGGGGCGGGAAAAGCTACTCGCTGAGGCGGAGACGGAGCTACGCCGGCAGATCGGGCTGACTCGCGTCAAGGATCAGGTCGAGCGCTACCGCGCCGCGACCCAGATGGCCAAAGTTCGTGCCGCGCGCGGCATGAAGGTCGCGCAGGCGAGCAAGCACATGATCTTCACCGGGCCCCCCGGTACCGGTAAGACGACCATCGCTCGCGTGGTGGCCAACATCCTGGCGGGTTTGGGCGTCATCCAGGAGCCCAAACTCATCGAGACGGCACGCAAGGATTTCGTCGCCGAATACGAAGGACAGTCCGCAGTCAAGTCCGCGAAGACGATCGACCGCGCCCTGGGCGGTGTGCTGTTCATCGACGAGGCCTACACGCTCGTTCAGGAACGCGAGGGTCGGTCGGACCCCTTCGGTCAAGAGGCGCTGGACACGCTGCTGGCCCGGATGGAAAACGACCGGGACCGTCTTGTGGTGATTATTGCCGGTTACAGCAACGACATCGATAGACTTCTGGAGACCAACGAAGGACTGCGGTCACGGTTCGCCACCCGTATCGAATTCGACTCCTACTCCCCCGAGGAGATTCTCGAAATCGCGAAAGTCATTGCGAAGAACAACGACTCGGAGCTCAGCGTGGAGGCGGCCGAGAACCTGCTGGAAGCGGCGAAGCTACTGAGCCAGCGGACGGTACGCGGCAAAGCCGCCCTCGACATCGCCGGCAACGGACGCTATGCGCGCCAGATGGTGGAGGCCGCGGAGCAATACCGTGACATGCGCCTGACTCAAGCGGTCGACTTCGAGGAACTCGACGCGGACTTCCTGCGTGAGATCAACGGCGAAGACATGGCCGAAGCGGTGGCGTCGGTGCACGCCCGGCTGGCCATCACCGAGTAGCGCATGGCGGGGTTTCGGCTCACCACCAAGGTCCAGGTCAGTGGCTGGCGCTTCCTGCTGCGGCGGTTGGAGCATGCCATTGTTCGCCGGGACACCCGGATGTTCGACGACCCGCTGTCCTTCTACGGGCGGGCGGCGGCGCTGGGCATTGTCATCTCGGTGCTGATCCTGGTGGGCGCCCTGGCGATGGCGTACTTCAAGCCGCAGGGCAAGCTCGGCGGCGGCAACTTGTTCGTCGACCGCTCCACCAACCAGCTGTACCTGATGGTGTCCGGGCAGTTGCACCCCGTCTACAACCTGACATCGGCACGCCTGGTACTGGGCAATCCCGCCGAGCCCACCGTCGTGAAAGCCACTGAGCTGGGCAAGTTCCCCAGGGGTCAGACGGTCGGCATCCCCGGCGCTCCTTACGCCACGCCGGTGTCGTCGGACTCGGCCTCGGTGTGGGCACTGTGCGACACCGTCACCAAGGCCGAGACCATCAATCCGACCGTCCAGACGTCGGTGATCGCGATGCCGCTGTCGCTGGACTCTTCGGTGGATGCCCTGCAGCCCAACGAGGCGCTGCTGGCCTACTACCAGGGCAAGGACTGGATCATCACCTCGACCGGCCGGCACGCCACCGACCTGGCGGACCGCACTCTCACCTCGGCGGTGGGCATACCCGTGAACGCCAAACCCAGCCCACTGTCCACCGCCGTGTTCAATGCGCTGCCCGACGGTGGATCCTGGCAGCTGACCCCGATCCCGGACGACGGCGCGCCCAATACCCTTGGGCTGCCTGACTTTCTGGTGATCGGTTCGGTGTTCCAGATCCATGCGCAGTCGGGGCCGCAATATTTCGTGGTGTTGCCCGACGGCGTCGCGCCCATCAACGCCAACACCGCGGTGGCGCTGCGCGCCGCCCAGTCGCACGGGCTGGTCGAGCCCCCGTCGGTGGTTTCGAGCCTGGTGGTCAGAATCCCCGAACGTGTGTACAACTCACCGCTGCCCGACCAGTCGATCAAGATCGTCAACCGGCCGAACGAACCGGTGCTGTGCTGGACGTGGGAACGCAAGCCCGGCGAGCAGAATCCCCGGACGGCGGTGGTGACCGGTCGGCATCTGCCGGTGCCGACATCGGTGATGGGCCAGGGCATCAAGCAGATCCAGGGCCCGGCAACGGTTTACATCGACGGCGGCAAGTATTTGCAGCTGCAGTCCCCGGATCCCCGGTACGGCGAATCGTTGTATTACGTCGACCCGCAGGGCGTGCGGTACGGGATATCCGACCCGAAGGCGGCCGCCTCGCTGGGCCTGCAGTCGCCAAAGCCCGCGCCATGGGAGATCATTCGTTTACTGGTCGACGGTCCGGTGCTGTCCAAAGAAGCTGCGCTGCTGGAGCACGACACGCTGCCCGCCGACCCGAGCCCGCGAAAGTTACCTGCAGCGCCCGGAGCTGGTTGATGTCGACACGGAAGTTCACCCCATCGGTAACCCGCGGCCCCCGCTTGACGCCGGGCGAGATCGCCGTCGTCCCGCCTGAGGACCTCGGTGTCGACGTCCCGCCCAGCTTTGTCCAGCGGGTCATGCCCTATGTGATGGGTGTGTGCATGCTCGGCATGATCAGCATCATGGTGTTCACCGGCACCAAGGCGCTGTCTCCGTACATGATGATGACGCCGCTGATGAT
Source organism: Mycobacterium sp. 050272 (assembly GCF_039023525.1). Taxonomy (NCBI): domain Bacteria; kingdom Bacillati; phylum Actinomycetota; class Actinomycetes; order Mycobacteriales; family Mycobacteriaceae; genus Mycobacterium; species Mycobacterium sp. 050272. The sequence goes on along the minus strand of NZ_JBCHKV010000009.1, from coordinate 194,483 downwards.
GATCATGATGTCGTTGAGCATGGTGGGCGCCGGCGGAGGCGGCGGTGGCAAGAAGGTGCCCGAGATCAACGCCGACCGTAAGGAGTACCTGCGGTATCTGGCGGGACTTCGCCCCCGGGTGACGTCGTCTGCCACCGCGCAGGTCGCCTTCTTCAGCTATCACGCACCCCACCCCGACGATCTGCTGTCGATCATCGGCACACCCCGGCAGTGGTCGCGCCCGGCCAGCGCCGACTTCTACGCGGCCACCCGCATCGGAATCGGTGACCAGCCGGCGGTCGACCGGCTGATGAAACCCTCGGTCGGCGGCGAGCTGGCGGGCCCGACCGCGGCACCGCAGCCATACCTGGAGCCGGTCGCCAACATGTGGGCGGTCAAGTTCTTGCGCACCCACGGCCTGATCCATGATTGCCCAAAACTGCTGCAGCTCAGGACATTTCCGACCATCGCCATCGGTGGCGACCCGGCCGGTGCGGCCGGATTGCTCACCGCCATGATTTGTCACCTGGCGGTGTTCCATCCGCCGGACCTGCTGGCCATCCGGGTGCTCACCGAAACGCCGGACGATCCGGAATGGTCCTGGCTGAAATGGCTTCCGCACGTGCAGCATCCGACCGACACCGATGCGGCCGGACCGGTCCGGATGATCTCCGCCCACCCGGAAAGCCTCTCCGATCTCGCGGCCCGCGGCCCACACTCACCGGACTCGACGCCGGGCGGACCTTACGTCGTCGTCGTGGATCTCACCGGCGGCAAGGCGGGAGTCCCGCCGGACGGCAGGGCCGGCGTCACGGTCTTCACGCTGGGCAACCATCGCGGCTCGAATTATCGGATCAGGGTGGCCGCGGACGGGACTGCCGACGACCGCCTGCCCGGCCAGCAGTTCCGCCAGGTGACGGCCAGCACCGACCATATGTCGGCGCCGCAGGCGTCGCGCATCGCCAGAAAGCTGGCCGGGTGGTCGATCACCGGGACCATCATCGACAAGAAGGCCAGCACCGGGGGCACCAAGAAGAAGGTGGCGACCGAGTTCTACCAGCTGGTGGGCGCGAAGAGCGTCGAGGACATCACACCGGCGCGTTGGAAGATGTTCGCGGACAAGGATCTTGATCGCCTCAAGATCCCATTCGGTCACCAGCTCAAGACCGGCGAAATCATGACGCTGGACATCAAGGAGGGTGCCGAATTCGGGGGCGGGCCGCACGGCATGCTGATCGGAACCACCGGGTCGGGAAAGTCCGAGTTCCTGCGCACCCTCATCCTGTCGCTGGTATCGATAACTCACCCCGACCAGGTGAACCTGTTGCTCACCGACTTCAAGGGTGGCTCGACATTCCTGGGCATGGAAAACCTTCCGCATACGGCGGCGGTGATCACCAACATGGCCGAGGAAGCCGAGCTCGTCGGCCGGATGGGTGAGGTGTTGACCGGCGAGCTGGACCGGCGCCAGAATTTGCTGCGCCAGGCCGGGATCCAGGTCGGTGCGACCGGGGCGCTGTCCGGTGTGGCCGAATACGAGAAGTACCGGGAGCGCGGCGCCGACCTGAAGCCGCTGCCAACGCTTTTCGTCGTCGTTGACGAGTTCGCCGAGTTGCTGCAAAGTCACCCGGACTTTGTCGGGCTGTTCGACCGGATCTGCCGAGTGGGCCGTTCACTGCGGGTGCATCTGCTGCTCGCCACCCAGTCGCTACAGACCGGTGGGGCGCGCATCGACAAATTGGAGCCCAACCTCACCTACCGGATCGCGCTGCGCACAACCAGCTCTCATGAATCCAAGTCGGTGATCGGCACGCCCGAGGCGCAGTACATCACCAACAAGGAAAGCGGCGTCGGGTTCTTGCGGGTCGGCATGGAAGACCCGGTCAAGTTCAGCACGCTGTACACCGGTGCCACCTACGTTCCGCCGGTGCACACCGAGACCAACGGCGAGGCCGAAAAAGTCGACGGCGCCCGACCCGGGCCCCGGGGTATGCAAATTCGGCAATTCACCGCGGCTCCGATTCTCGAAGACCTCGAAGATGCGAAACCACCGGCCGCTCACGAGGGAGTGCCGGCATGAGCACTGAGGCGAAAGGGAAACCGCTGAGCGAGGTGATCCTGGACCAACTCAGCACCGTCGAGTCGCGGGCATACAAGATGTGGTTGCCGCCGTTGACCCATCCCACCGCTGTCGATGAACTCGTCAAGCGCGCCGAGCTACGGCCGTTGTACTTCCCGCTGGGAATCATGGACGAGCCGCGTCGGCACCTCCAAGAGCCTTGGGGCGTCGACGTTTCCGGCGGTGGCGGCAACATCGGCATCGGCGGTGCGCCGCAGACCGGGAAGTCCACGCTGTTGCTGACCCTGATTCTGTCGGCCGCCGTCACCCATACACCGCGACAGGTCCAGTTTTACTGCATCGACCTCGGTGGTGGCGGGTTGATGTATCTGGACAATCTGCCGCATGTCGGTGGGGTGGCCACTCGGTCGGAACCCGATCGCGTGATGCGCGTGATCGCCGAGGTGCAAGCTGTTCTGCGGCAACGAGAAGCCACCTTCAAGGAGCACCGGGTGGGCTCGATCGCGAGCTACCGCGAATTGCGCGCGGATCCCAGCCAACCCGTGGCCGCCGATCCGTTCGGCGATGTGTTTCTGGTCATCGACGGATGGCCGGCGTTCGTCGCTGAATTCCCCGACCTCGAGGCGAACGTCCAGACCCTGGCCGCGCAGGGCCTGTCGTTCGGCATCCACACCATCATCACCACGCCGCGGTGGACGGAATTGAAGTCACGGGTGCGCGACTACCTCGGCACCAAGATCGAGTTCCGGCTCGGTGATGTCAACGACACCCAGCTGGACCGCGCCACCCGGGATATTCCGGCGAACCGCCCTGGCCGGGGCATGTCGGTCGAGAAGCATCACCTGATGATGGGTGCGCCCCGACTCGACGGCGTCAACAGCACTGACGGCCTGGTCGAGGCACTCACGGTCGCGGTAAACCACATCGCGTCCCACACCACCGAGGAAGCACCCCGGGTCAGGGTGCTGCCCGAGCGCATCCATCTTTACGAACTGGATCCGGAACCACCCGGGCCGGAGTCCGACTACCGCACTCGCTGGACGATTCCGGTCGGCATCCGTGAGACGGACCTGACGCCGGCCTACGCGCACCTATACGCGGCGAACCACATCTTGATCTTCGGTGCGGCCAAGTCGGGCAAGACAACCATTGCTCACGCCATTGCCCGTGCCATCTGTGCCCGCAACAGTCCAGACCAAGTGCGCTTCATGTTGGCCGACTACCGGTCCGGACTACTGGACGCGGTGCCCGAAAGCCACCTACTCGCCGCGGGCGCCATCAACCGCAACGCTCAGTCGCTGGACGAGTCGATCAAAGCGCTCGCGATTAACCTACAAAAGCGGTTACCGCCGGCCGACCTGACCGCATCGCAGTTGCGGTCACGGTCGTGGTGGACAGGATTCGATCTTGTGCTTTTGGTCGACGATTGGCACATGATCGTCGGCGCTTCCGGAGGGATGCCTCCAATGATGCCGTTGGCTCCATTGTTACCGGCCGCTTCGGATATCGGATTGCACATCATCGTTACCTGCCAAATGAGCCATGCGTATAAGTCGACCATGGACAAGTTCGTTGGCGCCGCCTATGGTGCGGGGTCTCCGACGCTGCTGCTGTCCGGCGACAAGGCAGACTTCCCCTCAAGGGAGTTTCAGGTCAAGCGCCGGCCCCCTGGCCAGGGAATTCTCGTGACGCCCGACGGCAAGGACGTCATCCAGGCCGCCTACATCGACCCTCCAGAAGAAGTGCACTGACCACCTGGAGCAGGCGGTTAGGATTATCCCAACGCTCATTACAGGAGCCGGAACCGAAACGCGATAAACCGCGCCGGGGACTGCATTGTGCGATTAAGATTTTCACTGCGACAGAATGGTTTGCGTTTACTCGGAATTTGATATTCGTTCACGTGAAATTCGAGGAGGGCCGACCAAAATGCGCCCGACCCCGCATTGTTCGAACGAGCGAAACTTTCGCGTAACGGCAGACCCCGAGAACTAACGCACCACATACCTCGTACCAAGGGAGACCGAGCATGCTGTGGCACGCTATGCCACCGGAGCTGAACACCGCACGGCTGATGGCCGGCGCGGGTCCTTCGCCGATGCTCCAGGCCGCCGCGGGTTGGGAGGCGCTGGCCTCCAGCCTGGAGGCCGAGGCCGCCGAATTGGCCGCGAGCATGACCGCTCTGTCGGGAGCGTGGACCGGAACCGGCAGCGAGCGCGCGACGGCCGCGGCCGCGCGGATGGTCACGTGGTTGCAGACCGCCGCGGCGGCCGCGCAGAAGCGCGGCATGCAGGCCGCGGCACAGGCCGCCGCCTACGTGAAGGCGTTGGGAATAACGCCGTCGCTGCCGGAGATCGCGACGAACCACATCACCCACACCGTCCTGACCGCGACCAACTTTTTCGGCATCAACACGATGCCGATTGGATTCAACGAGGCGGACTATTTCGTCCGGATGTGGAACCAGGCCGGCGGCGCGATGGATGTCTATGCCGCCGAAACCGCCGCCAACACCGTCTTCGAGCCGCTTCCCGAGATGTCACCGATCCTCGCACCGGGCATGGACGCGGCTGCCGAAGCTGAGGCCCAGGCCGGGGCAGCGGGGCTGCTGAGCACGCTGTCCGACGAAGCCTCCGACCCCGGTAGCTTGGGTTCCTCGACCCTGCTCCAGGCGGCCAAGGACGCCGCCGGCGACGACGACCTGACCCCCACACCCTCTGGGGTGAACCAGGTTTCGCAGTTGATGAATGGGCTGGGGCAGCTGAGCGGACCGATGCAGCAGCTCATGCAACCGCTGCAGCAACTGACATCGATGGCCGGTCAATCCGGCGGCATGGGCAGTTCAACCTTGGGCGACCTGACCATGGGTGGCGGCAAAGTAGGCGGCGAGCTCGGTAAGGGTGGCGCGCAGATGGGTCTGATCGGGGCACCGCCGTTGTCGTCGCATCCGCTGCTGGGCGGCTCGGGCCCGAGCGTCGGCATGGGGCTGATGCACGCGGAGCAGCTTCCGGGCTCCGGCCTGAGCGGTCCCCGCACGTCAATGATGAGCCAGTTGCTGGACAAGCCCGGTGCAGTCGTCGCGCCTGCCGGCGCGGGCACCGGCTCGTCGGCGGGTACCGGCGCCGCGCCGCTCGGTGCGGGTGCCGGCGCGCAATCCGGCGCTGGTTCCAAGGCCGGAATGGCGGCCCCGGTGGCGCTTGCGCGCGAAGAGGAAGAAGGCACCAACCTCCACTACGACGAGCTGCATGGCATCGACGACGGAGACGACTGGTGAGCATCCAACACAACAGACTTCCCGGCCGCCCGGGCCGGAAGACTTGCCATCACTTGGCGAGGACAGAGCACACAGAAAGTAGTTCAACATGGCAGAAATGAAAACTGATGCCAGTACCCTCAGCGCCGAGGCCGGGAACTTCGACCGGATCGGTGGCGAGCTTCAGGGTGTCATCAAGGGCGTAGAGCACACCGGCAGCGAACTCGCCGGCCACTGGACCGGCCAGGCCGGCTCGGCGGCCCAGGCCGCGCTGCAGCGCTTCCAGGAAGCCGGCAACGCGCAGATCAAGGCGCTCACCGACATTCACGAGAAGATCAGCCAGGCCGGCGTCCACTACCAGCGCGCCAACGAAGAGCAGGCCTCCAACCTGCACTCGACCGCCGGCAACATGGGCTTCTGAGCCCACCTAACCCCTCAGCTTTAGAAAGAAACGGAGACAAATCATGTCGGAAGCTCAGTCATGGAATTTCAGCGGCATCGAGGCCGGTGCCAGCTCCATCGCGTCGTCGGTGCAGACCGTTCAGGGTCTTCTCGACGAAGGAAAGCAGTCCCTCGCCAAGCTTGCCGAGGCCTGGGGCGGTTCCGGTTCGGAGGCCTACCAGGCCGTGCAGAACGACTGGCAGACTAAGTCTGACGAACTCAACAACTCGCTGCAGTCGCTGTCGCACACCATCACCGAAGCCAGTGCGGCAATGGCCAGCACTGAGCACGGCGTCAGCGGCATGTTCGGCGGTTAGAACAGCAAACGACGTCGAAACACGGGATCGGGCGAGTTCAACCGCGTGGGAGAACTCGCCTCTTCTCGTGTTTTCGGCGTCTGAATTGAATTTTTGAGGGGTTCTCATGGGGGCCGACTACGACCGGCTCTTTCAGCCGCCCGCGGGGGGCGAAATCCCGGATGACGCGGCGGATTCGGGTTTCGATATCGACGCCGGTTTCGACGTCGATTCCCCTGCTGCTGCGGCGCCTAAACCGGCGGGTGCCAAGCCCGACGCCCCGGCTCCGCCGCCGATGCCGGTCGATTGGGACCAGCCGGCACCGTCGGCCCGGCCCGAACCGCAGCGCCCGCCCATGCCGGTGGACTTCAACGAGCACCCGGCAGCAGCCGAGCCCGAAACCCGCCGCCCGCCCATGCCGGTCGACGAGGTCCAGCCACCCCCACCGGCGCGACACCGCCCCCAGCAACCCCCGATGCCGGTCAGCTACGACGACCTCTTCGCCCACCCCGAGGGAACTGAAATCGCGGAGTCGGGAACCGACTTCGATCTGAATTCAGGCTTCGACGTGAGCGCTGCGCCCAAGCCGGCCGGTCCACCACCGCCCAATGGCCACGCGCCGCCGCCGATGCCCGTCGACTGGGAGGACCAACCAGCACCCGCGCGGCCCGAAAGCCCGCGTCCCCCCGCCGACTGGGAGGACCGGCCACCGCCGGCGCGGCCCGAAACCCCCCGCCCCCCAACGCCGGTCGACCGCAGCGACCAGCGCCCGCCGGCCAGGCCCAAGCCGCCACCGACCCATTCGCCGGTGGGGCCTCCCCCACCGCCACGCCGCGCACGCCACGCTCCTCGCGATCCCGCCGAGACCCAACGCGGCCCCACCACCGGCCCTGCCCACCGCCCAGCGCCGGATGCCGGGCAGCGCCGCGGAAAGTCTGGTACGCCGCCACGCCCGCGCCCCAACCCGGGCCCGCATCGCGCCCCGCCGCAGATGCCGCCGACGCAACGCGTTGCGGTGCAACCAGATTCGGCCTCAGCGCACCCGGTCACCGAACAGCCGGGAGCGACTTCGAAGATCGGCGTCAAGCCCGCGAAGAAGTCGAAGACCCGGATGGTTTCGCGGCGAGGCTGGCGTCGGTGGGTCCACAAGCTGACGCGCATCAACGTGGGCCTGTCACGCGACGAGAAGTACGACCTGGACCTACGGAATCGTGTTCGCCGCAGTCCCCGGGGTTCGTATCAGATCGCGGTATTGGGCTTGAAGGGCGGGGTCGGCAAGACGACCGTGACGGTCGCCCTCGGTTCGGTTTACGCCCAGGTCCGCCGTGATCGCATTCTGGCTTTCGATGCCGATGCCAGTTGCGGAAACCTCGCCGACCGGGCCGGGCGTCAGTCCGACGCCACCATCGCAGACTTGTTGGCCGACAAAGACTTAACTCACTACAACGATATCCGCGCGCATACCAGTGCCAATGCGGTGAATCTGGAAGTACTGCCGGGCGAGGACTACAGCACGGCACGGCGCGCATTCAGCGAGGCGGACTGGCACTACGCGGCTGAGGCGGTGTCGCGGTTCTACAACCTGGTGCTCGCCGACTGCGGGGCCGGCTTATTCGACCCGGTCACCCGTGGTGTGCTCTCGACGGCGTCGGCCGCGGTGATCGTGACCAGCGCGTCGATCGACGCCGCCCGGCAAGCCGCGGTCGCGATCGACTGGTTGCGAAATCACGGCCACCAGGATCTGTTGGCCCGCGCGTGTGTGGTGATCAACCATGTGTCACCGGGAGATACCAACATCGCGGTCACCGAGCTGGCGCGCCAATTCGAGCAGTACGTCCAGCCGGGCCGGGTCATCGTGTTGCCGTGGGACAAGCACATCGCGGCCGGCACCGAGATTCAGTTCGGCCTTCTCGACCCTGTGTACAAGCGTAGGATCCTGGAACTAGCCGCCGCACTGTCCGATGATTTCGACAGGAGTGAACGTCGTTGAGCGCGCCCACCGCTACTGATTCTGCTGCCGGTGCGGGAGCCGCAGCCGCCCCGGCTACCGCGGGCGCGGCCCCGGCCAAGCCCACGACAACACGGGTCACGATCCTGACGGGCCGACGGCTGACGGATGTGGTGCTGCCCTCTTCGGCGGCGATAGAGACCTATATCGACGACACCGTCGCGGTGTTGGCGGAAATCCTGGGCGAGACGCCCGCGGATGTACTCGCCGGTTTCGACTTCGCCGCGCAGGGCGCGTGGACGTTCGCGCGCCCGGGCGCCCCGCCGCTGCCGGCCGATCAATCGCTGGATGATGCCGTCGTCGTCGACGGGTCGTTGCTGACGCTGGTGGCTGTCAGTCGGACCGAGCGGTACCGCCCCCTCGTCGAGGATGTCATCGATGCCATCGCGGTACTCGACGAGTCGCCGGAGTTCGATCGCAAGGCATTGAATCGCTTTGTCGGGGTGGCAATTCCGATCGTGACGATGGCGATGACCGGAATCGGCGCCGTGGCGTGGGTGGCCAACGGACACCATTTATGGTGGCCGGTCGGGATGGGCATTGCGGGGTTGCTTGTGCTGCTGGGCAGCTGGGCGGCCAACAGGTTCTACAAGAATCCGAACCTGTCGGAGAGCCTGCTCGCGACGGCGTTCCCGCTGGTCGTGGTGGCCGTAGCGATGGCCATCCCGCGGCCGCGCGGGATGACCAGTTCGTTCGGGCCGCCACAGCTCGCCGCCGGTGCCGCGGCGGTGCTGTTCTTGACGCTGATCACCCGCGGCGGGCCCCGTCACCGTACCGAGCTGGCGTCGTTCGCCGCGGTCACCTCGATCACGCTGACCGCGGCCGCCTTCGCCTACGGGTACGGCTGGCAGCAATGGGTTCCGGCCCTGGCGATCGTGTTCGGTTTGTTCACCGTAACGAATGCGGCCAAATTGACCGTCGTCTTCGCACGGATCGCGCTGCCGCCCATCCCGGCACCCGGCGAGACCGTGGAACACGAGGAATTGCTCGATCCCATTGCGGGCGAAGAGGTACCCGACGACAAAGAAACCCGGACCTGGCAGGCCATCATCGCGTCCGTACCCCATTCGGCCGCCCGGCTGACCGAACGCAGCCAGGTGGCCAAGCAGCTGCTGACCGGTTTCATCACGGCCGGCACCCTGGTTCTCGTTGCCGGTGTCATCGGGGTTCTGGTGCGGGGACACTTCTTCGTGCACAGCTTGGTGGTGGCCGGCCTGGTCACGATCATGTGCGCATTCAGGTCTCGCCTCTACGCCCAGCCCTGGTGCGCATGGTCGTTGCTGGCAGCCACGGTCGCGATTCCCATCGGAGTGACCATTCGGTTGAGCATCTGGTATCCGACGAGCGCCCGCTGGTTCGTCCTCATCCTGTTGGTCACGGCCCTGGTCGCGTTGACGGTAGTCGGCGCGGCAACCGGGATTCGCCGTATTACCCCGGTGATGAAGCGGACGCTGGAATTGTTCGATGGGGCCGTAGTCGCGGCGATCCTTCCGTTGCTGCTGTGGATAACCGGCGTCTACGACACCGTCCGCAATATCCAGTTCTGAGAAGGATGCGGCTGCCGTGTGCCGGGAAATATTGCTGCACTTGGCCGGCGGCTGCTTCGGTAAAATTTGTCTGATAACCGGCACGTAAAGGGAGCCGAACGATGACTGAACCACTGGTGGTTGATCCCGCTCGTCTCAAGGCCGCGGGCGTTGCCGTTCGCGACCAGCAGCTGCCCGCGGCCCCGCCCCCGATGACCGCACCCGGGACCGATTCCGTGTCGGCCGCGATCAACGAGACGTTGCCGATCATCGAATCGCCCGTGGTGAAGGGGCTGCCGGAAGCCCAAGCGGCCCTTACCAATACGGGTTCGAAGATTGTCACGGCAGCCGACATGTACGCCCAGACCGACCAGCGGCTTGGCGAGAACGTCAGCAAGCTGCAGTTTTTGGCTGCTTCTGAACCCGGTGGGACGGACCAATCGGCAAGTGCGTCGAAACTGCTGGGCGCCCAGACAAACGACAAGAAGGCCGACGACAAAGACGGCAAGAAAGACGACAAGAAGCCGCGCCCGGCAACGCCGACCGACCTCAGTCAATTCGCTGCGATGGGTCAGGCGGTACAACCGCTTTCCCAGGGCCTGCAGACCGTCATGTCGACCACCCAGCAGGCAGGCAGCGGCATGGGAAGCGCGGCGCCGGCGAAGCTGGCCGACGACACCAAAAAAGACGACACCGCCAAGCCCGACGACGTGCCGGCCGGCGAATCGCGATTGGTCGACGCGACAACAAAGGACACCGACGGCGCCGCGTCGGGCACGACGGGATCCGGTAGCGCTCCCGTCGAGGCACCAGCCGCCGGTCGCCCGGGGACGACGCAATCCGAGATCGGGATCTAAAGCGACTGCCGGCCTTAAGCTTTCGGGCCCGAGCCCTTTGGTTCGGGCCCGCTTGGTTTTCGTAGCTGGTCCGGCTACGCCGGCGCCAGCACAGGCGCCTCCGCCAAGGCGGCATTGACCAGCTCGCCGATGTACTTCCAGTACATCCAGTCGGCGACCGCGGTGCGTTGTTCGTCCGGGTCGATCGTGGTGTGGGCTTCCTTCAGGAGAACCTCTTCGGCGTGTGCGGCGTAGGCCTGGAACGCCTGCAGGTGCGCGGCCCGGCGGCCGCTCGCATCGCTGGCCATCGGCTTCATCACCTCGAACCACAGCATGAAACGATCGTCCGACGGTGCACTGGGCGCTGGTGCACCGGCGTCGGCCGACGGCAGCGGCATCTGGGCGAGCAAGTCGCCCATCCGCACCCGCCCCGGACCCGGGGAGACGAGCACCTCCGCGGCCTCAGGCTCGACCACTTCAGCGGATTCCGGTTCCGGTTGCGGCTCGGGCGCCGGCTCCGCCGCCGGCTCGGCCGCCTCCGGGGGCGGCGGCATCAGGTCGGCCAAACGAGTGTCGGGCGTCGCGGCCAGCCGTTCTGCCGCTTCGGAATCCACGACCGCCAGCCGCGGCCGGCCGATCATGTCGCCGGTGTCCGGGATGTCGTCGGGTTGCAGAACAATCGTCGCCACGCCGGCATCGGAGTTGGCCAACTGCTCTGCGGTGCCGATGACCGCCCGCAACTCCATCTCGTGGTGGGCCGCCCAGCCCTGCACGGCCATCACCGGATAGGTTGCCCAGCGCGCCCGCTCGCCGGCGGGGATGGTCTCGTCGGCGCTGGCTAGGTACACCTTCTCCGGCAACTCCACCCCGTCGGGGATGTACGCCAGCCCGTAGCTGTTGGCGACCACAATCGCGCCTTCGGCGGTCACCCCGGTCACCCAGAAGAACCCGAGGTCGGTACCGCCCATGTCTGGCGCGTTGAGCGCGGCGGCAATACGGCGGGCCAACTGCAGCGGATCGGGCCCGGCCCGGCGGGCCGCGTCGGCAGTCGCGGCCGCGGCGAGTGCGTCGCGTTCGATGCGTGCCGCCGAAACCGGAATGGCCGCGGCCGTCGTCACGATGGCCTCGCCGACCTCGGCGCGGTCGGGATGCATCGGTTGCGCTCGAGGCTTGCTCTTGCCCGAACCCCGGGCGGTAGCCGCCGGTCGCGAACTGGCCGATTTGTCGGCGGCCGCCTTCTGCGCAGCTGGGGCGCCCGGCCTGCCGCCGGACCCACCGCTGCCACCGGATCCGCCCGCTCCACCGGCACCGCCGGCGCCCATCGGGCCGGCCGGCACACCACCCGCGCCGGCATGCGCGCCGGCCACTTCCTCGCCAGGCGTCACCGATGCCGGCATCACGCCGGCCCCCGATGCCGCCGCGGGCGTCACGCCCTTGGGTCCGCCGGCCGCCGGGCCCGCACCCGGCTGTGGCAATCCGGCCGCCGGACTCAACGGCACCGCGGGAGCGGCCGGCCCGAGCGGGGCCGCCGGGGCGACGGGCCCGGCTGGACCGGGCGGGGCAGGCGTCGGTCCCGGTCCGACCGGAGACGGCCCCGGGGTGGGCTGCAGACCGCCGCCATCCAGCGGGGGCGTCAGCGGTCCGAGCCCGCCGCCCCCCGGAGTCCCAGGTGTAGGTCCGCCACCACCCGGGGTGGCCGGATTGAGCCCACCACCCCCCGGGGTGACAGGGGCCGGCGGTGGCATAGGCCGCGGGGACGGGAACGGCGACGGGGTGGGACCATCCGGGATGTTGACCGGCGGTGGTGTTTTCTGGTCGAGCAGATCCTGCAGCGCGTTGGCCGGCGGCTTCCACGACTTGCTCACCATGATCTGCGCGGCGGTGCCGTCGACGATGCTGACATTGGCTGCGAGCGTGGTGGTGACCACCGTGTTGATCTGCTGGGTGCGCTCGGCTTCGTCCAGGCTGGAATCCTTCTCCAGGCTCTCGATCGTCCGATGCGCCTCGACCACGTTGTCGATGACGTCCGACTTTGCCTGCACGACCGTCTGGGCAACGTATTTGTGCCAGGTGATCACGGTCGCAAGACCGTTTTGCAGCGTCACCAATCCATCGATCAGCGTGCCGAGTTGACTGTTGGCGGCAGCGGCTGCGCTACCCGACCAGGACTCGGCGTCGAAGAGCGCGGTCCGCTGCGACTGGCAGGCCTCCAACACGTCGGTGACCTGCCGCAGCACCTGGAGGTACTCCTGGGCGCGGTCGTAGTAGGCCTGCTCATCGACGTCGGGCCACCCGCCCGGGACGAGCATCTGCTCGGCATATCCCCCCGTTGGCTTCGCGAGGCCCATCAGCTACTCCTCCGCAAGGCGGGGCGCGCTGCATCGATGCCGCCCATCGCGTGGGTGATAGCGGCTAGCAGGTTGCCGGACATCATGAGTAATAAGCGTAATCGAGGTGGGGACAGGCTAACTGCGCCAAAATTCCGGCTCGCCGACGACGAAAAAGGGAGCGCCGCACGTGGTCGGACCGTCGCTTCGAGTCATTGTTTTTCGGACGGGCCCTTGCGCGGACGATTACCGATCACGCCCTCGGTCCACGACCGCTCCTCGGTGTAGAGGGCGTCCTCGTCGGCTCCGGGTATGCGCTTGCCTTTGCCGCCACCCTTATCGCCTTGCCCGCCCATCGGCATGCCGCCCATTCCGCCGCCCGCACCGCCTGCGCCCGGGAGTCCCTTACCCAGGCCCGCGGTGGCCGGACCTGGGGCCGCCGCCGCGGCCGGGCGCGACGACGCTTCTCCGGCGCCCGCGGCATCTTGCAGCGGCATCTTCGGCATACCGCCCATCCCGCCGACGGACGCCGGTTTGATGCCTCCCGCACCGCCCTTCGGGGCGCCTTGCTTCTGCATCGCCTTGTCCACCAGCGCCTGGGCGTCCGGGGTTGGCGGTGTTTGCGGCGTGCCGCCGCCCAGCCCCGACGGCAACGTCGGCATGGCCGGCATCATCGGCATGTTGGCCGACGGGTCGGTGGGAACGTTGACGTCAGGGACATCCGGAACGTCTGGAAGGTCGGCAGGATCGGGTATCACAAACGCGCCGAATGGTGCGGTGGGGTTCGCCGGAGCCAGCGGAATTCCGCCGGTCGACATGTAGGTTTGTAACGCGGTCTCGGACCTTTTCTGCAAGTTCTTGTACCAGTCAATAGCCATGTACATGTATGGGCTTTTGTTCTGGACGTAGTACCGATACCAATAGTCACACTGCGACACTTCGTATGACGAAGGATGCTCGCCCTCCAGGCCGTAGGGTTCCCTCCCACCCCATTCGCTGCCACCTGAAGCCCTGACCCTTTTGTGCGCGTCAGCGACCATTTGAGCTTGCTTGGCAAGCGTCGTGAACTGCGTCACCATGCCGAATATCCACTGCTTCTGCTGCGTGAAATTCGACTCGACGGACGCCCTCGCGTCACCCTCCCAGTTGACGAATGGCCGGAAGCGGTAGGCGAGCTGCTGGAATTTCAGCTGGTAGCTGTTCCAATCCGTGGCGAACGCCCGGAATGCCGTCCCCTGGTCGGGCGACTCGATGTCCGTCGCTGCCTGTCTCACCTCGTAATAGGGGTATTGGAACGGCGGTGGTGGCGGCGGCGGGGGCGGCGGCGGCGGGATGTAGTCCGGGTCGCACATCAGCGACACCTTGTCGTTCGCCGCCACCTTCGACGACGAGCCGCCGGATGTCCCGTCCATGTTGATCGCGTTGAGGTCGTCGGCCGCTCCCTCGTCAGCCTCCTCGTACGCCTTGGCCGCGTTGCGCAAGGACTTCGCCAGCGAACTCCATTCCCGCTGGCAAGCTTGGACGTACAACCGCAACGAGTCCGCGTTGATCGCGATTTGCACAGCAGCATCGCGGACAAAGGAGAGAGCGCATGGCGCCTGCGGGTTGCCCACGGGCATCTTCGGCAGCGCCGCCTCGATTTCGTCAGCCCTCGCCATGAGTTCTTGGTATTCGACGTTTACCGTCTGCGTCATATCGACTCATTCTCCTCGTGCCCAAGCCACTGTGCTCGGTAGCTCACTTCCCTGGCAGCACCGGCTCGATCGGCGAGGTGCGAGACCAAAGGATGCCAATTCTGTTGTGCCACTATCTTGTTCGTTCGACGCACCTGGCGCGGCGAGGCTGCCGTCTGAAGCGGGCGACCCGCATTGCCGTCTCGCCTGGCAGCAAGATGCGGTGCAATCACCGGCCACCTCTTTCGTCTTGCGAGGGCATGCGGCGGCGCGGCGGCGCTCCGACCACGACCGAATGCAATCGTAATGCACCAAACAGGGCCCACGTGCACCGATTTCGCACCCGAACATTGCGGCTCTTGCGGTTTCGCAGGGCTATTTTTCGAGACGGCAACCGTTGCTGGCTCGACGGCGTTCGGATTCAGGTCGCCGACATCGCCCGTTAAGCTCGAGTCCCCTGTCATTCACCCGCAGTCCATTTCTGTCGGCCGGCCGGCGGTCAATCATCGCCGCGGAAAAACACACCATCGGCTTGCAGCACTTGGCCCGTGCGGATGTCGATGAAACCGGGCACCAATCCCTTCAGCATGAAACCCAGCGAATCCATGAGTTCGAACGCCTGTTGCGTCAGCATTCCCCCGTCATACAAGGGTTCGAACGACAGCTCTAATTCGATGCCGACACAACGGTCGTTGACGGTGGCGATGCCGCCATCGATCACCTGTTTCTCAAACCCCTGGACATCGATTTTGAGGAACACCACCTCGTTTGGCTCCAGGACTTCCGATGCGATCGAGTCCAGCCTGCGCACGGTCACGTCCTCGGTGCCGATGTAATTTGCCCTGGGAAACACGTCACGATGTCGTTGCAGCATCGGCAGGATGGAGCTGCTTTCGCCCGCGTTGCCCGCGACATTCATCGAAATCGCTCCGTCGAAATCGCCCAGCGCACAGTGCCGGCAATCCCACCGCAGGGCCTTCGAGGCGCTGCGGTGCAAGCGGGTAAACGGCCCGCAGAGAGGTTCGAACGAAACGATGCGGCCGCCGAAACCCGCCTCACGCAGGCGGCCGGCATACTGGCCCGAATTGGCACCGACATCAAGGACTACGTCGACACCTCGGATTTTGAGTTCGTCCCCGAATCTGCGCCGCCACTCGAATTCGGAATGGTAATTGATCACCTCCTTCTCGGCCCGATTCGCGATCCAGTACAAACCCATTGCGTAACACTAACATTGGTCTATTCAGGTGACTGTGTGCCCGCGACGAGCGGTACCCGCGGTCGGTTTCGTTGGCCCCGAATCGCGATATGCCCCCGCAGCGGCCATTGATGGGTATATTTCGCATCGCCACGCCCATCCGCAATCAGGAGGAACCACCGCGATGGTAAGGCCGGCGGAAATCGCGCTCACCGTCACCAAATTGGGCACCCACATTGGCGCGCGCATCGATGGGGTGCGGCTCGGCGGTGATCTCGATCCGGGTGTGGTGGATCAACTGCACGCGGCGCTGCTACGGCACAAGGTGATCTTCTTCCGGGATCAGCACCACCTCGACGACGAGCTGCATTTCGCCTTCGCCAAGCGGTTAGGCGCGCCCATCCGGGTGTTCGGCGCCAATGCGATTCCCGATGGCCCACCCGGGGTATCTGTGGTCGACTCGCAACGGGGCAAGGCAACGCGCTGGCACACCGACCACACGTTTACCCTCAATATCCCGAGGGCCGCGATACTGCGTGCGGTGACCCTGCCCAGCTACGGCGGATCGACGTTGTGGGCATCCACCGCGGCGGCCTACGCGTCGCTGCCCGCGCCGCTCAAACAGCTCACCGAGAATCTCTGGGCAATGCACAGCAGTAACCGCTACGACCAGCTCGGCTACGTCGAGGGGGTGGGCGTCGTGTTGACTCCGGGCGGGACCCCCACCTCGTACCACGCGCTGGAAGACACCAACATGCTCAGCAACCAGCTGCAAGCCGCGCGCGACGAGGAATCCACCTTCCGGGTCGAACATCCGGTAGTGCGGGTGCACCCCGGGACCGGCGAGCCCGCGCTGCTGCTCGGGCAGTGGGCGCGCGGATTCGTCGGCCTCGAGAATTACGAGTCGCAGACGCTGTTCGAGTTGCTGCAACGTCGTATCACGTTGCCGGAGAACACTATCCGGTGGGATTGGCAGCCGGGTGATGTAGCGATATGGGACAACTACGCCACCCAGCACCGTGCGGTCGACGACTATGCCAACGAGTACCGGCTGATGCACCGTGTCGCGTTGATCGGCGAGGTCCCGGTCGATATTCACGGGCGCCGCAGCCGGCAGCTCAGCGGTGGAACACCCGAAGCGATAACGGACTAGGAAACGGAATCTCATGTCAGCGCAGGCGTCCGGCGGTAGCGAGGTCACCGCGAGCGACCGCGAACTCGTCGCCTACGAGCTGCACAGCGGCCACGGAATCGAGTTGGTCCCGGCTGCGCGCGATCGCCGCTGGATGGACTCGACGCACCAGCGATTCGCTAATCGTTGCCTGCCCCTGCTGATGGCCAACCAGGCCGGTTGGCTTGTGATGAATACCGCGCGCGTGCGGGCGCGGTGGAACGGCGGTGCGGGGCAGGACTCCATCGAGTTCGACTACGGCGACAGTGCGGCGACGTTTCGGCCGGCCAGTCACTTCGGGCACGGCATCATCACCTGGAGCCTGCCGTTCCTGTTCCGCACCCCACCCGGTTTCAATCTGCTGGTTCGGGGCCCGGCAAACTGTCCAAAGCACGGTATTGCGGCTCTGGAAGGACTGGTCGAAACCGACTGGTCGCCTGCGACTTTCACACTCAACTGGAAGTTCACCCGGCCCCGGGTCTGGGCGACCTTCGAAGCGGACGAGCCGGTCGGCATGCTGGTACCGCAACGGCGCGGCGAACTCGAGGAATTCGTGCCGAAGACCGTGTCGATCGCGGCGGCGCCGGACGAATTGCGCACGGCCTATCACACCTGGTGGCAGAATCGCCGCGCGTTCAATACGGATCTGCAGTATCCCGGGTCGTTCGCTCGCCAGGCGGGTTGGCAGAAGGACTACTTCCGCGGCAAGCTCCCCGACGGCTCGGCGGCAGCCGATCACGAAACCCGAATGCGCTTAAGGCCTTTCACGCACGTCGAGGCGGAGATCAGCGGATGGCCGATTCCGACCCTGGTCACGCGCCCCGACCGTGCCCGCTGACGTTTGGATCATCCATGGGCCGCAACGAACTTGCCGACTGGACGCCGGTCCGATTGGATTTCTCCGGCCCAGCCCCGGCGGTCTGGTGGGCCGATCTGTCGGCCGAGCGGTTCACCGATCCCTTCTTTGACCAAACCGTCGCCCGCTGGGAATCCGGCCCGACTGCGCGGCCGTTGGTACGCACCGGGCTCGACGAGCTCGAGAGTCTCGACGGCGCACCGTCGCTCGATCCGGCGGGCCTGATCTTTCATCTCTCGCGGTGCGGATCGACCCTGGTGTCACGGCTGCTCGGCACCCAACCCGGCCTCGTCGTGGCGGCCGAGCCCGCACCGCTGAACTCGCTGCTCGGCCTCGATCCCGCCCACGTCGACCCGGCCTTCCTGGTCAAGACGGTGCGGCTACTGGTGCGGGCGCTGGGCCGCCGCCGCCATGGCGACGAACGCCAATTCGTGCTCAAATGCACCAGCTGGAACATTGTCCGTCGGGAGGTCCTTGCCAAGGCGTTCCCCGAAACCCCGTGGATCTGGGTCCAGCGAGACCCGGCTCACGTCCTGGCCTCGCTGCTCGCCGAACCGCCGGGTTGGCTGCGACCACCGGCCGATCTCGTTAAGGTCGCGCAGGTCTTCGGGATTGATCCGACGTTGGTGCCGACGATGGAGCGTGCGGAGTTCGCCGCCCGCGTCCTGGCCGCGATGCTCGAGGCGGCGGCAGCCCAACCGGCCGGGCGGCTTGTCCTTGACTATGCCGATCTGCCCGACGCCGTATGGACGTGCGCGGCATCGCATTTCGGGCTCGAGACCAGCTCGGGCGCGATCGAGCGGATGGCCGAGCAATCCCGGTTCTACTCGAAGGACCCCACACCTCGGCCCTTTACCGGCGCCGAAGACCGGCCGATGTCCGGCACGACGCGAGAGATTGCCGAGCGATTCGCCGGACCCGGCTACCGCGGGCTGAACAGCGTCGCCTTGACCCGAGCCGCACTCCCACGAGACGGAGGCTGACGACATGGCGTTGTTGAGTGCCGACGTCGCTTTGGTGAGCCTGGGCATGTCGTGCCAAGGAGCAATCCAACTGCAGGTGCACCGCGCACTTGTGGCCGATATCGTCGGATCCGCTGCCGTCATCAAACGCACGCCGTTCGACTGGCTGATCTGCCCGCCGGCGACCGCGGCGACCATGATCGCCGGCGATCGGTACTACCCGGAACACGTCGCCGAGTTGGAATGCTGCCCCGAAGCGCCGCCGCGCTGGCCTGCCATGGGTGACTGTTATTTCTGGCATGAGCCGAAAAACCTTGCCTCCTGCCCCGGTTCATTCTCGGCCAAGTTTGCCCACACGTCGCAGACGCTGCGGGGCATCCGCGAATTCGCGCGCCGGATATTCTTCGTCGCCAACACCCAGGACAACCTCGCCGATGAAGTTCAGGCCGTCGCCGCCATCCCTTACATCTTCACCGACGACGCGATCGACCGGCTCGCCGCAACTGTTTCGCAACGCTTCGACGCGGCGCTCTATGTGGTGTCGACACCGACTCGCCACGAACTTACGACGTCGGCCAACCTGGATCGGTTGCTGCTGATGGACATCACCCCGGGGATTCGCGGCTCGGATTCGGATTGGGCCACGGCCTTTCGCACCATGCTGGGGCGGTCGGCGACATGAAGCTCGACATTCACCTGCAGACCCATTCCGACATCAGCGTGCATGGTGCACACCGCTACGTCGATGCGCCCAAAAGTGAGATCCTGCTCCGCTGTACACAATCGCTTGTCACGTCGATCAATCAGGCCGAGGGCGACATCGTCTTGCGGGTCTTCGACGACCACTCGTCGCGCGAAGTCCTGCCGGCGCTGCACCGGATACTCGAAACATGCTGCCATCCGGTCGAATTCATCGCGCTCGACGATCGCGGTTACAACGCATCCTGTCTCTCCTCGTTCTCCAGGGCACGCGACGACGGCCGCGAACTGGTGTATCTCGTCGAAGACGACTACCTGCACACCCCCTCCGCCATCCAGGAGATGCTCGACGTCCACGTGTTGCTCCGGGAGGAGCTCGGCGGCGGTGAGGTCGCGCTGCATCCGTATGACGATCCGAAGAATTACTGGAGCCCGATATTCAGCCGGGAGAATTGTCGCGTCGTATACGGCACCAAGAGACACTGGCGTACCAACACGCACACCACGAATACCTGCTGGGTAGAGATCGAGACGCTGCGGCGAAACTGGGAGCTGTTCGAACTGCTCGCCCGCTATTCGAGCACGCCCTATGGCCAGCGACACCACATCTTCGAAGCGTCCACGATCAACAAGATCTGGCGAGAGCAAGTCACCCTGTATACCCCGATCCCCTCACTGGCACTTCATCTTCAGTACGAGGAACACAAAGACCCCTACCTGGACTGGGGCCAATGGTGGGCCGCCGCGGCGTATTGACGCTCTAGGCTTCGCCGTCGTCGAACAGGTCGCAATAGCTGCGTTGGGCCGCCGACTTGAATTGCCGGTACACCTTGAAGCGCACCTGTCCGGCCCGCATCCGCGCCAGAAGCTGTTCGAGCCCACCGAACAGGTCGTCGTACTGCTCGTCGAGCACGGCCCGACGTGCGCCCGACTGGTCGTCACGATTCGTGTGCACGATCCGCAGGGCAAGGACGGATAGCCGGTCGACGATGGTGCCGGGAGTTTCGGTGTGCAGCGGCGCGTTTGGGTTCAGGTCGCCGCGCTCAAGCACGTCCGCGTCGATGTCTTCGATCGCGCCATTGCGCCGGGCATTGACGTCGTCGATGCACCGTTTCCGGCGTGCCACCTCCTGGTCGTCGGTGCCGGGCCGGCGAACGGCGTCTTCGTGATGCCACAGCGCAAAATTCAGCGCGTGCAGGCGCAAGGCCTTCGCGGCGATGCCGTCGCGACCGGGAGCCTCGGTGGACTCCTTGGTGTGCCACAGCCGCGCGATGTCGGGGAACCGGCGCACGGCGGAGAGCAAGTCCGCACCCGTCGAATCACGCAGTGCGCCGTCGCGAATCTCAGACATGCTCTGCCACAATCTCTTCCAACGCCTCGAGCACTTCCTGCACGGTGATTTCCGTCATCGTGTTGCGGTCGATGTGACGGTGCGGCCCGAATCGGAACCCCCATAGCTGCGGCCGGGTTGGCCCGAAAAGACCGACGCCGGGCACCCGTGCCAGATCGGCGGCGTGCAGCATCGCGGAGTCGACGCCGAGGAACAGGTCCGCGTTCGCGACCATGCCCATGGCAAGGTCCAGCGGTAGCCCGAGATAGGGAAAGACGCGATCGCGCTCGCGCCCGACGTTGAGTTCCTCGTCGCCCATCCCGACCACCCACGCCACGAAATCGCGGTGCCGCGCCAGGAAACGGTCCAGCACATCGATGAACCTGGTTGCGGGCCAACGCTTGTCCGTCCAGCCGGCGTCGGCGTGCACCACCATTACCTTGATACCGGCGGGTACGGCGGCGCGCATGGACCGTGCTTCGTCCTGCACGGATTGCGCGAGAGGAACCGGCTGGGCGTAGTTTTCGACGCGCAGCGACGGATCGAACAGCCGGGCCAGCTTGAACGTCAGGTCGGCCGAGTGTGGAAGATCTCGCGGGACGATGATGTCGTAGTCGTCGTCGGTAGGGAACCCGATACTCATGGCAGGAGCCAGGCGCCGCCACAGGGAACGGGCGAAGATGTTCGACGGGATGTCCCACGGGATGGCGTTGATGAAGACGTCGACGGCGCCGATGTCGGACACCAATTTGTCGTAGTCGAGGGTCCGGCTTGCCTGCCGCCCGATCGGGGGTCCCCCCGGAGCCGTGCCGGTGATGTCGATCAAGCGCGGGCTGACCGCATGGAAGCAGAGGTCGAACGCGTCCTTGGGGCAGATCAACGTGATTGGGGCGGTGAACATCTCGGCCAGCGCCCGCAAGGTGGGCAGGGTCAGGATGGAATCCCCGAGCAGGGTGGAGAAGTACACCACCGGGGTACGTGCCCGCAGCAGGTTGGCGAGCACGTCGGGCTCGACGTTTGACGTGCGGCCGCCCCGCAGCACTGTGATCTCGTTCAACCGACCAACCTCCAGCGAGAGCTTAAACGGCCGGGCCGTCGCGTCGCACCACAATGTCGTGGTCGACGAGGTCCTCCAGCGCGGCCAGCACCGGTTCCACGGTGATATCGGCCATCCTGGTCATATCGATATGCCGGTGTGGCGCGAACCTGAAACCCCATTGCCTGGCGCGCGTCGCGCCGAAAAGCCCGACGCCGGGCACTCGCGCGAGATCGGCCGCGTGCAGCATGCTGGAATCAATCCCGACGAAAAGATCTGCGGTAGCGACCAAACCCATGGTGAGGTCGAGTGGCAGCCCGAGATGTGGGAACACGCGATCGCGGTGCCGGCCGACATTGAGAGCCTCGTGTCCCATCCCGACCACCCAGGCTACGAAATCGGGGTGGCGCGCCAAGAACTGATCCAACAGATCGATGAATCTGGTTACGGGCCAGTGCTTCTGCGTCCAACGGCTGTCCGCATGCACGACAAGCACCTTGGCCCCGGCGGGAACGGCGGCCCGCATCGACCGGGCTTGCTCCTGCACAACCGCGGGGATGGGCAGCGGCCAGGCGTAGCTTTCGATGCGCAGCGACGGATCAAACAGCTGAGCCAGCCTGAATGTCGAGTCCGCGGCGTGACAGTCCCCGGTGCGGATCACAATGTCGTGGCCGGCGGTGGTAAAGCCGATGCTCGTCGTGGGCGCGAGACGCTGCAGGAGCGGGTGAATGATGATTTCGGACAGCGAGCTCCACGGCAGCGTGTCGATGAAGACATCGACCGGACCGATCTCGGCTGCCAGTTCGGCGTAATCGGGGGGACGTTCCGGACCTCCCGGCAATGGCGGCGGACCCATCAGGGGCAGGCCCGTGACGTCGACCAGTCGCGGGCTCACCTCCCGAAAGCACAGGTCGAAGGCGACCTTGGGGCAGATCAATGTGATTGGTGCACTGAACAATTCGCCCAATGCGCGCAGGGTGGGCAACGTCAGCACGGCATCGCCGACGTTGGTGACGAAACAAAACGCGGGCCGTTCCGCCTGCAGTAGTTCACTTAAAGCCATTTGACGCCCTGCTCAGTTGTAACCGAAGCGCTGCGCCAGGGCGTCGACCCGCGACCAGGCCGGGTCGCCGGCGTCGATGCGGGCCCGACCCGATGGCGCCTGCCGAAGTGGCGCGAGGTTGCCGGCCTTCCACGGTAGCGGGGCGCCACTACGGTAGAACTGGTTGTCGCCGACCGTCTCCGGGGCATCATGAGCCAATCCGGTCGCGGTGTCGGAAAAACCCAGACCCCAGCGGTGCAGGGCGGTGTCGAGCGTCTGCCTGGGCCGAGCCGCAAAGGCCTCGTAGCGCATCATCACCAATTCCGCGTCGTCAGCCGTTAGCGGGTCCAGGGAACCTTCCACCAGCGCGAGAGCTTCGGCAACCGTGTCCTTGATCCAGAAGTCCAAATCGGTGCGCTGGTCCGAATCCCGATGCAGCAGATACGAATTCACCACCTCGCGCGGATCGCGCAGCACGAACAGGACGACAGCTTCGGGAAAGCATCGCCGCAGGCTCTCCAGCCGCATCGCATACCTCGGGTTCTTCTCGCCCCAGACCGAGCAGGGCTCGGCGATTTCGCTCATGATCGCCCGAAGGGCCCGGACCGGGTCCGCCGTTTCCTGCAAGAGCCGGCGATAATCCTGGTAGCGGCCGCGCTCGAGGAGGAAGGCCGCCAACGTACCCACGACCGGCCCCCCGGGCCGGTCGACGTCGATCAGATCGATCTCATCGAAAATCTTGACGTCTTCGTGGTCGTTGAGGAACTGGGTGACGATGGTCAACCCGGACCTCGGCGGCCCAACGACAAACAGCTGCACGGCCTGACCGTATCCCCTGAACGGTCGCCCGCTGCAGCCAAATGTCGGTTCGCCTAGTCCTCCCCGGCGATCTTCTGCAGCGAATCGACGATCTTGGACAGCTTTTCGAAGGTCGCCGCCTGCCCCGCCTCGATGCTTGCCGCCGCTTCGGCGGTGGCCTTCGCGAGTGCCTCGTTGATGCGCTCCTGCACCGTATCGGCGCCCAGCCGCAGCAGGCCATCCTCGATGTGAACCTGGGTCACACACATGTCGCCGTTGATGACCACCTCGACGGTCTCCGATTCGTCCTTGGCCGTGAAGGAGCCGGTGCCCCTCTGCTTCAAGGCGCCCTCGAGGACGTCGCTGAACTTCTTGAACTCGTCCATGACCGCAGTGGCCTGCGGGTGCTCGTGTGGTTGCACGTCAGATCTTCCTTCACGTCGGGGATAGCCGGCCTGCCTGGGCGAGTGCCTCGGCCACGCAGACTCTTAGTGTAAGGCGGCGCGCAGTACCCTGAAGACAGTTAAATACCTGTTCATCTGGGCCAACCAAGTGCCCAGAGCCAAAGCGTCAGGAGCCTTCCCGCCGGCCGGGCAGCGCGGTCAGGTATCGACTTTCGTCGGGCTGGGAAACCGGCTGGATCGGCAGTTGGCGGTGCCGCGGGGTGCTGATCACGTTGTTGCGCAGGATCACCCGGTCCACCCCGGAATGCCGCCCCAGATACGTTGTCGCGTGCGGCCACGACACCTTGGACTCCGGCCCGACTTCCGCGCCGATCAGGTCGGCGAATTCTTGGAAATGCGCTGCGAGCGTGACGGTTCCGCCAGCGGCGGCCGCACGGACGGCGAATTGCATGAATGCCCTGGCATCACCCAGGTTGATGCTCGCGTCGACATCGTCGAACGGCATGTAGACCGGGTACTTGCTCGCCGTCTCGCCGACCAGTACTCCCGCAGACCCGATCGGCAATTGCCAGTGGCGGCCGGAGACGACGGTCTGGCCCTGCAGCGCGGCGCGCTGCCCACCCGATACGCGCGAAAAGCCGCGCGGCCTTTTCGCCTTCTTCGGTGTGGTCAACAGCACGGTGGACCGGGGCGCCATCCCGGCAGCGATGCGGACCCGGGTGATGGTGTGATCGGCCGGCACCGACCACCACACATCCGGGCCCCCGGGTGCGATGTAGGCGGCGGTGACGTTGTCCTGCCCCTTGATCGTCGACCACTTCTCCCGCACGAAGCTGATCTCGGTCGCATGGTCGAAATCGTCGAAACTGCGCGCACATTCGGCATCGACACCGTGGCTGGCCAGCCGGTCGGCAATCCGCGTGGTCGATGCCACCAGGTAGCGGGCGATACCCGCGACGCCCTCGTCGCGCCGCCGCGCCGACGCCTGAGCACGCCGCGGATCGGCACGCATCACGATCCAGGTTCGCCGGTACGCCGGCGCCGGGTCACGACCGATCACTTCCCGGTACAAATTCAGCACATCCGGGGACGCGGTCTTGCCGACCCGGTATCCGGCCGACACCACCTCGGCTTCCAAGTCGGGACAGTGCACTGCGAGCAGCTGCTCCAGCAACCGCGTGTCGACGACGTCGTCGGTGTTCGCCTTGCCGTCGACGACCACCGTCGGCGTGAACGGCCGCGGAATGAGCTCGATGACCGCCACCAGCTGCTCGCCTTGCCAGCGCACGGCCACGTGGTCGCCGGGCAGGACGGTGGCACCGACCTCGGCCTCGGACGGAAGTTCGGGTGACCGGCGATGGCGCAGTAGCCAAGCGAACATCGCCACCACCCAGCCGGTGAGCCGCCGGCCGCGGAAGGTGACCGTCGCGATCACGGCGCCGACCGCCACCAGGGTCGGGCCGGCCCACTCGTAACGCGTCCCCATGAACAGCAGGATGCACAGCGGAGCCAGCACGGCCGCCCACATCGCGTGACCGCTGCTGAACCGGAGTCGTATTGATCGCATGGGCTTCGTCAGCGCCGTTTCAGGGCTTGCCCGACGAGCGCGGCGAGTCCCAGCGCGACGATCAAACCCATGACCCCCATCGTGACAGCATCGATCGGCCCGTGATCGGGGCCCGGCACCGACACCGGGGCTTGAATCGCTTTGACCGGATCCACCGGCGCCGGTGGGCCGGCGGGGACGTCCCAGGTCAGCGCGGCGACCGCATCGATGATGCCCGCACCGACGGCATCGTCGACACCGCCCCCGGGGTGGCGTGCGGTCGCGGTGATCCGGTGCATGACCTGGGCCGGCGTCAGGTCGGGAAACTTCTGCCGCACCAGCGCCGCCAGACCCGACACGTACGCCGCCGCGAACGAGGTTCCCGCGATCGGCACCGGACCCTCCTTGCCCGACAACGCATCCACCGGGTCGCCGCCGGGGCCAAGTGCGATGACGTTGTCGGCGGCCGCGGCCACACTCACCCACGGTCCGTGCATCGAAAACTCGCTCGGTGCCCCGTTTTGCCCGACACCCCCGACGGTCAGCACCAGCGGCGCGTACCAGGCCGGCGTGACGATCGTCTGAACCCCTTGCCAGCCGCGGGGATCGGAGGGAATGGCCGCGTCGGGCGGCGGATTCTGCTGGCAATCCCCGCCGACGTTGCCGGCCGCGACGACCACCACGGCGCCCTTGACGTTGACCGCGTAATTGAGCGCGCCACCCAAGGTGGTCTCGTCGACCTGCTTCTTGGCCTTGAAGCAGGCCGCCTCGCTGATGTTGATCACGCCGGCGCCCAGATTGGCGGCGTGCACCACCGCGCGGGCCAAGCTGCGGACGGAGCCGGCGGCCGGCGTCGCGTTCGGATCCCCCTGATCGGGTTGGGAATCCTTCGGCTCGAACGCCTCCGACGTCTGGCGCACCGAGACCAACCGCGCGTCGGGTGCGACACCGACGAACCCGTCGGTCAGCGAGGGCCGCCCCGCGATGATCGACGCGGTCAGCGTTCCGTGCGAGTCACAGTCGGAGAGCCCGTTGCCGTCCTTGACGACGAAGTCGCCGCCCGGATCGGCCGGAACGCGGGGCGAGGCATCCACCCCGGTATCGATCACGGCCACCGTGACACCGGCACCGGTCGCGAACTTCTGGGCCTGGGTGATCCCGAGGTAGGTGTTGGGCCACGGTGCATCGTGGAAATTGGTGCCCGGCAGCGATAACGGGGCCTTACAGACACGCTTCTGTTCGAGGGGCTGATCGGGACCCGTCACATCGGGTGGAACCGCCGTCGAATCGATCAACGGTGGCGATACCGCCACGGCAGGAGGTGCACTGACCATGGCTAGCATCAACGCCACCGTGATCAGCAAGATACGCTGCACCGCCGGACGCTCCATTCGTCAGCCCTGTTTGGCCACCGCACTATCCCGGTGGCGGGCCTGCGTGCATCTTAAGCTTTCCGGCTGCGCCGACAACGGGTTTCCCGCAACGCTGGCCACCCGCGCGCCCGCGCCCATCGGCTCAGGAATCGGGCCTGATCAAAGCACTATCGGCACATGCTTTTCCGCGCACGCGTCCTTCACCGCCGCAACGACGTCCTGGGTACGGAGCGTTTGCAGATCCTCTACCGTCACCGACCCTTTGTCGACTCGGTGCTGCGCGGCCACCCGCGAGTCGCGCAATCGTTCCGCGCGCTCAACGACATTGCGCGCGAACCGGCCGTTGTGCATGACGTCGATCCCGTGCTGGCCATCAGGGGCACGGTAGGCGCGCAATGTCGCGCAGGCGGCGGTCAGCGCCTCGGCGGTGGCGGGGTCGAGAACCGTGGCGCGGGGCCTGCCGTAGCGAACCGCGATTTCCACCAGCTCGTCGGGTGTGTAGGACTCGAACCGCAGTTTGCGGTTGAACCGGCCCGCCAGACCCGGGTTCACGGTGAGGAATTCGTCGACTTCCTTTTCGTATCCGGCGCCGATGAAGCAGAAGTCGAACCGGTGCACCTCAAGTGCCACCAGCAGCTGGTTGACCGCCTCCATGCCGATCATGTCCGGCCGACCGTCCTGGTGGCGTTCCACCAGCGAATAGAACTCGTCCATGAACAGGATGCGGCCCAGCGACCGGTTGATCAGCTCGTTGGTCTTCGGCCCGGATGCACCGATGTGCTCCCCGCAGAAATCTGCCCGCTTGACTTCGACGATCTCCGGATGGCGCACGATGCCCAGGCCGGCGTAGATCTTGCCGAGCGCCTCGGCGGTGGTGGTCTTACCGGTGCCGGGCGGTCCGACCAGCAGCATGTGGTTGGTCTGATTGGCCACCGGCAGGCCCGCCGCCAGACGCAGCGCACGCACCTCGATCTGGTCTTCCAGTTCGGCGACCGCACGTTTGACGTCGGCCAATCCCACTTGGTTGTCGAGCAGCGCGCGACCCTCCTGCAGCAGTTCGGTGCGCCGCTCCTGATGCTCCTCTTCCTGTCGCTGCTGCTCCGACAGCTCGGTGGTCACGTCCCATTTGTTGGTGCGAGAACTGATCGCGTCCTCGTCGGTGACGACCAGCTGCAGCGCGGGGTCGGCCAGCGCTTGCTTGGCCGGCTCGATCAATGCGCCGTTGATCGTCGCCTTGGACAGCCAGATCTGCGCTTTGGGCTCCTCGCCGAGCTGGCGATGCGCCATGCCACGCACATAGGCGAGGTCGGCGGCGATCAACGGGAAGTCGGTGGGATCGACTGCGGTGACAGCGGTTTCGAGGTGCTGACGACGCGTCTCGGTCGGGCCGCCGAATCCGGCGCGCAGCTCGACCCGGTCGGTCCATTCCAACGCGACGCGCGCCTGGCCGAGATGGGCCGCGGCGTGTGCCGCCAGCGTGCAGGTGGCCGCGGTGACCGCCGACATGATGATGGCCTGCGGTGGCAGGATGGCCGCGGCCACCGAGATGACGTCCGGCCACCGTTGGGTGGCGAACATCAGATAGGACTCGATGTATTGCTTCCACTGGTGGTTCTCCCAGGTGTCCAGCAGCGTCGAATCCCCCAGCAGCGCTTCGGCTTTCTCGTATTGACGATCGTCGATGAGCGCGCTTGCCAGGGCCAGGCCGGCATGCGAGGCCTCGGTCACCGAAATCGACAGATAGGGCCCGGCTTTGATCGGCGCCGACAGACGCGCCCCGATCCGGTTGGTCTCCCGGTGCAGCCGGCCGCCGTAGTTGTAGAGCTGTTCGACGGTCGACAACGCCTCGTCACCCGCGGCGATCCGGCCCAGCCACGCGTCGGCCATCGACGGGTCGACTTCGGTTGCCTCCCGAAATCGGGCAGCTGCCGCGGCGGGATCGCTGTCGAGCAACGCCATTGCCGCGTCGAAGTACTTTCGCGCGGCGGCCGGCGTCGTGCTGCTGGTCATGGGGTGTCCACCGCTTCGAGATCAGGGGTTCGCAATGCCATTGGTTCCGACGATACGTATCTATTCTCGGCGCGGAACAGCTCCACTTCCACCGCATGCAGGCGACCATCGGCCGCGACCACATCGACCGTCGCCGGACCCGTCTGGGTGATCAACACGTTGGCGGTGCCCCGGTACGGCTCACCCGGGCCGCCGATCGAGATGAGGGTGTTCGGCCGCGGCGCCGGCGACATGCTGCCGTCGACGACGCTGACCGTGGTGCCCGATACCGGTTTGGGCTGATCGGTCACGGCAACGTCCGGCATCCGAACACTGGCCCACCGCTGCATGTTTCGAGTGTGCACGGTGATCCGCTCGCCGGCACCGGCCAGGCGAATGATGAACCGCTTGGCCAGCGCGTCCTCTGCGGCGATGTGCACCCGGCTGAACTCACCGGCGTCGTCGAGCGGCAGCAGCATCCGATTCCCGCCGGCGACCTTGCCGAGCAGCACACCCGACGGTCCGATCGGGACGATGAGCGGACCGTGCAGCACACCACGACGGATGCCACGCAACGGCGGCAGCGGACCGCACAGACTGGCGGCGACGGCTTGGGCCTGCTCCCCCCGCAAGGTCTTCAGCCGCATGCTCAACGACGCCGACGGTGGCTGGGCGCTGCGTACGGTGACGGTCGCCGTCGCGGTGCCGTCGCTGAAAAGCGTGACGTTCTGCACGATCCCGTCGACGCGTGCCGACCACGCTTCGGCCAGCGCTTCGGAAGTGATGTCGCCGGGGCGGTACCAATAGGTGGTCAACCACCCGCTGTCGCCACGCACCGATCGCCACCGCCGATTCGAGACGTCCAGCGCGGAGCGGCCCAACCGCCGCTCCATCTCGACGATGTCGGTGGCGGTGGCGACCTTGGCGCGGATGCCATGCTGGCGCAGCGCCGCGCTGATCCGCTGGGCGGCCGCGAGGGTGGCGGTACCCACCGAAGTGCGACCACGTAACGCCTCGACATTGTCCAGCGCCGCGATGCGCACGATGAGCCAGGTCTCGCGCTGGCCGGCGTAGGGCGGCGTGCCGATCAACGTGTCGTACACCCGCGGATAGTCGCCCGTGCTGCGGCGGCGGGCGCCCGCCGTGACCACGCTCAACGAATCCAGAGTGAGCCCCAAGCTCTGGTGTAGCAGCGGCATCAGCTCGGTGATGTCGAAGGAGTTGTCGGTGTAGGTCGCGGTCGAACCGGTGAACAGCGTTGGCGCGTGCGCCTTTCCGAGCAGCTGGACCGCGGCCACCGCGACGCCGTCCTGGTAGCGGATACCGCCGCCGGCACGGTCGTTGGCCACCGTGAGCGGCTCGGTCCACGCGATCGGGCGCCGGCGCCGCAGCCACAGGATCAGCCAGGACCACATCGGCTGGCCACGCCACCGGATCACGCCGACCGCGATTCCGATCACCAAACCCGCTGCCGCACCGGGGTACCCGCCGCCCGCCCAGCCGATCGTGGCGGCGATGAAGATAGCGACGATGATCGTCAGCTTCGTGGCGGCGGTCATCGCTCACGCCTTGCCCGAACGATCAGCGCGACGACGGCGATCGTCGCCGCCACGATACCGGCGAAGATCATCGCGACATTGCGGGCGCGGTGATCCGGCAGCGGTGGCGGCGGTGCCGGGTGCAGAACCCGACTGGCGGCGGCGGGTGAAAGTCGTTCCCCGGCAGGCACATCGAAGGTCAACGCGGCCACCGGGTCCACCACGCCGTAGCCGACCTGGTTGTCTACCCCGCGGGGTGGATTGTGCGCGGTCTGCAGAATACGGTTGATGATCTGGTGCGCGGAGAGGCCCGGATATTTCGCCCGCACCAACGCGGCCACCCCGCTGACATACGCCGCGGAAAAGCTGGTGCCCCAGAACGGCATGTTCTTCTCACCGGGCCGGATCGGCGGATAGGCATTGACCGGTCCCCCGGTTTCCGGTGACAGACCCATGATCCCGACGCCGGGTGCCGCCGCGGCCACCCAGGGCCCGGCCAGACTCTTGTTGATCGGCGCGCCGGTGTTGTCGACCGCCCCCACCGACAACACATAGTCGGAAAACCAGGACGGCGACGACACGGTCTTGACTTGGTGCCAGTCGCGCGGGTCGGAGGCATTGAGTGGGTCGAAGGTCGGATTCTGGGCGCAGCCTTCTTCGTTGTCATTGCCGGCCGCGGCGACGATGACCGCGTCCTTGACGGTGGCCGCATACCAGACGGCGGCGCCGATGGCGGTCTGATCCAGCGGGTCGGCGGCCGAAACACAGGCTGTGACACTGATATTGATCACCTTGGCGCCCATGTTCGCCGCGTGCACGATGGCGCTGGCCAGCGTCGCGATGGTGCCGGCCTTCTTGCGCCCCTCAAAGTCGCCGCCGCCGCCGGGGTTCACCGGCTCGAAGGCACGCGAGGACTGGCGGATGGAGATGACGGTCGCGTGCGGCGCGACGCCCGCGACGCCATCGGGCGCGCCTGGGGGCGGTGGTGGCACCTCGGGATCGTCGGGCTGTCCGGGCGCGGGGTCCCCCGGTCCGTTCGATGGCGCGTCGGGTGGGGGTGGCGGCGGGGGTGGTGGTGCCACCGTTTGGGTGATCGTCACCGGCGAGGGCGGTGGCGGAGGTGCCGGCGGGGGCGGTGGTCCGCCGGGTGGCGGCGCTCCCGCATCGGTGGGCGGTGGGCCCGCCGGTGGCGGGAAGGCGGGGGCGCTGGGCATCGGGGCCGGCATCGGAGTGCCTTGCGGCGCAGCGCCGATCACCGACGCCACGACGGTGCCGTGCGCGTCGCAGTCGCTCAGACCGTCGCCGCCCATGATGTAATCGCCACCCGCCACCACCGGCAGCCGGCGACTCGGGTTGATGCCGGTGTCGATGACCGCGACGGGCACCCCGTTGCCGGTCGAGTACTGCCAGGCCTTGCTGACGTTGAGCATCGTGAAACCGGGCGCGGGCAGGGCCACATTCGGGTCGGCGACGGTCATCGTCCGTGCACAGGTGAACGCCTGCCGCATCGGCTGATCGGACGCGGGCTTACCGTCGGCCGGTACCCGGCCGGGATCAACAACCGGCGGTGGAATCGCCTGGGCCGCAGGCAGTCCCGCTATCAGGGTGACCAGCAGGCTCGTCAGCGCCGTGGCGGCGACCCGCTGGGTCATTGCGCGAGCGGTGAGCGCCATCGGGGTCATCGCATGCGCACCCAGGTGAACAATCCGCCGATCCATGCGGCCAGCGGCAGGGCCGCAATGATCGCCGCTATCTCCACCCATTCGGCGGTCATCCGCACCAGCGGCGTGAACCGGGTGATCGGCACGAGCAGAGCGGCGAGCAGCCCGGCACCACCGAAGACGGCCAGTACCAGCGTGCCCCACAACAGCCCGTAGCCCGATGAAGCAGGTTCGTGCAGAACGTATTTCGCTACGCCCACGCACAATGCCGCGGCCGCGCCGCAGACCAGCGCGATCGCCTGCCGTTTGTCGGCGAAAGCCCGCCCCCGGCTGATGAAGATCACCACGAACAGCCCGGCCAGCACGGCGGCCGGCAGGCTGCGGTCGTGCCCCGGCATCAGGGTGGCCCACACCGCGACGGGAAGGGTCAGCCCCGCGCCCACGCAGATTCCGGTCAGCACGTTGTTCGCGTGGACCGCCGCGAGCGCGATCTGGGCACCGCGCGGCGTGGTGTCGGAGTTCGCTTCGTCGTCGGCGCCTTCCTCCACGGGCGACACCGCGTCAGCGGGCAGGCCCGCGCTGCGCCGGAACAGATCGCGCCCGGTGATCGAGCCGAAATAGGGCGGCCGGATCCGCGCGACCCACAGCGCGATCGTGGGGGCCATGGTCAGCAGCAGCAGCAGCATGACAAGCGCGCACATGCCCAGCCATTGGGCCGGCACGGGCCACCACATCCGGGCCGCGGCGGCCGCGCCGCCGAGCCCCAGTACGGTCACCACGGTCGCCGCCACATTCGCGTGACGCCCCGTCGCCGATGTGATTCCACACGTCAGCACCGCGCCCGCCAGCGCCGCGATGAAGGCGTGCGCGGCCCCGACAGGGCCCGGCGCCCCGGACGCGAGGCCGGCCGTGAGCAGTGGCAACGCGGTCCAGCCGAGCCCGTCGACCATGTCGGTGCGTCCCGGCCACCACCGCCACACCGTGGTCGCACCACCAGCGATCAGCAGACCGGCCGTCCCGGTCACGATGGTGGGCATTAGCGAGTCGGTTGAGAAGCGTTGGCGCACAGCCAGTCCCAATAGGGTCAGGGAGACCATTGCCAAGATCACCAACGCGGTGTGCGCGGCGGTCTTGAGCGTGACCGGCTCGAACAGGGCCTTGCCGACCCGGGCCAACCCGGTCGACAGCGACTCGTACTGCGGCTCAAACGATTCGCCCGCAACCGCGGGGACCAGCGTGAGTGTGGCACCGTCTTCGACGCCGAGTTCGTCGAGCGTCTTCGTGACGTCCAGCCGTACGCCGTTGGCCTTATGGAGTTCGTATCCGATGCCGGATTCGAGTCCGATGAAACCCCGGCGTTTGAGTTCCTCGTTGAGTAGCTCGACGACGTTGTCGATGAAGGCCTCGATCGGGACCGAGGCCGGATAAACCTGCGAAACGAGATGTTCTCCACATACGACAGCAACCGCACAGCGGGCTGGAAACGAGACCTTACCCACGTATGGGGTCATTAACGCGGCCTGTCGGCATCTGGAATGTATTTGTCGGCCAATGCCGCAGTGATTTCGAATATGCGCAGGCGGGTTTTCTTCTTCAGCTCATGCCGGGTGTCAATTATCCCGCCTTTTGCCAGGAACGGATCGTACGGCATGAATTCGACCGTTGCGCCTGATTGAGCGAAACGCTCGGTGAGATAGGTGCGCGCCTCCGCGTCGTATTTGTCGCGGCTGTCGTTCAGGATGACCATGCTGCGCGACACCAGCTCGTGATAACCCATCGAGCGCAGCAGGTCGATCGCACGGGTCACCGGCAACGAGGTGTCGGCGGTGAGACCGGACACGAAAACCAGGGTGTCGCACGCGTCGAGCACAGCCTTCATCACGGGGTGCTCGAGGTCGTCGGAGGTGTCCACCACGATCACGGTGTGGGTGCGACGCAGCCGCGACAGCACACCGGAGAACATCGAGGCGACCAATGGCCGCGGCTGGTCGGACGCGCGGTTACCGGCCAGCACGTCAAGTCCAAGACTGTTCTGCCCCAAGTGTTCTCGGATATCAGCGTAGCCCTGCACGTCCGTGTCGTTGAGGACCGCCGCGTAGTCGCCCGGCGGAGATTCGTCGATTCGCCCGGCCAGCGTGCCAAAGCCGGGGGCCGCGTCGATCGCGACGACGTTTTCGGGCCGGCATTCCCGGAACACCGCGCCGATGCAAGCGGTCATCGTGGTCTTGCCGACGCCGCCCTTTCCCGAGACGACCCCGACCACGTACTGCTTGCGGATGTGGCGACGGATGCGCTCTTGCAGCTCGCGATAGTGTCTTTCGGACGGCGATTCGCCGAAGTTGATGACATGGCCCGATATCTGGTACAGGAATTTACGCCAGCCTCCACCGGGCGGAATTTTGCGCGGCGCGACCATATCGGAAATGCGTAATGTTCCGGATACCGAATCTTGATTTTGGTACTGCGCGGCTGGCGCTTCTCGCCGAGTCGGTCCGCCCTGTTCCGGAGAATTGGATGAGCCCGTCCACGGATTCGTCACGGTGCCGATGCTATCATTTTCGGACTGCCTTTCGACTACACGACTTTTCGGTACGAATGCCATTCCTCGCTGGCCGGTAGCCGCCGCACCATATGGTTGATCGCGGTACCGATGTTGTTCTTGGTCCCCGGCGCGATGATCATCCAGTTCTTGCCACCGGACGAAACCTGTTCGGCGACAACACGTCCCTCCGTCGTATCGATGATCGTCACCGCGCCTGGTTCGAAGTGGGTCCGGGTCGGCAGGCCGGTTTCCACCCCGGACTGCAGGGCGACGAACGACGCCTGGGCCGAGCGGCTGGGATCGGTAGCCAGTTTCAGCATGTGCACCTGATCGGCATCCAGCCCTTGATTGCCCAGGAACTCGTGCAGCGATCGCTCGTCGGTGGCGGTGGCGCGCATCGCATCCGCATCCAGGGTGACCGGACGCAGCGGCGCGGGATCGTTTGCACCGCATAGTCTTTCGATCTGTGCATTGAGCGCCGCACTAGCCGTACCCTCGCTGTTCGCGATGCCCGCCCCGCTGATCCGGACCAGGTCACCCGATCGTTCGATGGCGACCCACCACTGTGCGAACCTGGCGAGCAGCGCACGCGTCGGCTCGCCGTCGTCGGCCAGGCGGAAGTGCACCAGCAACCCGATGTCGCGGCGCGACAGCACGGTCAGCCACTCGACGATCACGCCGTCGACCGAGTCGGTTTCGTCGATCGCTCCGGCGGCGCGCAGCTCCGCGGTCACCGGGTGGGCCAGCGCCTGGTGCTTGGGCTCGACGCGGGGCAGATGCGGTCGCAGCCCCATCTCGGGAGCCAGGACCTCGATGCCGG
Organism: Mycobacterium sp. 050272; assembly: GCF_039023525.1. Classification (NCBI taxonomy): domain Bacteria; kingdom Bacillati; phylum Actinomycetota; class Actinomycetes; order Mycobacteriales; family Mycobacteriaceae; genus Mycobacterium; species Mycobacterium sp. 050272. The sequence goes on along the minus strand of NZ_JBCHKV010000009.1, from coordinate 159,099 downwards.
TGAGTACCTGCAGCACCCAGAGGCCGTCTAGAGAGGTGGTCAGCACGGTCTTCCCTTGAAGCCAAGTGCGGGGCGCACGCTAGGTGCGCCCCGCCAATCCCGGACTACGCCTGGTTGAAGAAACCTGCCGTCAAACTGTCGGCATTTATAGCGGCTTCGTGCACATTGCCCACGGTGTGCCCGTGCAGGGTGACGGTCTGGATCATATCCTGCAGTCCGTGCAGCATCTGCTGTTGCGCGTCGAAGAATGACGTGGCCCCCTGGCCCTGGAAGAACTCGGCCAGCGACTGGGTGATGTGTAGAACGTCGTCGTGAATTTCCATCAGCTGCGCGGCTTGGGTCGCGATGTCTCCGGTGAGGCCGCTGACGACGGCGTGGTTGTACGTAATTTGGTCTGACATTTTTGTATTCCTTACGCTAAATAAGCTTTTGGGGATTGCGGCTTAGGTGGACTGGACTCCGCCGAACACACCGTTGAGATTGTGCGCGGAATCGGCTTCGTGGTGTTCCATCAGCGTGGCCGTCTTGCCCAGCCCGTGGGCCAACCGGTTACCGCCGGTCATGATCTGCTGCAGGTCGTGCTGGATTTGGCCCGCGGTATTCAGCGACGTAGTCCCGGCCTGGCCGGTCCACCCGGCGGCGCTGACGACGTTCTCGTGTCCGCTCAGGTACTGGTTGGCGATGGCCGCCGCCTCTTGCAGCCGCGATTCGATCTTTTGCTGTGAAGCGCGCAGCAGTTCGGGTGTAACAACGGTTGAACTTGGCATGTTTTTCTCCCTCGATTCCTAGGCCTCCCCGACCGGATATGGATAAGAGTGTAGACAGGGATCGGGGTCTGTCACTTCAGTTGTTTTGCCTGCTGCACAGGCGTTGATTTACCCATTCGCGAAAGCGGCAAAACACCATGTCAAAGGTGGGTCGCGCCATCTGCCGACCCGTCACCGTCGGTATCGGATAACCGGACGTCCCACCGGCCGTCGCCGTCGGTGTCCACATAACCGGTCACGCCGGTCTCGTCGGTGCACAGCACTCGGTCGGCCACCCCATTGCCGTCGACGTCCACCAGCCGATCGTCCGGATGCCCGTGACCGTCGAAGTCCACCAGGGGGCCACCGGTGTGCTCGATCCCGTCGAGCCCATACCAGCGCAATCCCCCGGCCCGGTCCGCCGCTACCGCCCAGGTACCCGACCCGTCGTCGGTGACGTACGCCTCGGGCGTGCCGTCATTGTCGAGGTCGAGCACCGCGTGATCGACCAAACCGTCGCCGTCCAGGTCCGCCAGCGCGTCGTCGCGCATGCCGTCGTGGTCGAAGTCCAGCCCGATCGATTCGAGACGGCCGTCGTGGTCGAGATCGAGGTCGGGTTGGCCGTGCCACATCGCCGCGCCGCTATCACCTGCCAGGCAGTAATCCATAACCGTTCCGACGCGTCGGTGCCACGCGTGGTTCCGAGGCTGGCGGTCAGCTCCCCGGTTTGCGAAACCAGACCGGTGGGTCTTTGGTCAGGTCGACGTGGCTGTCCTGCACCGTGACGGCGTCCCGGAAGATCGCCGGTTTGGCATACTGAATCACCTGCGCCCGGTAGTTGAAGACACCCGAGACATGAACCGTCATCGTGTTCGGGTCCAGGTCGTAGGTCATGCCCTGAGTGTTCTCGAGCTCCTGGAGTGTCTCGCTGTCCGGCGCGACTCCAAGAGGCGGGGCAGGCTGCGGCTTGCAGCCGTCTTTGGGACAGCACTCCGGCGGCTTGGGACCGCTTTTGAAACAAATGCGGAGCTGGGCATCCACAGCCGCCAGGGCCGCCTGGCGACCTGCATCGTTGAGTGCGACGGTCGGGTGAATGACCGGTCGGTTGGCCGCCGGTGTGGTGAGCGCCTCGAGCATTACTCGTTCCGGCGGCGCGGTGACATCGATGAAGCGATTGGTCGATCCCATCTGAACGATGCCGGGGAAAACCGAGATGGGATTGGAGCCGTTCGTCCCCACGCCATAGATCGCAACGGTTTTCATTGCTTCGACCGCGTCAGGCGGATTGTCCACCGCTAGCGCGGCGGTGGTGGTGTCGAGCTTCCACTGACCGTCTTTCTTGTGCGCCCAGATCACGACCTGGGTGGGCGTGACGCCGAATTTCGCGGCCAAGACCAGCCGCTGGGCGTCGGATGGGGTGCCCGGGTCCGGGGCCGGGTCGGTGCTGACCTTGATGTCGGTGATTGGCGTGGTAGCCAATTGTGCGCGCAGCACCTTGTCGGTGAGCAGCTGCGGCGTGACCGGTTGGTCTGCCGACACCGACAGCGCGGTGTGGGCGTCGCCGACTGCCAGCGCCTCCAGGTAGTGCTGCCCGGCCAACCGGGCGGCTTCGCGGTCCTGCTCGGCACGTTTCGTGTCGTCGCCGGCGATGATCTTGCTTGCCGCGAAGATCCCCACTCCTGCCACCACGGCAAGCACGGCCAGCAGCGAAAGGGCCAGCGTCGCAGTGCGTTTCCGGCGGCGCGGCGGCGCGGGAAACGCATTGAACGGCGGGCCCCACGCGGGCGGCGGTGGCACGGGTGCAGCAGGATGGCCGGCCGGGGCCGGCGGCGGGTACTGCGGGCGCGGTGGCGAGATCGGACGGGTCGCGTCGGTCGCTACCGCGGCGACGGGCACCGTCTTTTCCGATATCGGCCTCGGCGGGGTGGGCGCCGCGGTGTGGCCGTGCGCCAGGCGTGCGGCCAGGGCGGCGGCGAAATCGCCACAACGCTCAAACCGTTCGGCGGGGTTCTTCGCCAAGGCGCGTGCGAAAACCCCGTTGGCGCTGGCTAAATCGGGACGCAACCCACCGAGCAGCGGTGCGGGCAATGTCAGGTGCGCATTGATTACCGCCACTGGGTTGACGTGAGGAAACAATTTGGCACCGGTGAGCAGGTAGTAAGCCGTCGCGGCGAGCGCATACTGGTCGGCGCGACCGTCCAAGGGCTGACCCGACAGCTGCTCGGGAGCGCAGTACGGAACCGTGCCGACCGTCATATTGGTCACCGTCAGACCGGTGGTGTCATCGACGGGACGCGCGATACCGAAGTCACACAACAGGATTCGCGGAGGACTGCCGTCGTCGGACCGGCTGATCATGATGTTGCCCGGCTTGATGTCGCGGTGGAGCAACCCGCGGTGATGCGCATGGTCCAACGCCGCGCCGACTGCGGTCACGATCGCAAGCACTTCCCCGGCCGGCATCCCACCGGGGTACTGCTCGTCCATCAGCGCGTCGAGGTCGGTCCCGTCGACGTAATCCATGGCGATCCACAGCCGGCCCTCGAACTCGCCACGGTCCTGCACACCCACGATATGGGGGTGCCACAGCCCGGCGGCGAGTTCGGCCTCGCGGTTAAACCGTTGCTGGTAGCCAGGATCCGCCGATACCTGGGTGCCCAACACCTTCAAAGCTTCGAAACGCGGCAGTCGCGGGTGGCGCACCAAATACACCTCACCCATACCGCCGGCCCCCAGCAGCCGCATCACGGTATAGCCCGCGAACTGTGCCCCCTCACTTAACGGCATGCGCGCATCTTAGGCTCGCCGAGCGACGGGCGACTGGTGTTTATCCATGCTTTTCCGTGCGCATATATATCGGGGGTTCCTTAGTCAGGTCGACGACGCCGATGGGTTTCTCCGTCACGGTGTAGTCGGGAATGCCCGCAGCGTGTCCCTGGTAAACGATGGTGCCGCCGATCGCGACCACCATCGTGCCGGCGTCGAAGTTGAAGGTCGCCTTGCTGAAATCGCCGGGGCCATCGATAGCGATCGTAGGGTTGTCGGGGCTCAGGCGCGCGCAGTCGTCGGTCGGTTCCACGCCGTGATAGCAGTTGTGGCTCCACGTGTCGAACGCCGCCTTGGCGGCCTGGTTCCCCGCATCGTTGAGCGTGGCTACCGGCCTGATGGTCGGCCGGTCGGTGGCACCGCCGAGTGCGTCGAGTAGCACCGGCAGGGTCTGCGCCGCGATGTCGACGTAGCGGTTGCTGGACGAAACCGACAGTGCACCGGGAAACACTGCGACCGGCGATGTGCCGTCGGTCGGAACACCCCACAGCGCAACCGCTTTCAGCGATGCATCCTTGCTGCCGGATGGTCCGATATCGACGGCGACGGTGGCGGTGTCGAGTTTCCATTCGTCGCCCTTGCGGTGCACGGCAATGCGGGCCTGCGACAAAGTCGGGCCGAATCTGGCGGACAGCATCAGGTACTGCACCTGCTGCGGGTCGTCGCCGGCGGGCACCGGTGCCGCCGTGGCGGTGATGTCGGTGATGGGCGCGGCCGCGAGCTGGGCCCGCAATACATCGCTGGTCGCGAATTGTGGTGTCGCCGACGGGTTTACGCTCAACGCAAGTGCGGCCGGCGCATCGCCGCGGGCAAGTGCCTCCAGGTAATGCTGTCCGGCCAGCCGGGCGGCTTCCTGCAGCTGCGGTTCCGATTGCGCGGGGTGCCCGTGATCGATCAGTCGTGGAATCGCAATGGCGGCAACGATGCCGACGGCGGCGAGCCCGGCCGTGACCAACGCGGCGGCGCGCCATCGACGCCGTCGCGGACGCTGTGGCGCACCGGGCGGTGCTGACGGGCCGGGCCACGCGGGCGGCGCGAATGGCATCGGGGCGTGCGTCGGCGGGGCGACGGGGGCCGGTCGAGGGGGCCCGGCGGGTGGGGCGTGATGCAGCTGACGAGCCAGCGCCGTGGCGAAATCACCGCAACGAGCGAACCGCTCGGCGGGGTTTTTCGCCAACGCCCGCGCGAAAACCGAATCGGCACTGCCCAATTCGGGGCGGCGCGTACCCAGCATCGGCGGCGGCGCGGTCAGGTGCGCGCTGATCACCGCGACCGGGCTGGCACCGGTAAACAGCTTGGCGCCGGTCAGCAGGTAATAAGCAGTCGCGGCCAGCGCGTACTGGTCGGCACGGCCGTCGATCGGATGACCCAGCAACTGCTCGGGCGCGCTGTAGTCGACGGTGCCCACCGTCGCGTTGGTCACCGTCAGTCCTGTGGTGTCCTCGACGGGTCGGGCAATACCGAAGTCGCTCAACATGATTCGCGGGGGGCTGCCGTCATCGGGCCGGCTGATCATGATGTTGCCCGGTTTGACGTCGCGGTGCAGCAGCCCCCGGTGATGGGCATGGTCCAGCGCCGCGGCGACCGCGGTCGCCACCGCCACGACCTCGCCTGCCGGCATACCGCCTGGGTGCTGGTCCATCAGCGCGCGGATATCAGGCCCGTTGACATAATCCATCGCGATCCACAACTGGCCGTCGAATTCACCGCGGTCGTGCACGCCGACGATGTGGGGATGCCACAGGCCGCCCGCCAATTCGGCCTCACGGTTGAACCGCTGCTGAAAGTCGGGATCCGCCGACACGTCGGCCCGCAAAATCTTCAAAGCTTCGAAACGCGGCAACCGCGGATGGCGCACCAGATACACCTCGCCCATACCGCCCACGCCCAACGGCCGCACCACGGTATAACCAGCGAATTGCGCCCCCTCAGCCAATGGCATGGGCAAATCCTAGAACTCCTCGGCGGGCGCCCACGGCCAAAGTCAAGCGTTGCCGCGCGTCTTCCACCAGGCGAGCAGCTCCGCGGTGGCTTCCTCGTCGGTCAACGGCCCGCGATCTAGGCGCAGCTCTTTCAAGAACCGCCATGCCTCGCCGACCTGCGGGCCGGCCGGGATGTCCAGCAGCTCCATGATCCGGTTGCCGTCCAGATCGGGACGCACCCGCGCCAGATCCTCCTGGGCTGCCAGCTCGGCGATGCGCGCCTCGAGCCGGTCGTAGTTGGCCTGCAGTCGCGCGGCCCGGCGTTTGTTGCGGGTGGTGCAGTCGGCGCGGACCAGCTTGTGCAGCCGCGGCAGCAGCGGTCCGGCGTCGGTGACGTAGCGGCGTACTGCGGAGTCGGTCCACTTCCCGTCGCCATAGCCGTGGAACCGCAGATGCAGATACACCAACTGGGAGACGTCGTCGACCATTTGCTTGGAGTATTTGAGCGCCCGCATCCGCTTGCGGGTCATCTTCGCGCCGACGACCTCATGGTGATGAAAGCTCACGCCGCCGTTTTCCTCGTGGCGTCTGGTGGCGGGCTTGCCGATGTCATGCAGCAACGCTGCCCAGCGCAGCACCAAATCGGGGCCGGCATCTTCGAGCTCGACGGCTTGGCGCAGCACGGTCAGCGAGTGCTGGTAGACGTCCTTGTGCTGGTGGTGTTCGTCGATGGCCATCTGCATGGCGCCGACTTCGGGCAGCACAACTTCGCCCATCCCGGTCTGAACCAGCAAGTCGACGCCGGCCACCGGGTCGGCGCCGAGCAGCAGCTTGTCCAATTCGGCGGCCACCCGTTCGGCGCTGATCCGGGCCAGCTGCGGGGCCATCTCTTCGATCGCCGCCCGCACCCGAGGGGCGACGGTGAACCCGAGCTGCGATACGAACCGCGCCGCGCGCAGCATCCGCAGCGGATCGTCGCCGAACGACACCGACGGCGCCGCCGGGGTGTCCAGTACGCGGGCCTTGAGCGCCGCCAAACCGCCGAGCGGATCGAGGAATTCGCCCGGGCCTTGCGATGTGATGCGCACGGCCATCGCGTTCACGGTGAAATCGCGGCGCACCAGGTCATCTTCGAGGCGGTCACCGAACTTCACCTCGGGACTGCGTGACACCTGGTCGTAGCTGTCCGCGCGGAACGTGGTGATCTCCAGGCGGTGCTCGTCCTTGCCGACGCCCACGGTGCCGAATTGAATGCCGGTATCCCAGACCGCGTCGGCCCAGCCCCGCACCATCTGCTGCACCTGCTCGGGGCGCGCGTCGGTGGTGAAGTCCAGATCGGGGCTCAACCGGCCCAGCAGCGCGTCGCGCACCGATCCGCCGACCAGATACAAGTCGTGCCCCGCGGCCTCGAACAAGGCGCCCAGTCCACCCAGCACGGCGGCATGCTGATTGAGGGCAATCCACGCCGACGTCAGCAGCTCTACATCGTTGGCGGCGTCGGACACGTTCGGTCAGCCTAGTCGTGTGACGATGCGGGCAGGTACGGCCCGCGGAGGAGCGCGACAATTCAGCCTAGTCGTCCACGGGCCGTCGTCGCGCCCGCACCAGCGGCGAGTGTGTCCGGAAGAACAGCTCGTGCCAGCTACTATCGCTTGGGTGTCGGATGGCGAACAAGCCAAACCACGCCGGCGGCGGGGGCGCCGTCGCGGTCGTGGCGGTGTGGGCGCGTCCGAAAACGACGCCGACGCCAAAGTGACCGCCGACTCGGCGGCAACCAGCACGCGTCGACCTCGCCCCTCCCGCCGGGTGCCGGAGCGGCTGCGGACCGTGCATGAAACGTCCGCGGGTGGCCTGGTCATCGACGGCATCGACGGCCCGATGGACGCGCAGGTCGCGGCCCTGATCGGACGCATCGACCGGCGGGGACGGATGCTGTGGTCGCTGCCCAAGGGGCACATCGAACTCGGCGAGACCGCCGAGCAGACCGCCATTCGAGAGGTCGCCGAGGAGACCGGGATCCGCGGCAGCGTGCTGGCCGCACTCGGCCGCATCGACTACTGGTTCGTCACCGACGGTCGCCGGGTGCACAAAACCGTGCACCACTATTTGATGCGCTTCTCCGGCGGCGAGCTGTCCGATGAGGACCTTGAAGTCGCCGAGGTGGCGTGGGTGCCGATCCAGGAGCTGCCGTCGCGGTTGGCCTACGCCGACGAACGTCGACTCGCCGAGGTCGCCAACGAGCTGATCGGAAAGCTGCAGACCGACGGTCCCGCCGCGCTGCCGCCGCTGCCGCCCAGCACGCCCCGGCGCAATCCACAGACCCATTCCCGAACCCGGCATTCCGACAAGCCCCGCGGTCGTAAGAACGGTCACGGGCCGGGGCCGTGACCGCGCCACGCCTCTGCTGCGCAGCCGTGTTGCGCCTTGCCGTCGTGATCGGCATTGTGGCCGGTTTTGCGGTGGTGCTCACCGGCCCGATCGGCATGCCCCGCGCCGCGGCCAACGAACCCGGTTCGACGCCGTTCGTCCGCGTCCGCATCGACCAGGTGACCCCGGACGTCGGCACCACGACCAGCCCGCCGGTCGTCACGGTCAGCGGGATGGTGACCAACATCGGCGACCGCCCGGTGCGTGACGTGATGGTCCGGCTCGAACATGCCGCCGCGGTCACCGCATCGGCGAGCCTGCGGACCTCGCTGGACGGCAGCACCGATCAATACCAGCCGGCCGCCGACTTTCTCACCGTCGCTCCCGAACTCCAGCGCGGCCAAGAGGTCGGCTTCACTTTGTCCGCACCGCTGCGCTCGCTGGCCAAGCCGTCGCTGGGCATCAACCAGCCGGGTATCTATCCCCTGCTGGTCAACGCCAACGGCACACCCGACTACGGCGCCCCAGCCCGGCTGGACAACGCGCGGTTCCTGCTGCCGGTGATCGGGGTGCCACCCGACCACGCCGACGCTTTGGAGTCCGCGGTCGCGCCGGACACCTCGAAACCCGTGTGGGTCACCATGCTGTGGCCGCTCGCCGATCGCCCCCGATTGTCCCCGGGCCAGCCGGGCGGCACCATCGGAGTCCGGCTGGTCGACGACGACCTGGCCTCCTCGCTGGCCACCGGCGGCCGGCTGGACATCCTGCTGTCCGCGGCCGAGGTCGCGACCAGCCACGACGTCGACCCCGATGGTGCCGTCGGCCGCGCGCTATGCCTGGCCATCGACCCGGACCTGCTGGTGACCGTCAACGCGATGACGGCCGGCTATGTCGTGTCCAACTCCCCCGACGGGCCGGCGCAGCAGCCGGGCACCCCGACACACCCCGGCACCGGGCAGACCGCCGCGACCGGGTGGCTCAACCGGTTGCGCGCGCTGGCCCGCCGCACCTGCGTCGCACCACTGCCCTACGCGCAGGCCGATCTCGACGCGTTGCAGCGCGTCAATGATCCGGGCCTCAGCGCAATCGCCACCACCAGCGTCGGCGACATCGTCGACCACATCCTGGACATCTCCTCGACCCGCGGTGCCACGCTGCTGCCCGACGGCCCGCTGACCGATGGCACGGTCAACCTGCTCAGCGCCAACAACAGCACGGTCGCGGTGGCCGCCGGCGAGCTGGTCGCCCCGGATCCGCAGGCGTCGCCCGGGCCCGACAACGTCGACACCGCACCGCGGCGGCTGTCCCCGCAGGTAGTGGTTGCGCCGTTCGACCCCGCGGTCGGCGCGGCACTGGCCGGGGCGGGCAACAGCCCCAGCGCGCCGACCTATCTGGACCCGTCGCTGACGGTTCGGCTCGCGCACGACTCCAATACCGCACGCCGCCAAGACGCCCTGGGCTCGATGTTCTGGCATGCGCTGGACCGCGACGCCCCGCCGCGCACCCAGCTCCTGGTTCCGCCGGCGACATGGAACCTGGGCGCGGACGACGCGCAGGTGATCCTGACGGCGCTGGCAACGACGATCCGTTCCGGCCTGGGGGTGCCGCGGCCGCTGCCGGCGGTCATCGGCGAAGCCCAGGCCGTTGACGCGGCCCGCACCCAGCCGGCGCAGCAGTTGGACGTCGCCGACCCCGAGCGCGGCCGGTTCGGGGAGAACGTCATCGCCGACGTCAACGGCCAGACCGCCCGGCTGTGGAAACTGACCGCCGCGCTGAGCACCGACGAGCGCACCGGCCTGACCGGCGTCCAGTACACCGCTCCGCTGCGCGAAGACATGCTGCGCGCGCTGAGCCAGTCCGATCCTCCCGATAGCCGCAACGGGCTGGCCCAGCAGCGGCTGGCGGTCGTCGGTAACACGATCAACGACCTATTCGGTGCGGTGACGATCGTCAACCCCGGCGGTTCCTACACCCTGGCCACCGAGCACAGTCCCCTGCCGTTGGCGCTGCACAACGGTCTCGCCGTGCCGATCAAGGTCCGCCTGCAGGTCGACGCCCCACCCGGGATGACCGTGACCGACGTCGGACAGATCGAATTGCCGCCCGGCTACCTGCCCCTGCGGGTGCCGATCGAAGTGAACTTCACCCAGCGCGTCGCGATCGACGTCACGCTGCGGACCCCGGACGGCACCCGGCTGGGCGACCCGGTGCGCCTGTCGGTGCACTCCAACGCCTACGGCAAGGTGCTGTTCGCGATCACCCTGACCGCGGCGGCGGTGCTGGTGCTGCTCGCCGGCCGCCGTTTGTGGCACCGATTCCGCGGCCAGCCCGACCGCGCCGACCTGGACCGCCCCGACCCGCCCCACCACCATCCGGCCGGCGCCCGGCGTGAGGTCGGCGGACGCGTCGACGAAGAGCACCGCGTATGAAACCCGCCTACCGGCGGTCCCATCCTCAGCAACCGCCGCGGCGCCAGCAGCCGCCACCGCGACCGTCCGGCCCGCCGGGCCGGATTCCAGCGCCGACGGGGCCACTGCCACCGGTGACCGACCTGCCAACGCGGCGGGTGGAACTGTCCGATTCCGCCTTGGTATCGCGGTCGTGGGCGATGGCGCTCGCGACGCTGGTCAGCCGGATCACCGGGTTCGGCCGGATCGTGCTGCTGGCCGCGATCCTGGGTGCGGCGCTGTCCAGCGCCTTCTCGGTGGCCAATCAGCTGCCGAACCTGGTCGCCGCGCTCGTGCTGGAAGCGACGTTCACCGCGATCTTCGTGCCGGTGCTGGCCCGGGCCGAGCAGAGCGACGCCGATGGCGGTGCCGCCTTCGTCCGGCGGCTGGTCACGGTGACCACCGCGCTGCTGCTATTCGCCACGCTGGTGTCGGTGGCGGCCGCGCCACTGCTGGTCCGGCTGATGTTGGGCCGCACCCCGCAGGTCAACGAGCCGCTGACCACCGCGTTCGCCTACCTGCTGCTGCCGCAGGTGCTCGCCTACGGCCTGACGTCGGTGTTCATGGCAATCCTGAACACCCGCAACGTTTTCGGGCCGACGGCGTGGGCGCCGGTCGTCAACAATGTCGTCGCGCTGGTGACCTTGGCGGTGTATCTGGTCGTCCCCGGTGAGCTGTCGGTCGATCCCGTCCGGATGGGCAACACCAAGCTGCTGGTGCTCGCCATCGGCACCACGCTGGGCGTCTATGCGCAGACCGCGGTATTGCTGGTCGCGCTGCGCCGCGAGCGCGTCAGCCTGCGCCCGCTGTGGGGGATCGACGAGCGGCTCAAGCGGTTCGGCGCGATGGCCGCCGCGATGGTGCTCTATGTGCTGATCAGCCAGCTCGGCCTGGTGGTGGGAAACCAAATCGCCAGCACCGCGGCGGCGTCCGGCCCGGCGATCTACAACTACACCTGGCTGGTGCTGATGCTGCCGTTCGGCATGATCGGTGTCACGGTGCTGACCGTCGTGATGCCGCGCCTGAGCCGCAACGCGGCCGCCGACGACACCAAAGCCGTGCTCGCCGACCTGTCGCTGGCCACCCGGCTGACGCTGATCACATTGATTCCGATCGTGGCGTTCATGACGGTCGGCGGACCCGCGATCGGTAGCGCGCTGTTTGCCTATGGCCACTTCGGTGGGGTCGACGCCGGATATCTGGGCGCCGCGATCGCCTTGTCGGCATTCACGCTGATCCCGTACGGCCTGGTGCTACTGCAGCTACGGGTGTTCTACGCGCGCGAGCAGCCCTGGACGCCGATCGTGATCATCCTCGTCATCACGGCCGTCAAGATCGCCGGTTCGGTGCTCGCGCCGCACCTGACCAGCGATCCCCAACTGGTGGCCGGCTACCTCGGGCTGGCCAACGGACTCGGGTTCTTCGCCGGGGCGCTGGTCGGCTACTACCTGTTGCGGCGCACGCTGCTGCCGGCCGGCGGTCAGCTGATCGGGTCTGCGGAGGTACGGACGATCCTGGTGACGATCGTCGCGTCGATGCTGGCCGGCCTGATCGCCCACATCGCCGACCGGCTGTTGGGGCTGGCCGCCTTGACCGCGCATGGCGGTGCTGCCGGTTCGCTGCTGCGGCTGTTGGTGCTGGGCTGCATCATGGCGCCGATCCTGGTGACGGTCATGGTTCGCGCGCAGGTCCCGGAGGCGGTGGCGACGATCGCGGCCGTCCGTCGCCGGGTTGGCGGTCGCGGCGCCAAGCCAGCCACAGCCCTGGAATCCCGGCCACCCGCCGCCCCACGGGGATCGTCTCAGCCGGGCCCGGTCACGTACCCTGAGCAGAGGAATTCGTCCCCGCCGGGGGTTGATGCGGTCCAGGAGCCGATCCGGCGCCGGCCTCCGGATCGAGCAGGCGACGCCCGGCTAGCGAAAGGACCGGAGGTGACCGACCGCCCCTTGGAGAGCGCTGCCGCGGGACCTGGGTCCGGTTTGGGTTCGGGCGGCGACCGACCCTCCCCAATACCAAGGCCGGCTGCCGACGACTTTCAGCCCGACATTCCGGCCGGGCGCAAGCCCGAACCATCGCCGCCGGCGCGCAACGGAGATCTCGCGCGCGAACGGGCGGCGGAATCGTCGGGCGAGGACGTCCACCTGGTTCCCGGTGCCCGGATCGCCGGGGGCCGGTATCGGCTGCTGGTCTTCCACGGCGGTGCGCCGCCGCTGCAGTTCTGGCAGGCACTCGACACCGCGCTGGACCGGCAGGTGGCGCTGACGTTCGTCGATCCGGAGGGTGCCCTACCCGAAGAGGTCCTGCAGGAGATCCTGTCCCGTACGCTGCGGCTGAGCCGGATCGACAAGCCCGGCATCGCCCGCGTGCTCGACGTCGTCCGGTCCAGTCATGGTGGCCTGGTGGTCGCGGAGTGGATCCGTGGCGGCTCGCTGCAGGAGGTGGCGGACACCGCGCCCTCGGCGGTCGGCGCCATTCGGGCGATGCAGTCGCTGGCCGTTGCCGCAGACGCCGCCCACCGCAATGGGGTCGCCCTGTCGATCGACCATCCCAGCCGGGTTCGGGTCAGCATCGACGGCGACGTGGTGCTGGCCTACCCGGCGACCATGCCCGACGCCAACCCCGAGGACGACATCCGCGGCATCGGCGCCTCGCTGTACGCGCTGCTGGTCAACCGGTGGCCGCTGCCGGAGTTCGGGGTGCGCAGCGGGCTCGCGCCGGCCGAGCGGGACGCAACGGGCCTACCCGTCGAACCCAACTCCATCGATCGCGATATTCCCTTCCAGATCTCGGCGGTCGCTGTCCGCTCCGTCCAGGAAGATGGTGGAATTCGCAGTGCGTCAACGCTTTTGAACCTTTTGCAGCAGGCCACCGCGGTGGCCGACCGCACCGAGGTGCTGGGCCCCATCGACGACTCCCCGCCACCTGAAGCCCCGCGGCCGACCGGCCGGGAGTACGCGGCGATGGTGCGTCGGCGCCGCAACCTGGCGATCGGTGGCGCGGCGGCGCTCGCGATCATCGTGGTCGCGTTGTTGGTGCTGGCGTCGATCGTGAGCAAGATCTTCGGCAATGTCGGCGGCGGCCTCAACAAGGACGAGCTCGGGCTCAACGGGCCGAGCTCGTCGAGCGCCTCGTCGTCGCCGAACCCCGCCCCTGCGGGCAGCATCGTCAAACCCACTCGGGCCACGGTCTTTTCGCCCGACGGCGATCCCGACAATCCGGGTACGGCCGGGCAGGCGATCGACGGCGACCCCACCACCGCCTGGGCGACCGAGGTCTATACCGATGCCGTGCCGTTTCCCAGCTTCAAGCAGGGCGAGGGGCTGATCCTGCAGCTGCCGAAGCCCACGGTGATAGGCCAGGTCAGCATCGACACGCCGAGCAGCGGCACCAAGGTCGAGATTCGCGCGGCGTCCACGGCGTCGCCCTCGAAGCTGGACGACACCACCGTGCTGGCCCCGGCGTTCACCCTGAAGCCCGGTCATAACGTCATCCCGGTCAAGGCCGGCGCCCCCACGTCTAACCTGCTGGTGTGGATCTCCACCCTGGGAACCACCAGCGGCAAGAGCCAGGCCGGCTTCTCGGAGATCACCGTTCAAGCCGCGTCCTGACACTCACAACCACCCCCTGGGGTGAAGTGCCGCGCGGTAACCGATTGGATACTGTCCGGCCGTGGGCGTCGGGGGGTATATCCAGCAGGAACGCAGTGATGCCGAGCTGCTGGCCGCCCATGTTGCCGGCGACCGCTACGCGTTCGGCGAGCTGTTCGGACGCCACCGGCGCCAGCTGCACCGCCTTGCCCGGTTGACCACTCGCACGCCCGAGGACGCCGAAGACGCGCTGCAGGACGCCATGCTGTCGGCACACCGCGGTGCCGGCTCATTTCGGTATGACGCCGCGGTCGGCAGCTGGCTGCACCGGATCGTGGTCAACGCCTGCCTGGATCGGCTGCGGCGCACCAAATCTCACCGGACGGCGCCGCTGGAGGATGTTTATCCGGTGCCCGATCGTACGGCTCAGGTCGAAACCGCGATGGTGGTGCAACGCGCGCTGATGCGGTTACCGCTCGAGCAACGCGCCACGATCGTGGCGGTCGACATGCAGGGCTATTCGATCGCCGACACCGCGGCGCTGCTGGGAGTCGCCGAGGGCACGGTCAAAAGCAGATGCGCGCGTGCCCGGGTACGGCTGGCCCACCTGCTCGGCTATCTGGATGCCGGCGCCCACACCACCCCCGACCGCCCCGGCGGCCAGCGTTAACGGGCCGGGCGCGACCGCCGGCCCGGGCATGACGGACACTGGGGCGGATGGGCGAGGCGGAGAACGAACCGGCGGATCACGATCCGGATCCGCGGAATGCGGGCGCGGACGCGGCGCTGACGGCGGAGTCGCTCGCCGACCTGCAGGCCGGTCTGCTGGACGACGAATCCGCCGCCCGGCTGCGCCGGCGAGTGCGCCAAGACCCGAACGCCCAACGGGTCCTGAGGGCGTTGAACCAGGTACGCCGCGATGTCGCGGCTCTCGGCGCGGATCCGGAATCGGCACCTGAATCGCCGGCCGAGACAACGAACCGGATCTCCGCGGCGCTGCGGGCGGCGTCCCCAGGTGCCGCGGCGACGGTGGTGACTCACGCCGCTCGCCCGCGCATCCGCCCCGCGCGAATCGCCGCCGGGGTGGCCGGTGTCGGCGCGGCGCTCGCGGCGGTCGGTTTCGGCACGGTGGCGCTGCTCAACGAGCCCGAACCCGCCCCGAGCACCCCGACCACCGCCATGCACATCACGGTGTCGACCCCACCGATGGCGATCCCGCTGTCCGCGTCCGAAATCGGCGTCCTGCTGCGCCGTGCTCCCGATTACGGTCCGCTCGCCGACCCCGGCCGACGCGCATCCTGTCTAGGCGGTCTCGGCTATCCGGCTTCCACCCAGGTGCTCGCCGCGCGGCCGATCGAGATCAACGCTCGCCCCGGCGTGCTGCTGGTGTTGCCCGCCGATAGTCCCGACGACCTTGCCGTCTTTGCGGTGGCCCTGAACTGCAGCGCCGCCGATACTGGGCTGTTAGCCAGCACCCAGGTCCCCCGCCCTTAAGGTGGTGGCACGTGTTGCGCGACACGGCCGGGAACAGCCGCGCCTAGGCTGGCGTTCGACACGATTGAGAAATCTGGATCCCTGAAAGGCTCGCATGACCGATACCGCTCATGACAAAGTCCACGACGTCATCGTCATCGGTTCCGGTCCGGCCGGGTACACGGCAGCGCTCTACGCGGCGCGCGCGCAACTGGCCCCGGTGGTCTTTGAAGGCACGTCGTTCGGCGGCGCGCTGATGACCACGACCGAAGTGGAGAACTACCCCGGCTTCCGCGACGGCATCACCGGCCCGGAACTGATGGACCAGATGCGCGAGCAGGCGTTGCGCTTCGGGGCGGACCTGCGGATGGAAGACGTCGAATCCGTCTCGCTGGACGGACCGGTCAAGTCCGTTGTGACCGCCGAAGGCGAGACCTTCAAGGCGCGCGCCGTCATCTTGGCGATGGGTGCCGCGGCGCGTTACCTGCAGGTGCCCGGCGAGCAGGAGTTGCTGGGCCGCGGGGTCAGCGCATGTGCCACCTGTGACGGGTTCTTCTTCCGCGACCAGGACATCGCCGTGATCGGCGGCGGTGACTCGGCGATGGAAGAGGCGACGTTCTTGACCCGCTTCGCGCGCAGCGTGACGCTGGTGCACCGTCGTGACGAATTCCGGGCCTCCAAGATCATGCTCGAGCGCGCACGTACCAACGACAAGATCAAATTCATCACCAACCAGACCGTGGTGGCGGTGGACGGCGAGACAACAGTCACGGGACTGCAATTGCGCGACAACGTAACTGGCGAAGAGACCACACTCCCGGTCACGGGTGTGTTCGTCGCGATCGGCCACGAACCCCGGTCGGCTCTGGTGCGCGACGTCATCGACGTCGACCCGGACGGCTACGTACTTGTCAAGGGACGCACCACGAGCACCACCATCGACGGTGTCTTCGCGGCCGGCGATCTGGTGGACCGTACCTACCGGCAAGCCGTCACGGCGGCGGGCAGTGGCTGCTCGGCGGCCATTGACGCCGAGCGCTGGTTGGCCGAGCACGAACAGACCGAAGTCGCCGACGAAAAACCGGCGGCCGGAAATGCGGACGACACTGATTTGATTGGAGCACCACGATGAGCGACGCCGAAAAAGCCGGGGCCACAAAGGAAGTCTCTGACGCTTCCTTCTCCGCGGACGTATTATCCAGCAATAAGCCTGTGCTGGTTGACTTTTGGGCGACCTGGTGCGGACCGTGCAAGATGGTCGCACCCGTTCTCGAAGAGATCGCGGCCGAACGGTCGGATCAGCTGACCGTGGCCAAGCTCGACGTCGATGCGAATCCCGAGACGGCGCGTGACTTCCAGGTGGTATCGATCCCCACGATGATCCTGTTCAAGGACGGCCAGCCGGTGAAGCGAATCGTCGGCGCGAAGGGCAAGGCGGCGCTGCTGCGCGAGCTCTCCGACGCGGTGCCCAACCTCACCTGATCGCCATCCGGTTTGCGCCAGCGCATCGCCGTTCAGCCTGGGGTTTTCCGGAAATTGAGAAGAATCTGCGACAATACCGGTTAGCTGTAGTGCGTTTGTCAGCCTGTCAGTTTGTCCCGGAGGGCCCTTGGTATGTCGAGTCCGCGCCGCGAAAACGGCGACGCTCTGCGCTGTGGTGACCGCAGCGCAGCTGTGACCGAAATCCGGGCCTCACTGGCAGCATTAGGGCTACTGGACAGCGCTGGCGAAGATCTGGCGACGGGTCGGCAGGTGGCCCTCGAAGTCTTCGACACCCAGCTTGACCACGCCGTCCGTGCTTTCCAGCAGCATCGTGGGCTGCTAGTCGACGGCATCGTCGGCGAGGCGACTTACCGGGCACTCAAAGAGGCGTCCTACCGGCTCGGCGCGCGCACGTTGTACCACCAATTCGGTGCTCCGCTCTACGGTGACGACGTCGCGACATTACAGGCCAGGCTGCAAGATCTCGGTTTCTACACCGGCCTGGTCGACGGCCATTTCGGCCTGCAGACGCACAACGCGTTGATGTCGTACCAACGCGAGTACGGGATGTCGGCGGACGGCATCTGCGGGCCGGAAACCTTGCGCTCCTTGTACTTTCTGAGTTCGCGGGTCAGCGGCGGTTCGCCCCACGCCATTCGCGAAGAAGAACTCGTCCGGCGCTCCGGTCCCCGACTCTCGGGCAAGCGGATCATCATCGATCCGGGCCGCGGCGGTGACGACCATGGTCTGATCGCACCCGGCCCGACCGGCCCGGTCAGCGAAGCAGATATCTTGTGGGACTTGGCGAGTCGGCTGGAAGGCCGGATGACCGCGATCGGCATGGAGACCTTCCTGTCCCGCCCGACCAACCGTAGCCCGTCGGACGCCGAACGGGCCGCTACCGCCAACAACGTCGGTGCCGACCTGATGATCAGCTTGCGCTGCGAAGCTCAGGTCAGCTCTTCTGCCAACGGCGTGGCCTCGTTCCACTTTGGCAACTCGCATGGGTCGGTTTCGACCATCGGCCGCAATCTCGCCGACTTCATCCAGCGAGAAGTGGTGGCCCGCACCGGGTTACGCGATTGCCGGACGCATGGACGCACTTGGGATCTGCTGCGGCTGACCCGGATGCCCACCGTCCAGGTCGATGTCGGCTACATTACCAACCCCGGTGACCGGGACCGGCTGCTCTCGATGCAAACGCGCGATGCGGTGGCCGAAGGCATCCTGGCCGCGGTCAAGCGGCTCTACCTGCTCGGCAAAAACGACCGACCCACCGGCACCTTCACTTTCGCCGAGCTCCTGGCGCACGAATTATCGGTGGAACGGACGACCCGCCTCGGCGGTACTTAACCGTTCTGCTTGTTCTGCAACGTATTTCCCGCCTTCAGGACGTTGCAAGACCCGGCGCCGACCGGCTGCTGAAGCTCGGCGTTCTGCAGTAGGCGCTCCAGGGCGGCTTCCACCTCCGCCTTCCACCCCAGGCCCTTGTCGAGCTCGAGGCGTAGCCGCGGGAAGTACGGATGTGGCGCTACCACAACGAAACCCACGTCTTTCAAGAACTCCGCATCGATGATGCAGCGGTCCACCGAGCAATCCCCCAGGGACTCCAGCACCGGCCGGACGTCGGGGTCGGCGAGGGTGGGGTCCAACGATTCCGATGCGGCCGGGGTGCGGCCGAAGGCTTCCAGCGCGCGGACCCCGCGACGCATCAACTCGTCGATCACCCGGGCCAGCAGATCATGTGGCAAGTCGTCGGGGGCGTGCCCGAGTTCGACACCCATCGAGGTCAACAGGACCGCGTCCGGAGACACCGGAGCGGTAGGAAACCGATGCGCTCGCGGCACCGCACCCGGCGGCGCGTACAGCACATAGCCCAGACACGGAGGATCGGTGACGCTTTGCTCGTCGGGCATCGCGGTCGCGACCTGTCCGCACGACCCCCACTCCAGCATCACCATCGACAGCCATGCCTCTTTTTCGAATTCCGGGTCGGCGAGGTGGTCTTGATCGCCGAGGGTCGCGGGATCGACCTCCCAGAAAACACAGCGGCGCGCATGCTTGGGCAGCTGCTCGAAGCCTTCGAGCCGCAGGGGCGTGATTCGAGCAGACACTAGCCTCCTGGCTTCCGTGCGTATCGCAGCCCAGTGCGGCAAGCCCGGCTGTACCCGGGCTGACGTGCACCACCAACCGCTCCAGGATAGGAGAGTTTATTGTTCTCGGGCCAGTGTTGACCCGACCACTCCGGCGCCGCGGCCGAAACGCTCCGATACGCGCAGCCGGCGGCGACCGGGACTCGAAAAGGCTTGATGTACAACGGATCTCCGCGCTCGAGAGGGTTCGGTAGGCGTTCGGAACACACCCGGTGTCACAGTGACGTAATTACACCGTGTAACGGGTCATGCCTTGGGCGGGGTCATGGTGTCGATAATCCGCTGTAAATCCTCGACCGAGGCGAACTCCACCACGATCCTGCCCTTGCGCTTGCCCAGGCTGACGGTGACCCGGGTGTCGAAGGCGTTCGACAGCCGCTCGGCAACGTCTTGCAGACCGGGCATCTGGATCGGCTTGCGGCGCGGCGCCGCCGGGGCCGCCGCATCACCACGGTTGGCCAATGTCACGGCCTCCTCGGTGGCGCGCACCGACAGACCCTCGGCGACGATCCGGCTCGCCAGCTCCTCCTGCGCTTCAGGCCCGGCTTCCAGCGACAGCAGCGCGCGGGCGTGGCCGGCGGACAGTACTCCGGCGGCCACTCGGCGTTGCACGGCGATCGGCAGTTTGAGCAGCCGGATCATATTGGTGATCAACGGCCGCGACCGTCCGATCCGCGAGGCCAGTTCGTCATGGGTGACGTCGAACTCATCGAGCAGCTGCTGGTATGCGGCGGCTTCTTCCAACGGGTTCAGCTGTGCCCGGTGGATGTTCTCGAGGAGAGCGTCGCGCAACAGGTTGTCGTCGGTGGTCTCTCGCACGATGGCGGGAAGGGTCGCCAGCTGCGCCTCCTGGGCCGCCCGCCAGCGCCGCTCCCCCATCACAATCTGGTACCGTGCGCCGCCGGGTGCTGGGGTGACCGCGCGCACCACGATCGGCTGCAAAAGGCCGAACTCGCGGATTGAGTGCACCAGTTCGGCCAGGGCCTCGTCGTCGAACACCTGCCTGGGCTGCTTGGGGTTGGGCTCGATATCGGCCGGCGAGATCTCGCGATACACCGCGCCTATCTCGTTAGCGATTGGTGCCGGCCCACCGATCAGCACATCGGCTGCGGCGTCGCCCATCCTCGGACCCAGTGTCGCGGGTCCGCCGTCGGCTTCGGCGGGTCCGGTGGGAATCAGGGCAGCGAGACCTCGGCCGAGCCCGCCCTTCTTTTTGCCCGCACTCGTCATTGTCGTCCCTTCACGAATGATGGTTAGTCGCGCTGTGCGAGTTCGCGGCTCGCGTCGAGATAGCTCATCGCCCCGCGGGATCCGGGGTCGTAGTCGATGATCGTCATGCTGTAGCCGGGCGCCTCCGAAACCTTGACGCTGCGTGGGATGACGGTGCGCAGCACCTTGTTGCCGAAGTAGCGGCGCACCTCCTCCGCCACCTGATCAGCGAGCTTGGTCCGGCCGTCGTACATGGTCAGAATCACCGTCGTCACATCCAGTTGCGGGTTGAGATGCGCCTTCACCATCTCGATGTTTCGCATCAGCTGCGACACCCCTTCCAAGGCGTAGTACTCGCATTGAATCGGGATCATCACCTCGGGAGCCGCGACGAGTGCGTTGATCGTGAGCAGTCCCAGCGACGGCGGGCAGTCCACGAAGACGTAGTCGAAGTCGAAGTGGTCCAGCTCCGCCAAAGCGTTACGCAATCGGTTCTCGCGCGCGACCATGCTCACTAATTCGATCTCGGCACCCGCCAGATCGATGGTCGACGGAACGCAGAAGAGTCGGTCGCTGTGCGGGCTACGGCGCAGCGCGGTCTCGATCGTCTCCTCACCGAGAAGCACTTCGTAGGACGACGGTGTGCCCGATTGGCGGTCCGTGATGCCCAGTGCCGTGCTCGCATTGCCTTGCGGATCGAGGTCGATGACGAGCGTTTTGAGTCCTTGCAGCGCGAGCGCAGCGGCGAGATTGACGGCGGTCGTTGTCTTACCGACGCCGCCCTTCTGGTTGGCGACGGTGAACACCCGGCGATGTGCCGGCCGGGGCAGCGGTGGGTAGGTCGTGTGCAGCACCCGCATGGCGCGTTCCGCCGCGGCGCCGATTGGGGTGTCGAATTCGTTCGATGTTTCACGTGAAACATCCGCCGTGGTGTCGGTCCGCGATTCGTCCGCGAGGGGTGCCGTCTCGTCCGGAGCGAGTGGCGGGGCCAACGGCGCCGGCGCCCGCTGCGGGTGCTCGACGCTCGGACCCGTGCCTGCGGACCGATCCTGGGGCGAGCTCATCGCTTTCTCCTGTCCGCCCTTGGTGCCGACCCGCGTCGCGACCGCGTTGCGCGCTGCGCTACCACGACGGTTGCGGGCGGACGCAAATAGCTCGCGCCACATGTCACCACCCTGACATCAACTGCCTCCAGCGCGGCCATCCCACGCCGGTGTTCCTCGACTTCGTCGGGAGCGCGCTCCCCTTTGATCGCAATCATGCGTCCGCCCGGCCGTAGCAACGGCATGCTCCACTTCGTCAACTTGTCCAACGCCGCGACTGCCCGTGAGACCGCCGCATCGCGCTCGCCGAAACGCTTACGTATCCCTGGCTCTTCGGCCCGGCCGCGCACCACTTCGACGGTTAACCCTAGTTCGGCAACGACCTCTTTGAGAAACTCGCTGCGGCGCAGGAGTGGTTCCAGCAGCGCGATCTCCAGATCGGGCCGCGCGATCGCCAACGGTATGCCCGGCAATCCCGCTCCGCTGCCGATGTCGACGATCCGCTCACCGTCCTCGAGCAGTTCGGCGACGGCCGCACTATTCAATAGGTGGCGGTCCCAGACACGGTTTACCTCGCGAGGACCCAGCAAGCCGCGTTCGACACCGCTCGTCGCGAGGATCTCTGCATACGCCTGAGCCATGTCGAGGCGGGGCCCGAAGATCTCGGCCGCAGCGGCCGGTGGCTGGCCCGGTCCGGCAGCGATCAACCCGGTCGGTGCCTGGGACGGCGAGTCCGACTCCACGGACTCCCCCGCCGGTGCCACTGCCCGATCAGATCCGCCGACATGTTTCACGTGAAACATTCCTCCGGTCTTCGGACCTACAGCACCATGCGCGCGGGTGAACTACACCGCTGTAACCCGGTCCCGACTAGTCGTGCAGGACAACGACGCGGCGGCTCGGCTCCACGCCTTCGCTCTCGCTGTGGACGCCCGCCACCGCCGCGACGGCGTCGTGGACGATCTTTCGCTCGAACGGGGTCATCGGCTTGAGTTCTTCGCGTTCGCCGCTCTCCAGCACGCGGCGCGCGACTTTGTCGCCCAGCGCTGCCAACTCTTCGCGGCGTCGCCGGCGCCAACTCGCGACGTCGAGCATCAGCCGGCTGCGCACGCCGGTCTTCTGGTGAACCGCGAGTCGGGTCAGCTCCTGGAGTGCATCGAGCACTTCCCCGCCACGACCGACCAACTTGTTCAGGTCGTCGCTGCCGTCGATGCTGACGACCGCGCGGTTGCCCTCGACATCCAGGTCGATATCGCCGTCGAAATCCAGCAGATCCAACAGCTCTTCTAAGTAGTCGCCGGCGATCTCGCCCTCGGCGACCAACCGCTCCTCCAGGTCATCGCCCTCGTCGGCACCGGTCTCCGCCGCCGTCGACTCCTCGTCGTCAACCGCCACTTGCGTGTCCAACTCGCGTTCGGTGGTGTCAGCGTCCGTCATTTTCTCTCCCTCATCCATGGGTCCGTCCCTGTCTCATTCGGGTCACTCTCCGGAGACGGCCCGGTAAAGCTGTGGCGCTATTCGTCAGCGCTTCCGCCGTTTCGGTCGTGCCCCTGGTCGGGGCGTGCGGTTGGCCGGACCGTCCGTGCTGCCGGTGGTCTCCGGTTTGTCAGGTGCGGCGTCGGTTGTCTTTCCGTCGGACACGTCGGGCCTCGCGTCTGCCTTCGTAGCACCGTCGTCGTCAACCGTCGACGCGCCGTTCCCGCCCGGCGAGGTCTTGCGCTTCGGTTTGGCTCCGGGCAGCGGTGCATTGGCCGCCCGGCGTTCCAGCACCTCTTGCTTCTTGGCCTCGTCCTCTTTCTCAATCATGTTGAAGACGTAGTGCTGCTGTCCGAACGTCCAGATGTTGTTGGAGAACCAGTACAGGATGATCGCCAGTGGAAGGAATGGGCCGCCGACGACGACACCGAGGGGGAAGACGTACAGCGCGAGCTTGTTCATCATCGCGGTCTGCGGATTCGCGGCCGCTTCCGCGCTTTGGCGGGCAATCGATGCGCGGCTGTTGAAATACGTGGCGACGCCGGCCAGCAACATCACCGGCGCACCGACCAGGATGACGGCGGGTCGGCTGAAGTCGATGAAGGCGTCCAACCCGGTGCGCTGCGTCATCGACGCCCCGATCGGCGCACCGAACAGATTCGCGTCCAGGAAATGCCCGACGTCGGTCGGGCTGAACACGTAGTTGCCCGTCAATCGGTTCTGGATGACCGACATCTGTGGCTGGCCGAAGCCGCCCGTCGTGCGATTGAAGGAACGCAACACGTGATACAGGCCAAGAAACACCGGGATCTGAGCGAGCATCGGCAAGCAGCCGAGAATCGGGTTGAACCCGTGCTCGCGTTGCAGCTTCTGCATCTCGAGCGCCATCCGCTGCCGATCCTTGCCGTACTTCTTCTGCAGTGCCTTGATCTGTGGCTGCAGTTCTTGCATCTGGCGGGTGGTGCGGATCTGGCGCACGAACGGCTTGTAGAGCAGCGCCCGCAATGTGAAGACAAGGAACATCACCGACAGGGCCCATGCGAAAAAGTTCGAGGGCCCGAGCAATGCCGCGAACAGCTTGTACCAAACCCACATGATCCACGACACCGGGTAGTAGACGAAGTCGAGGCTAAACAGATCAAACGACAAAAGATTCACTCTCCCCTCGCGCCGCCGGGACGTCCCCGACGGCGCTGGTGTCTGCAAAGTCCACCCGGCAGCCGCGCTCTACTGAGGCGCGTTCCGGTATCGGGTCCCATCCTCCCCGATGCCACGGTCCGCACTTGGCGAGCCTGACCGCCGCCAGCCAACTGCCGCGAAACAACCCGTATTCGGTGAGGGCGTCCACCGCGTATTGACTACAGGTCGGCATGAAGCGACATGTCGCCGGTCGCAGCGGCGAGACCATATGCCGGTACAGCTGGATCAGGAAAACCAGGCCGCGGACCACGGTCCGGCTCGCGCTGCCCAGTCCCGAGCGCACCGGCGCCGTGACGGTCACCGGTCAGTCTCCGCACGTTCGAACGCGCGCCGCAGACCCTTGCGCAGCTCCTGCTCCAACCTGGCTGACGACACCTGCCGACTACTCGGCAGCGCCCGGATAACCACTTGGTCGTGTCGATGAAGATCGGGCAACATACCCCGGACGGCGTGGCGGAGCCGGCGTGAAACCCGATGGCGGTCGACGGCCGAGCCGACTGACTTCGCGACGATCAGCCCCACGCGTGGACCCGGTTGGTCATCGTCATCCCGGCGCACGTGGACGACGAGATCGGGCTGCGCGGTGCGCATCCCCTTCTTCACTGTCGCGTCGAATTCCCGTGACCGCGTCATGCGGTTGCGCGCGGGAAGCACCGCCAACACGCCTGTCGGTCAGATCAGGCAGATAGCGCGCGGCGACCCTTGCGGCGCCGGCCGGACACGATGGCGCGTCCGGCCCTTGTGCGCATCCGCAAGCGGAAACCGTGCACACGAGCACGGCGCCGGTTGTTCGGCTGGAAAGTCCGCTTGCCCTTGGCCACGGCGTTCTCCTCGTTCTGTTTCGCTAGAAGCTTGTCCCCGCCGTCCGGCCGGTCACATTCAGCTCAGCTAGATTGCGTCGTGACTCGGTCGAAAAGTGGTTCTTGCTGCTGGCCGGCGCGGTCCCCGGGCAATTACTTCCCGGTCGCAGCCGTATCGCCGACTTTCGGGCGACTGTATGAGGGTACTGACGAGCGTTGCCTGGGTCAAACCTGGCCTGCCCCAACGAACCCGCTACCACCCGAGTTGAAATTTTGGCTGCCGTCGCAGGCGATCGGCACGACATCATCGACAAGCCGCAGCACGCCCCGATGAACTCTAAAGAACGCGACTGGAATGCAACAGAACTGTTGGCAGCCGCACGGAAAACTGTTAGCTTCGGGCAATGCTGTTTCAGAGTTGGGACGGCGCTCGACAACGAAGCATGATGGCGGATCTACTCGCTGTGCCGACGACCTGACCTGGGTTGTCTCAGCCCGCGGATCGCGAGCCGTCGCCGGTGGGTTGCGGCCCGTGTACGCCTATCCTGTCCACACCTGTGTATAACTATGTGGACAGTTGCTTTGTCGCCAAGCGTGGTTGTAGCTCGACCCGGGACGTTCTAGAACCAGGGAGATGCGTCGTTGACCGATGACTCCGGTTCTGGTTTCACGGCAGTGTGGAACGCGGTCGTCTCTGAACTCAACGGCGATTCCGATACAGACGGTGTGGGCAATCGCGCGACTCTTGTCACTCCGCTCACTCCGCAGCAGCGCGCGTGGCTGAATCTTGTTCAGCCGCTGACCATCGTCGAGGGGTTCGCCCTGCTGTCGGTGCCGAGCAGTTTCGTGCAAAACGAAATCGAACGGCATCTGCGCACCCCGATCACCGACGCGCTCAGCCGCCGGCTCGGGCAGCAGATACAACTCGGGGTACGAATCGCTCCGCCTTCCGACGACGCCGACGACGCGGCCCTTCCGCCCGGTGACACCTTCGCCGACGACATTGGTCTAGAAACGTCAAGTGACGCCGACGAGGCCGATGAAAACGGCGAAGCGATCGGCGTCGAACAGAGCTGGCCCAACTATTTCGCCGAACGTCCACACAGCACCGACTCCGCCGCGGCCGCCGGTGGGACCAGTCTCAACCGGCGCTACACCTTCGAGACTTTCGTCATCGGCGCCTCCAATCGCTTCGCCCATGCCGCGGCCCTGGCCATCGCCGAAGCGCCGGCGCGTGCCTACAACCCGTTGTTCATCTGGGGCGAGTCCGGCCTCGGCAAGACCCACTTGTTGCATGCCGCAGGCAATTACGCGCAGCGATTGTTCCCCGGCATGCGCGTGAAGTACGTGTCGACCGAGGAATTCACCAACGACTTCATCAACTCGCTTCGCGACGATCGCAAGGTCGCATTCAAGCGCAGTTACCGCGACGTCGACGTACTGCTGGTGGATGACATTCAATTCATCGAGGGCAAGGAAGGTATCCAGGAGGAGTTCTTCCACACCTTCAACACGTTGCACAACGCCAACAAGCAGATCGTCATCTCGTCGGACCGGCCGCCCAAACAACTCGCCACTCTCGAAGACCGGCTGCGAACCCGTTTCGAGTGGGGTCTGATCACCGACGTCCAGCCACCGGAACTGGAAACCCGCATCGCGATTCTGCGCAAGAAGGCCCAGATGGAACGGCTTGCGGTCCCCGACGATGTCCTCGAGCTCATCGCCAGCAGCATCGAGCGCAACATTCGCGAGCTCGAGGGAGCCCTGATCCGGGTGACCGCGTTCGCCTCGCTGAATAAGACGCCCATCGACAAGTCTTTGGCCGAGATCGTGCTGCGCGACCTGATCGCCGATGCCAGCACGATGCAAATCAGTGCGGCGACCATCATGGCCGCCACCGCCGAATACTTCGACACCACCGTCGAGGAATTACGCGGTCCCGGCAAGACCCGAGCCCTGGCTCAGTCGCGGCAGATCGCGATGTATCTGTGCCGCGAGCTCACCGATCTGTCATTACCCAAGATCGGCCAAGCGTTCGGCCGCGACCACACCACGGTCATGTACGCACAGCGAAAGATCTTGTCCGAAATGGCCGAGCGGCGTGAGGTGTTCGATCACGTCAAAGAACTCACCACTCGGATCCGGCAGCGCTCCAAGCGCTGATTTCTGCGGTTTCGGCCACCACGCGCCAAACTTTTTCAAAAAACTTGCCACCCGTCCGTAACTCCAGTCACAGCGCAGCGATGTGCGCAGCGTTGTGTACAAACGTCCCAAACAACAGTGCAGCAATCGGCTGCGACGTGCACACCGCTGCCCCGTCCCCAGTCGCCCAACAACGACTGCACAGTTACCCACGCCGTCATCCACAAGCCGATCGACCCGCTAGCTGCGCGGGGCCGGACCTGTCCCCAGATTGCACAGGCCTTAATACTGGTACTGAGATCTATCCGTTGTTTCTTCTTTGAAGAACAGCTTTGGGGACGCGTCGCTGCACAGCGCTCGCGGACCTCTCGTCGACTCGGCTTGTCGGCCTTAACGATTAGCTTTCAAGATGGGCGCAGAAGCTCTACGGTTGTGATTCGACTCCCGTTGCGGACGTCGTGGCGGGTAACTCGCCTCGGCTGTTCGTCGCGGGGCCCAAGCCGGCGGGACGAGAAGCTGGCTACCGGATTTTGAACTTTGGGTAGGTGAAGGGACGCTATGGACGTGGCGACGACAAGTGCTGGTCTCACCGATCTGAAGTTTCGCCTGGTCCGAGAATCTTTCGCCGACGCGGTGTCGTGGGTTGCGAAGAATCTGCCGAGCCGGCCGGCGGTTCCGGTTCTTTCCGGCGTGTTACTCACCGGTTCGGACGAGGGCTTGACGATCTCGGGATTCGACTACGAAGTGTCCGCCGAAGCACAGATCCCGGCCGAAATCGCTTCTCCGGGAAGCGTTTTGGTGTCGGGACGGCTGTTATCCGACATCACCAGGGCGTTGCCGGATAAGCCGATCGACTTCTACGTCGACGGCAGTCGTGTCGCGTTGACGTGCGGCAGCGCGAAGTTCTCGTTGCCGACGATGGCGGTCGAGGATTACCCGACGCTGCCAACGCTGCCCGAAGAGACCGGAAGCTTGCCGTCGGATTTGTTCGCCGAGGCGATCAGCCAGGTCGCGATCGCCGCCGGCCGGGATGACACGTTGCCGATGCTGACCGGGATACGGGTCGAGATCTCGGGTGAGACGGTGGTTTTGGCCGCGACCGACCGGTTCCGTCTGGCGGTTCGCGAGCTGACGTGGTCGGCGTTGTCACCCGACATCGAGGCGGCCGTATTGGTGCCGGCGAAGACGCTGGCCGAGGCCGCGAAAACAGGAACGGACGGTTCCGATGTTCGGCTGTCATTGGGTGCGGGCAGCGGGGTCGGCAAAGAGGGGCTGCTGGGGATCAGCGGCAATGGCAAGCGCAGCACCACGCGACTGCTGGATGCGGAGTTCCCGAAGTTTCGTCAGCTGCTGCCGGCCGAGCACACCGCGGTCGCGACGATCAACGTCGCCGAGCTGACCGAGGCCATCAAGCTGGTTGCGTTGGTGGCAGACCGGGGTGCACAGGTGCGCATGGAATTCGCCGAGGGGCTGTTGCGACTTTCGGCCGGCGCCGACGATGTCGGTCGCGCCGAGGAAGAACTCGCGGTCGATTTCTCCGGCGAACCGTTGACGATCGCCTTCAATCCGACCTACCTGACCGACGGGCTCAGCTCGGTGAAGGCCGACCGGGTGTCGTTTGGCTTCACTACCCCGGGCAAGCCGGCGTTGCTGCGTCCGGCATTCGACGAGGACAGCCACCCAACGGGCACCGGTCCGTTCTCCGCGTTGCCGACGGATTACGTCTACCTGCTGATGCCAGTTCGGTTGCCCGGATAGGTGTACGTCCGGCATTTAGGGCTGCGTAATTTTCGGTCCTGGGCACAAGCCGACCTCGAGCTCGAACCGGGCCGGACGGTGTTCGTCGGTCCCAACGGTTTCGGGAAGACGAATTTGGTTGAGGCACTGTGGTATTCGACCACTTTGGGCTCACATCGGGTTGGCACTGATGCGCCGTTGATCCGGGCAGGCGCCGATCGGGCGGTGGTTTCGACGATTGTGGTCAGCGAGGGCCGGGAATGCGCGATCGATTTGGAGATTGCTGCGGGACGAGCGAACAAGGCTCGGTTGAACCGCTCGCCGGTGCGCAGTACCCGCGAGGTGGTCGGGGTATTGCGCGCGGTGTTGTTTGCTCCCGAAGACTTGTCGTTGGTCCGGGGTGATCCCGCGGACCGACGTCGCTATCTCGACGATCTGGCGACAGTGCGGCGCCCGGCGGTCGCCGCGCTGCGCGCGGATTACGACAAGGTGTTGCGCCAACGCACCGCACTGTTGAAGTCCCTGGCCGGGTCCCGGCATCGCGGTGACACCAGCGCGCTGGAAACACTCGACGTGTGGGACAGCCGATTGGCCGAGCACGGAGCCGAATTGATGGCCGCGCGTATCGATCTGGTGAATCAGCTGGCCCCGGAGGTGGAGAAGGCCTACCAGCTGCTCGCGCCGGGATCGCGGCCCGCGGGCATCAATTACCGAAGAAGCATCGACGGTTTGAGTGTTGACGGCGCGCAGGAAACAACGGGCCCCGACCGCGATTTCCTGGAAGCTGCGCTGCTGGCCGCATTGGCGGCCCGCCGCAACGCCGAACTGGAACGCGGCGTGTGCCTGGTGGGCCCGCATCGAGACGACTTGGAGCTTCGCCTTGGCGATCAACCAGCGAAAGGCTTTGCCAGCCATGGTGAATCGTGGTCTTTTGCGATCGCGCTGCGGCTGGCCGCTTACGAGTTACTCCGCGCCGACGGCAGCGAGCCGGTGCTGTTGCTCGACGATGTGTTCGCCGAGCTCGACGCGGCACGCCGGCGCGCCCTGGCCGCGGTAGCGGAATCGGCCGAACAAGTGTTGGTCACCGCGGCGGTACTGGAAGATATCCCGGCAGGCTGGGACGCTAGGCGGGTGCACATCGACTTGCAAGACGATGACAGCGGCCGGGTTTCGGTGATGCAACCGTGATCGACGACGAATCGGACGAGGTGTCACCCGCCGGAGAACTGCCGGAGTCATCGAGCGGTCTCAGCGGTATCGACTTGGTGCGGCGCACTCTGGAAGAAGCCCGCGCGGCGGCGCGCGCGCAGGGCAAGGACGCCGGGCGCGGCCGCGCCAGCAATGCGGTTCCGCGCCGGGCCGGCGGGCAGCGGCGGAGCTGGTCGGGTCCGGGACCTGATGTTCGGGATCCGCAACCGATGGGAAGGGTAGTTCGCGATATCGCGAAGAAGCGCGGCTGGTCGGGGCGGGTCGCTGAAGGCACGGTGCTCGGTCACTGGGCGTCGGTCGTGGGCCATCAGATCGCGGATCACGCGACACCGACCGCGCTCAGTGAGGGCGTGCTCAGCGTGACGGCCGAATCCACCGCCTGGGCCACCCAATTGCGGATGATCCAGTCACAGTTGCTGGCCAAGATCGCCGCGGCGGTGGGCAACGGTGTGGTCACATCGCTGAAGATCACGGGTCCCGCGGCTCCGTCCTGGCGCAAGGGGCCCCGACACATCTCCGGGCGCGGCCCGCGTGATACCTACGGCTGACACAATCACGGGGCGCACTGACGCCGGCGACATGCGTCAACAAGGCGTAAAGGTTAGCCCTCTCAGATCCGCGAGAACGAAACGGACCCCCGCTGCGCACGTCCGGACGCGGCGTTAATAAAGAAATTGAGCGCACGGCGCGTCCAGATAGGTAGAAACGCGCCCAGAAAATCGGTCCAGACCCCCGATCACGGTAGAGTGGACGGATGCGACTGCTGCGGTGACTGGAACCGCCCGCATGAAACCCCGAGGAGAGCATTCCGACCGTGGCTGCCCAGAAGAAGAAGGCGCAAGACGAATACGGCGCGTCAGCGATCACCGTGCTCGAAGGGCTGGAGGCGGTCCGTAAACGCCCCGGCATGTACATCGGGTCCACCGGCGAACGAGGTCTGCACCACCTGATCTGGGAGGTCGTTGACAACTCCGTCGACGAGGCGATGGCCGGCTACGCCAACCAGGTCGACGTGCGCATCCTTGATGATGGCAGCGTCGAGGTCGCCGACAACGGCCGCGGAATTCCCGTCGCCATGCACGCCACCGGTGCGCCGACCGTCGACGTCGTGATGACACAACTGCACGCCGGCGGCAAGTTCGGTGGCGAGAACAGCGGTTACAACGTCAGTGGCGGTTTGCACGGCGTCGGTGTGTCAGTGGTCAACGCACTGTCGACGCGGCTCGAGGTCGAGATCTCCCGCGACGGCCACGAGTGGTCGCAGTACTACGAGCGCGCGGTACCCGGAACCCTCAAACAGGGCGAGGCCACCAAGAAGACCGGAACCACGATCAGGTTCTGGGCCGACCCCGACATCTTCGAAACCACCGACTACGACTTCGAGACGGTGGCGCGGCGGCTGCAGGAAATGGCATTCCTCAACAAGGGATTGACGATCAACCTCACCGACGAGCGCGTGACCCGGGAAGAGGTCGTCGACGACGTCGTCAGCGACACCGCCGACGCACCCAAGTCCGCCGAGGAAAAAGCCGCCGAGTCCACTGCCCCGCACAAGGTCAAACACCGGACGTTCCACTACCCCGGCGGCCTCGTCGATTTCGTCAAGCACATCAACCGCACCAAGAGCCCGATCCAGCAGAGCGTCATCGATTTCGACGGCAAGGGTCCCGGCCACGAGGTCGAGATCGCCATGCAATGGAATGGCGGCTATTCGGAGTCGGTGCACACCTTTGCCAATACGATCAATACCCACGAGGGCGGCACGCATGAGGAGGGTTTCCGCAGTGCGCTGACGTCGGTGGTCAACAAGTACGCCAAAGACAAGAAGCTGCTGAAGGAAAAGGACGCCAACCTCACCGGGGACGACATCCGCGAGGGCCTGGCCGCGGTGATCTCGGTGAAGGTCAGTGAGCCGCAGTTCGAGGGCCAGACCAAAACCAAGCTCGGCAACACCGAGGTGAAGTCGTTCGTGCAGCGGGTCTGCAACGAACAACTCACGCACTGGTTCGAAGCCAACCCGTCGGAGGCGAAAACCGTTGTGAATAAGGCGGTTTCGTCGGCGCAAGCCCGTATCGCGGCGCGTAAGGCGCGCGAGTTGGTGCGCCGTAAGAGTGCTACTGATCTGGGTGGGTTGCCCGGTAAGCTGGCTGATTGCCGCTCGACGGATCCGCGCAAGTCGGAACTGTATGTGGTGGAGGGTGATTCAGCGGGCGGTTCGGCGAAATCCGGGCGCGACTCGATGTTTCAGGCGATCCTGCCGTTGCGCGGCAAGATCATCAATGTCGAAAAGGCACGCATCGATCGGGTGTTGAAGAACACCGAAGTCCAGGCGATCATCACCGCGCTGGGCACCGGCATCCACGACGAGTTCGACATCACCAAACTGCGCTACCACAAGATCGTGCTGATGGCCGATGCCGACGTGGACGGACAACACATTTCGACGTTGTTGCTGACGCTGTTGTTCCGGTTCATGCGGCCGCTGATCGAGCACGGGCACGTGTTTTTGGCGCAGCCGCCGTTGTACAAGCTGAAGTGGCAGCGCAGCGAGCCGGAGTTCGCCTACTCCGACCGCGAGCGTGACGGCCTGCTCGAGGCCGGGCAGAAGGCCGGTAAGAAGATCAACAAGGACGACGGCATCCAGCGCTACAAGGGTCTGGGTGAGATGGACGCCAAGGAGTTGTGGGAAACCACGATGGACCCGACGGTGCGGGTGCTGCGCCAGATCACTCTCGACGATGCCGCCGCCGCCGACGAGCTGTTCTCCATCCTGATGGGCGAGGACGTCGACGCACGCCGCAGCTTCATCACCCGCAACGCCAAAGACGTTCGCTTCCTAGACGTCTGAGCGATCAGACGCGCCACCGTTGACCTACCGACGAGGACTACATGACTGACACCACGCTGCCACCGGGGGACGACTCCCTGGACCGGATCGAACCGGTTGACATTCAGCAGGAGATGCAGCGCAGCTACATCGATTACGCGATGAGCGTGATCGTGGGCCGCGCGCTGCCCGAGGTCCGCGACGGCCTCAAGCCGGTGCATCGCCGGGTGCTGTATGCGATGTACGACTCGGGCTTCCGGCCCGACCGCGGCCACGCCAAGTCGGCGCGGTCGGTGGCCGAGACGATGGGTAACTATCATCCGCACGGCGACTCGTCGATCTACGACACCTTGGTGCGGATGGCGCAGCCGTGGTCGCTGCGCTACCCCCTGGTGGACGGCCAGGGCAACTTCGGTTCACCGGGCAACGATCCGCCGGCCGCCATGCGGTACACCGAGGCGCGCCTGACGCCTCTCGCGATGGAGATGTTGCGCGAAATCGACGAGGAGACAGTCGATTTCATTCCCAACTACGACGGCCGGGTGCAGGAGCCGACCGTGCTGCCCAGCCGGTTCCCCAACCTGCTGGCCAACGGCTCCGGTGGCATCGCGGTCGGTATGGCGACCAACATCCCGCCGCACAACCTGCGCGAGTTGGCCGAAGCCGTCTACTGGTGCCTGGACAACCACGAGGCCGACGAAGAGGCGACCCTCAGTGCGGTCTGCGAACGGGTCAAGGGCCCGGACTTCCCGACCCACGGTCTGATCGTCGGATCTCAAGGCATCCACGACGCCTACACCACCGGCCGCGGGTCCATCCGGATGCGCGGAGTCGTTGAGGTGGAAGAGGATTCACGCGGCCGTACCTCGCTGGTGATCACCGAGCTGCCGTATCAGGTCAACCACGACAACTTCATCACCTCGATCGCCGAGCAGGTGCGCGACGGCAAGCTGGCCGGCATCTCCAACATCGAGGATCAGTCCAGTGACCGCGTCGGACTGCGCATCGTCGTCGAAATCAAACGCGACGCCGTGGCCAAGGTGGTGCTGAACAACCTCTACAAGCACACCCAGCTGCAGACCAGCTTCGGCGCGAACATGTTGTCGATCGTCGACGGGGTACCGCGCACGCTGCGGCTCGACCAGATGATCCGCTACTACGTCGCCCACCAACTCGACGTCATCATCCGGCGCACCACTTACCGGCTGCGCAAAGCCAATGAGCGCGCGCACATCTTGCGCGGTCTGGTCAAAGCCCTTGACGCACTGGACGAAGTCATCGCGCTGATCCGCGCGTCGGAGACCGTCGACATCGCGCGGGCCGGCCTGATCGAGCTGCTGGACATCGACGAGATCCAGGCCCAGGCGATCCTTGACATGCAGCTGCGGCGCCTGGCTGCCCTGGAGCGCCAGCGCATCGTCGACGACTTGGCCAAGATCGAGGCCGAGATCGCCGACCTGGAGGACATCCTGGCCAAGCCGGAGCGCCAGCGCGCGATCGTGCGCGACGAGCTCGCCGAGATCGTCGACAAGCACGGCGACGACCGTCGCACCCGGATCGTGGCGGCCGACGGCGACGTCAACGACGAGGACCTGATCGCCCGCGAGGACGTCGTCGTGACCATCACCGAGACCGGCTATGCCAAGCGCACCAAGACCGACCTGTACCGCAGCCAGAAGCGCGGCGGCAAGGGTGTACAGGGTGCCGGGCTCAAGCAGGACGACATCGTCGCGCACTTCTTCGTGTCGTCGACGCACGACTGGATCCTGTTCTTCACCACCCAGGGGCGGGTGTACCGGGCCAAGGCCTACGAGCTGCCCGAGGCGTCGCGAACCGCGCGCGGTCAGCACGTCGCCAACCTGCTGGCCTTCCAGCCCGAGGAGCGCATCGCGCAGGTCATCCAGATCCGCAGCTACGAGGATGCGCCGTACCTGGTGCTGGCCACCCGTAACGGGTTGGTCAAAAAATCCAAGCTGACCGACTTCGACTCCAACCGGTCGGGTGGCATCGTCGCCGTCAACCTGCGCGACGGCGACGAACTCGTCGGCGCCGTCCTGTGCTCGGCCGAGGAAGACCTGCTGCTGGTCTCGGCGCTGGGTCAGTCGATCCGCTTCTCGGCGACCGACGAGGCGCTGCGGCCGATGGGTCGCGCCACCTCCGGGGTGCAGGGCATGCGCTTCAATGAGGACGACCATCTGCTGTCGCTCAACGTGATTCGCGAGGACACCTATCTGCTGGTCGCCACGTCCGGGGGTTACGCCAAGCGCACCGCGATCGAGGAGTACCCGGTGCAGGGCCGTGGCGGCAAGGGAGTCCTGACGGTCCAATACGACGTCCGGCGTGGCAGGCTGGTGGGGGCGTTGATCGTCGACGACGACAGCGAGCTGTACGCGATCACTTCGGGCGGCGGTGTCATCCGCACCACGGCGCGCCAGGTCCGCAAGGCCGGACGCCAGACCAAGGGCGTGCGGTTGATGAACCTGGGTGAGGACAACACCCTGTTGGCCATCGCCCGCAACGCCGAGGAAAGCGCGGACGACGACATCGAGGAAGTCGACGGCGCCGGGGAGTCGGAGAGCTAGTTCGGGTCCGGCAGTCGCCTGCCAAAGGACTGCCGCCGGGCACGGGCAATTAGACTCAGCCCGACCAGAGACAATGCTGGGGCCACCGACCGGGCGGCCCAGGCAGCGGAGGTAAGGAGTTCCGGTGACCTCACCGAGCGAGCCGGGTGCCCCCAAGAAGGGCGACAGCCAAAACGGGGACGTTTCGGGCGAGCGCGCCGGTGCGCACACGCGCGGGACGCCCGCCCAGGCGGGTCGCGCCCAGGAGGGCGGGGATTCCCCGCCGTGGCAGCGCGGAGCGGCCCGGGCCGCCAATCCCGGAAATCGTCCGGGCGAACCGGCGACGGAGTCGCGGCCCCAAGGCCCGCCCGCAGGTGTCGACGCCCGGGTAAACCGCTTCATCTCCGGTGGCAACGCCGCGGGGCAACCTCCGTCGCGGCGGGACGACTTCGACGCGCCGAACCGCGGTGACGGGCCGGCCCACGAGGCGTATGCCAGCGAATTGCCGGACCTGTCCGGCGGGGTTCCGCGCGGATCGCAGCGCAGCACGCCGGAGCGCAGCTCGGAGTCGTCGCAACCGGCCGGCTCGGGGCGCTCGACGAGTACGGAATCGCGAGAGAATCGGGACAGCTTGGTTCAGGTGTCGCGGCGACGCGGGGGCCCGGTCCGGGCCAGCATGCAGATCCGTCGGATCGATCCGTGGAGCACCCTGAAGGTGTCTCTGATGCTTTCGGTGGCGCTGTTCTTCGTGTGGATGATCGCCGTCGCGTTCCTCTACCTTGTGCTCGGCGGCATGGGCGTGTGGGCCAAGCTCAACAGCAACGTCGGTGACTTGCTGAACAACACCAGCGGCAGCAGCGGCGAGCTGGTCTCGAGCGGGACGATCTTCGGCGGCGCCGTGCTGATCGGATTGGTCAACATCGTGTTGTTGACGGCGATGGCCACGATCGGTGCATTCGTCTACAACCTGACGACCGACCTGATCGGGGGCGTCGAGGTGACGTTGGCGGACCGGGATTAGTGCGGGTTTTGGGGTGGGGCGACGATTGCGGTAATCTCGTCGCTCGGCCGTACGCGTGTACGGGCCTATAGCTCAGGCGGTTAGAGCGCTTCGCTGATAACGAAGAGGTCGGAGGTTCGAGTCCTCCTAGGCCCACAACCATGTGCCCGTCAAGACGTTGTGTGAGACTTGCATTGCCGCTGGCACTGATCGCCTTGGTGTCGGCGGTGGTGTGGTCGCGGCGCGGGGTCGAGGTCTGGCACGTGGCAGTTGATCCCACTCCCATTGGCGAGGGGCCTTAGCTCAGTTGGTAGAGCACTGCCTTTGCAAGGCAGGTGTCAGGGGTTCGATTCCCCTAGGCTCCACAAATTCAAATTGTGTTCAACCGGCAGTCGTATTCCGCGCGGGCACCAGAAATTGAAATGGCGTTCGGCTAGCAGCTGAACGACTGTGGTGGGGCTCTGCTGTGGTCGCGGGGTGGGGCTCGGAATTCTGCACGCGGTATCGAATTGCCGACTCCCCCATGCACGTTGGCTTCTTGTCCCGGTGCGCGGCCGGGTTATCGTTCATTTGCTACAGCCAGGTAAACACACCCGTCCGGCTAAGTCATCGAACAGTATTAGCTGTATCGTGCGGCTCATGATGAAATCAGCGCGCGTCGCCGGAACCGCGGCGCTGGGAGCGGCACTAACAGTCAGTGGAATTGGAATTGGCATCGCAATGGCTCCGCCCGCGTCAGCGGGTTGCCAGGGCACCCTCATCCCG
This sequence comes from Mycobacterium sp. 050272, assembly GCF_039023525.1. Classification (NCBI taxonomy): domain Bacteria; kingdom Bacillati; phylum Actinomycetota; class Actinomycetes; order Mycobacteriales; family Mycobacteriaceae; genus Mycobacterium; species Mycobacterium sp. 050272. The sequence continues at coordinate 122,127 of NZ_JBCHKV010000009.1, read as the reverse complement.
GGAGAGTCTTACTGCGATAAGCCGATAGGACCGAACGGGATCTTCGAGCGGTGCCATCAGGCACCCAGCTACCCGGTGTTCGGCGGACGGGGCGTGATCGAGGACGTCACGCCGCCGCCCGAGTGCTACCCGGTTGACCCGGCACAGCCGGTGCCGCTTGGGCAGCCGCCGAACCACATCGACGACTAAGGCTCCAGTCACCTAGTGCGATTCGCACGCGATCCCGTCGTTGTCCCGGTCTAGCCACTGGCCATAGGCGGGATCGCCGCGCGATTCTCCATCGGCGCACAACGTTCCTCCTCGGGAATTGTGAGCTCGACCGAGAAGTACTGCTCCGATTCTGCAGGGGCACAGTGGATTTGAGACGACACCGGGCGGCACCGCATCGATGCGGTGCCGCCCGGTGCCGGCAATACTCTTGCTAGGCCGCCATTGCCGCATTCGGCCCTGTGGTGCCCGCGACTGTGGAACCGCATCCGGCAACAGCCAGGGCGGTGACAGAGAGAACCGCGGCGACAACAAGCTTGATGCGAAGACGAGACATATTAACGACTCCGTTCATATTGACCCCCGCGCAAAACGGTAAATCTGACAACGGCGGTTTGCCAGATAGCCCGTCGCAACGGATAGCGAACGGAGACAGTGCAATCGGTGAATAGCGACGGTACGACCAGCCCAACCTACGGGCGCGGCTGCACGTCCACACTGGGCGGCCGCGGCGACGGCTCGGGGTTGTCGCGGCGGGTTGAGCGCCGCACGATGCTGAATGCGACCGCGCCACCGGCCAGCACCACGACCGCGACGCCCGCGATCACCAACGGCCGCTTGCCCCGCCGGCGTTGGGATTTGCGTGCGTCCTGCAATGCCTGCGGCAGGTTCGAAACCACCTCCTGCGCGGCGGCCAGCTCCTGGGCGAGGGTTTCCTGCGCCGCGGCGATGTCGCGAGCCAGCCGGCCCTCGCGGTAGCGGCGGTGCAGCTCCGATGCCGTCGACTGCACGGAGTGGGCCCCCAAACCAACGGCACCGCGCGCGACGTCCACCGGTCCTATCGCCGAGTAAGCCAGGCCCCGGGACAGTCGCTGCCTAGGGGTCAGCTGGGATTCCGCCTTCGCGTTCATCTGCCGCCTTTCCGTGCCGGGTCGTGGAACCTACAGACTGCCACCATGAAAACACCGGCGCTCCTATTACCGCGTGCCGGCGGGATTTTCGGTGCCCTGCGGCGCCGAACGACACCCGGTGCGGGCGGGTCTGCGCGGAGTGGCAGACTCTGGTGTCGTGACCAACAGCCCGTATCAGACTGCCACTGCCACACTGCACACCAACCGCGGCGACATCAAGATCGCCCTGTTTGGAAACCACGCCCCCAAGACCGTCGCCAACTTCGTCGGCCTGGCGCAGGGCACCAAGGAGTACTCGACCCAAAACGCGTCGGGCAGTCCTTCCGGTCCGTTCTACGATGGCGCGGTCTTTCACAGAGTGATCCAGGGCTTCATGATCCAGGGCGGCGATCCGACCGGGACCGGCCGCGGCGGCCCGGGCTACCAGTTCGCTGACGAGTTCCACCCCGAGCTGCAGTTCGACAAGCCCTACCTGCTGGCGATGGCCAACGCAGGCCCGGGCACCAACGGTTCGCAGTTCTTCATCACCGTCGGGCAGACGCCACACCTGAACCGGCGCCACACCATCTTCGGCGAGGTGACCGAGCCCGAGTCGCAGAAGGTGGTCGACGCGATCGCGACGACGGCGACCGACGGCAACGACCGGCCGACCGAACCGGTCGTCATCGAGTCGATCACGATCTCCTAGACCGCTTCTGGCTATGCCGGCCGGGCACCATTTCGGCCGGCATAGCCGGCGTCGGTAAGCGCATCGAGCACGTCCAGTGGCTCGGTGCCGAGGTCCCAGCGGGAAAACAGCACCAGGCTGTCATCGGCCGTTTCCACTTCGAGGAACCGCACCTTGCGCCCCATGCGGCGGAACTCGGTGATCCGGATGATCTTGATGTCGGAGTGTTGCCATACCTGCGTTCGGAACCATCCCCGAATCACCAAGCCGGCAGGGGTAATTGCCAGCTTCGGGCGTGCGCGCCACGTCGCGCCCGCAAACAACAGCAGACCCACCCCGGCAATCCCCACGATGAGGCGGCCCGGCGGGTCTGTGACCACGGTCACACTGGCGATAGCCATGAACAACCCGCCGAGGCCACAACCAGCGACTCCCGCCGCGCGCGGCTCCCATCGTGTTTGCTGCATGGCGCGCTTAACCCCTCCCACCACTGCCGATGCAGTTATCCACATCAGCTATCAACAGTGGGGATAAATCACACGCGTGTGATTGGGTACTCACAAGGTTGCTGGCTCAGCCCTGGATCGACCCCGAGATGAATTCATCCGACATTTGATCTTGGTTAGTGCCAGCGCATCGTGAGCAACAAGCCGGTGATCATGAAAGCGAACGCGATCGCGTAGTTCCACGGGCCGAGATGCGCCATCCAGTTGAGGGCGGTCGGCGCCTGGCTTCCGACGGCGGCCAACTGGAACACCATCAGCCAAACCAAACCGATCAGCATCAGACCCACGAACAGCGCCACGAACCACACGCTGGACGGTCCGACCTTCACTTTCACCGGCGTCCGGCTGACCGCGCTGACGGTGAAGTCGTTCTTCTTGCGGACTTTGGACTTGGGCATGATTACCTCGGGATCACGGTGAGCGGGACGGGGTGCAACGATAGCGGTTGTAGCTACACGCAGGGCTTGGCTACGAGATTAACCCACCTGGCCCCCCGTCCAGGAAATTGGAGACTCGATGATGCCGACCGGCCGGTCACCATGGCGCTTCGGTGTCCCGTTGGTTTGCCTGCTGGCCGGACTGCTGCTGGCGGCCACCCATGGGGTGTCCGGCGGTGCCGAGATTCGCCGCAGCGATGCACCCCGGCTGGTCGATCTGGTGCGCGAGACCCAGTCCTCGGTGAATCGCCTCAAGGCCGAACGCGACGAACTGGAAAGCAAGATCGAATCGACGCATTTGCGGTCTTCCGATGCCGCTTTGGCGGCCATGCTGCGTCGTTCGGCAGAACTGGCAGCCGAGGCGGATATGACCCCGGTGCACGGGCCCGGCCTGGTGGTGACCCTCGATGACGCCCAGCGCGACGCCAACGGGCGCTTCCCGCGCGATGCCTCCCCTGACGACCTGGTGGTGCACCAGCAAGACATCCAGGCCGTGCTCAACGCGCTGTGGAGCGCCGGTGCGGAAGCGATCCAGATGCAGGATCAGCGCCTCATCGCGTCGTCGGTGCCGCGCTGCGTCGGCAACACGCTGCTGCTCAACGGCCGCACCTACAGCCCGCCCTACACGGTCACCGCGATCGGTAACGCGGCGGCAATGCAGGCGGCCCTGGCCGGCGCTCCCCTGGTGATTCTCTACAAGCAGTACGTCGTCCGGTTCGGGCTCGGCTACCACGAGGACGTCAAGCCCGACGTGCAGATCGCCGGCCACACCGAACCGGTCCGGACGCATTTCGCGCAGCCGGCCGGTCCGGTCGGCTACTGAGGGCCCACTGACCAGTGGTCGGCGGGGCGGTAACCTGACACGATGCGCATCCTGGTTGTCGACAACTACGACAGCTTCGTGTTCAACCTCGTGCAGTACCTGGGGCAACTCGGAGTCGAGGCTGACGTGTGGCGCAACGACGACGCCAGGCTCTCCGATGAAGCCGCGGTCGCCGCGCAGTTCGACGGTGTGCTGCTCAGCCCCGGGCCCGGCACACCGGAACGTGCCGGTGCCTCGATCGAGCTGGTTCGCGCGTGCGCCGCGGCCGCCACTCCGCTGCTCGGCGTCTGCCTCGGGCACCAGGCCATCGGGGTCGCGTTCGGCGCCACCGTCGACCGCGCACCCGAATTGCTGCACGGCAAGACCAGCAGCGTCCACCACACCAACGCCGGTGTGCTGCAAGGGCTTCCGGATCCTTTTACCGCGACCCGCTACCACTCGCTGACGATTCTGCCCGAATCGCTGCCGCCGGTCCTCGAGGCGACGGCCCACACCCGCAGCGGTGTCATCATGGCGGTGCGCCATACCGAGCTGCCGATCCACGGTGTGCAGTTCCATCCGGAGTCGATCCTCACCGAGGGCGGTCACCGGATGCTGGCCAATTGGCTGGCCGATTGCGGATGGTCGCGCGACGACACCCTGATCCGTCGGCTGGAGAACGAGGTTCGTTCCGCGGTGCGGCCGTTTTTCCCGGCCGAACCGGCGGCTACTGACCGAACTTCAGCGTGATGATGCCGTCCCGGTTGACCCCGGCGCCGGCGGGCGGGTTCTGATACACCACCTTGTGGGACTGGGAGCCGCCGGCGTCGACGTCGGCGCCCTTGTCCAGAACCCCGGTCCAGCCCAGCGCGCGTAGTCGTGGTTCGGCGTCCGTCCAGAACATGCCGGTCAGGTCGGGCATCAGGAACTGATTGCCCTTGGACACCTGCAGCTCGATGATCGAGTCCACCGGAACCGTCTGCCCCTTGGGCGGATTGGTCCCGATCACCTCGCCGGCGGGCCGCGGGCTGTCCACCGCCGTCTGGGTGAGCTTGGTGAAACCGTAGACCGTGAGGTTCTTCTGCGCGATGTCGACGGTCTGACCCGCGACGTCGGGAACCTGCTTGGTCTCCGGTCCGGAGCCCACGATCACGGTGATCACGTTGGTGATCGCCGACGTCTGGTTGGCCGGCGGGTTGGTGCCGATCACCTTGCCCAGCAGTTCCGGGGTCGACGGCGAGTTCGCCTGTTTGAACTTGGTGAACCCGGCGGCCTTCAGCTTGCTCACCGCGTCGGAGTAACTCATCGAGGACACGTCGGGAACTTCGCGCTGTTCGGGTCCGGTCGAGACGTTGATCGTGATCTCGTCGCCGGCCGCCACCGACGCGTTGGCGCCGGGGTCGGTGCTGATGACATGGTCGGGCGGGATCGACGAGTCGGGCTTCTGCAGCGTGCGGGTCTTGAAGCCGCGATTCTGCAGGGCCGCAACGGCATCGGCGGACACCTGGCCTCGCATGTCGGGCACCTGCACGTCGCGGGTCGAGCCACCGAACGTGTTGAACGCGATGACGACGACAATCGTGAGCACTGCCAGTACGGCCACCGCGACGACCCAGCGACCGACCGGACCGCCCATCCGATCCGGGTCGGTCTCGGTGAGGCGTTGGCGGGGCAGCGGGTCGGTGCGTGGACTCCCGTGACCGGGTCCCGTCGAGGCCATCAGCGAGGTCCGCTCGGCGTCGGTCAGCACCTTCGGGGCTTCCGGGGGCTCCCCGTTGTGCACACGAACCAGGTCGGCGCGCATCTCCGCCGCGGTCTGATATCGGTTGTCCGGGTTCTTGGCCAACGCCTTGAGCACGACGGCATCGAGGTCGGGGGAAATGCCCGCGTGCCGTTTCGACGGCGGTACCGGATCTTCCCGGACATGTTGGTAGGCAACCGAAACCGGTGAGTCGCCGGTGAAAGGTGGCTCCCCCGTGAGGATTTCATAAAGCACACAACCCAGCGAGTAGACATCGGAGCGGGCGTCCACGGAATCGCCACGTGCCTGCTCCGGCGAGAGGTACTGCGCGGTACCGATCACGGCCGCGGTCTGGGTGACGCTGTTGCCGCTGTCGGCGATGGCCCGCGCGATGCCGAAGTCCATCACCTTGACCGCGTTGGTCGTGCTGATCATGATGTTCGCCGGCTTGACGTCGCGGTGGATGATGCCGTTCTGGTGGCTGAAGTTCAAGGCCTGGCACGCGTCGGCGATGATCTCGATCGCGCGGCGTGGCGGCAGGGGTCCGTCGTTGTGCACGATGTCGCGCAAGGTGACACCGTCGACGTATTCCATGACGATGTAGGGCAGCGGACCGGCGGGCGTCTCAGCCTCGCCGGTGTCATAGACGGCGACGATCGCGGGGTGGTTGAGTGCCGCGGCGTTTTGCGCCTCGCGACGGAAGCGCAAGTAGAAGCTCGGATCGCGGGCCAGATCGGCGCGCAGCACCTTCACCGCGACGTCGCGGTGCAAGCGGACGTCGCGGGCTAGGTGAACCTCCGACATACCGCCGAAACCGAGTATGTCGCCCAGTTCGTAGCGGTCGGACAGGTGTTGCGGGGTGGTCATTGCGCTGTCTCGTGTCGGGCCGTCGACCGGCTGGGCGTTGAGGGGGTAGCCCAGCTCAGTTCGGGTGGCCTGCTGTGGAATCCAGAATTACTTATCGCGCCGCGATCCGTCCAATCCAGCCGCAAACTCGGGCCCGAACCGCTGGGAGTCTTGCTCGCCGGCGGCGTCCCGGTGTCGGTGACTGTCGGAGGCGGAGGCTGTTGCTGAGTGTCGCCACGGGAATTGATGACGATCAGCACCGCGATGATGATGGCGAGCGCGCCCAGCACCCCGGCGGCCCACAGCAGCGCGCGCTGACCCGACGAAAAGGTGCGACGGGCCGGCGGTGGACGACGACTGCTCGTGGCCGGCCGCGACCGGGTGGGTGCACCGCCTCGCGCACTGGGTGCGGCGGTGGTACGGGTCTGCGGACTGGACGGTATGGCCGCCGGCGCGGCCCGTCCGGGCGGCGGCGATTGGCTCGGCCGTGGTGGACGGCGCCCGGCGCGGACCGCCGCCACGGCGTCGGCGAAGGGGCCACCGCTGCGGTAGCGCATGCCGGGGTTCTTCACCAGCGTGATCTCGATGAGTTCGCGCACGTTGGGCGGAAGCTCGGGCGGCAGCGGCGGCGGAGGCTCCTTGATGTGCTTCATCGCGACCGTCAGGGCGCCGTCACCGGTGAATGGTCTCTTCCCCGAAACCACTTCGTAGCCAACAACTCCCAGGGAGTACACGTCACTGGAGGGGGTGGCGTCATGGCCCAGCGCCTGTTCGGGCGCGATGTATTGAGCGGTGCCCATCACCATGCCGGTCTGGGTGACCGGCGCGGCATCGACGGCCTTGGCGATACCGAAGTCGGTGATCTTCACCTGGCCGGTCGGGGTGATCAGGATGTTGCCGGGTTTGACGTCGCGGTGTACCAGCCCGGCGGCGTGCGCGATCTGCAGCGCACGGCCCGTCTGCTCGAGCATGTCCAGTGCGTGCCGCAGCGACAGCCGGCCGGTGCGCTTGAGCACCGAGTTCAGCGGCTCACCGTTGACCAGCTCCATCACCAGATAGGCGGTGCGGCCCTCGCCGTCCATCTGGCTTTCCCCGTAGTCGTGCACGGCGGCGATACCCGGGTGATTGAGCATCGCGGTGGTGCGCGCCTCGGCGCGGAACCGCTCGATGAACTCCGGGTCCTGAGAGAACTCCGCCTTGAGGACCTTGACCGCTACGCGCCGGCCCAGCCGGCTGTCCACCGCCTCCCAGACCTGGCCCATGCCGCCGGTAGCGATGAGGCGCTGCAGCCGGTACCTGCCCGACAGCGTCACTCCAACTCGTGGGCTCATGGCCCCCCCTGCAATGCGGCCTGGATGACGGCCCGTCCGATCGGCGCCGCGAGCGCACCGCCGGTCGCGGAGAGGCGGTCGGCACCGTTTTCCACGAGCACGGCCACGGCAACCTTCGGTGCCTGCGCGGGCGCGAACGCGATGTACCACGCGTGCGGCGGAGTGTTGCGCGGGTCGGCGCCATGCTCTGCGGTACCGGTCTTGGATGCGATCTGCACGCCGGGAATGGCCCCTTTCTGCTGTGCAGCCTTCTCGGCACCGACCATGAGCTCTGTCAGCTTAGCGGCGATCTGCGGGGATACCGCGCGACGCTGCTGATAGGGCGCAGTCGTGCTGATGTTGGCCAAGTCCGGTCCCTTGAGGCTCTCGACCAGGTAAGGCTGCATCATCACGCCGTCGTTCGCGATGGTCGCGGCGATCTCCGCGTTCTGCAGCGGAGTCAGTGCCACGTCCTTCTGCCCGATGCTAGACATCCCGAGAGCGGCGGCATCCGCGATTATCCCAACCGTCGATTCCGCCACCTGAAGCGGAATGACGCTCGGGCTGCTATCCAGGCCGAACGAATGCGCCATGCTGCGCAGCGCCTCGGACCCAGTAAGGATGCCCAGCTGGACAAATGCCGTGTTGCACGACTTGGCGAAGGCCTCGCTCAGCGACACGGTCGGTTGGTCGCCACACGGCGTGCCACCGTAGTTCTCCAGCGTCGCGGTGCTGTTGGGCAGCGGGATCGTGGGCGCCGCCGTCAGCTGCTCGTCATCCTTGGCACCGGCCTGCAGCGCCGCCGCGGTGGTGATCACCTTGAAGGTCGACCCGGGTGGGTAGGTCTCCGAGATCGCCCGGTTGGTGAGCGGGTTGTCCGGATCGTCGCGCAGCCGCTGCCATGCCTGCGCCTGCACCTCGGCGTCGTGCGAGGCCAGCAGGTTGGGGTCATACGACGGCGAAGACACCATGGCCAGGATCTTGCCGGTGGACGGCTCCAGAGCCACCACGGCTCCCTTGCACGGCGGGCCGCCGCAACCCTGCTGCATCCCGTCCCAGGCCGCCTGCTGCATCCGGGGATTGATCGTGGTGTCGACATTGCCGCCGCGGGGATCGCGGCCGGTGAAGAAGTCGGCCAGCCGGCGCCCGAACAGCCGCTCGTCGGAACCGTTGAGCAGCGAGTCCTCGGCACGCTCCAGGCCGGAGCTGGAGTAGCGCAGCGAATAGAAGCCGGTGATCGGCGCATATACCGCGGGGTTGGGGTACACCCGCAGGAAACGGTACCGGCTGTCGGTGGCGACCGAGTAGGCCAGCAGCTGGCCGCCCGCGATGATCTGGCCGCGCTGACGCGAGTACTCGTCGAGCAGGACCCGCTGATTGCGTGGGTCGGCCCGCAACCCGTCAGCGGCGAACACCTGCGTCATGGTCGCGTTGAGCAGAAGGAGCACGATCAACGCCATCACGGTCATCGAGATCCGGCGGAGAGAGGTGTTCATACCTTCTGGATCACCTCGGTGCCGGCCGCCGCGATTGGCGACGTGTCGCGCGTGCGGGATCGCAACGGGTGTCGGGCGCTGTGTGAAATCCGCGCCAGGATGGCCAACAGCACGTAGTTGGCCAGCAGCGAGGATCCGCCGTATGACATCCACGGCGTCGTCAGCCCGGTCAGCGGAATGAGCTGGGTGACGCCGCCGACGACGATGAACAACTGGATCGCCAGCGTCGACGCGAGACCCGCGGCCAACAGCTTGCCGAAGCTGTCGCGGGTGGCGATCGCCGTGCGCATGCCCCGAACGATCACGATGGTGTACAGCATCAAGATGCTGGCCAGCCCGACCAGTCCGAGCTCTTCACCGAAGGCGGCGATGATGAAATCGGTGGATGCGGCCGGTACCGTGTCGGGCTGCCCGTTGCCCAGACCGGTGCCGAAGATGCCCCCGGTAGCAAAGCTGAAAAGTGACTGCACGATCTGGTAGCCGCTGCCGTCGGGGTCGGAGAACGGGTCCCACCACATCTGCACGCGCGTCCGTACATGCGCGAAAATGAAATATGCGACAACGCTTCCCGCGGCAAACAGCACCAAGCCGATGATCACCCAGCTGAAGCGCTGGGTGGCCAGGTAGACCACTACCAGAAACGACGCGTACAGCAGTAGCGAAGTGCCGAGGTCTTTCTCGAAGACCATCACAGCGATCGAGGTCACCCACGCCGCCAACAGCGGCGCGAGGTCCCGCGGGCGGGGCAGGGTCATTCCCATCAGGTGCTTGCCGACGCTGGTGAACAGGCCGCGCTTGGCGACCAGCACAGCGGAAAAGAAGATCAGCAGCAGAATCTTGGAGAACTCGGCAGGCTGAATCGAGAAGCCCGGCAAGCGAATCCAGATCTTGGCACCGTTCTGCTCGGACAGCGAGGCGGGCAGCAGGGCGGGGATCGCCAAGAAGACCAGACCCGTGAGCCCAAATATGTAGCCATAGCGCGCCAGCTGCCGGTGGTCTTTGAGGAACGTGACGACGAGCGCGAACGCGGCAACGCTGACCAGTGTCCACAACATCTGCTGGGTTGCGCTCGGGTGATGACGACCGCTGAGCTCATTGCCGACCAGGTCGAGCCGGTGGATCATCACCAAGCCAAGTCCGTTGAGCAGCGCCACAATTGGCAGCAGTAGCGGGTCGGTGTAGGGGGCGAAGCGCCTAATGGCCAGGTGCGCGCCGCCGAACAAGGCCAGGAAGGCCAGCCCGTAGCTGACCACACCCCAGCGCAGGCCGCGCTCCTGGTTGGCGTCGACGATCAGCAACGCGGCGACGGTGATCACCGCGGCGAAGCACAACAGCAGGAACTCGGAGTTACGCCGGGTCCGCAACGGCGGCGTCACCGTGACCGGCGGTTGGACCTGTGTGGTCATGCAGCCGCCCGGCAGTCGATGCCCGGCTGAGGTGGGGGTGGCGGGAGCGTAGTCACCGCCGGGGAAGTGGTCGTGGGCGACGGGGTCGCGGGCGGTGCCGGAGGGGTACTGGCGGGGGCGGTACTCGGAGCTGTGCTGCTGGGTGGGGGTCCGCTGGAAGGGGTGGTGGGCACAGGGGCGCTCGGCGGTGTCGTTCCGCTGGTCGCCGGGCTCGGCGACCCGGGTGGCGACGTCGCGCGCGGCGGCGGGCAGGGCGGCAGGAGGTTGTTGGCCGACAATTCTTTCAGCTGCGATTCGGCCTCATCGAGCGTGCCGGCCGGCAGCCCGGCCAACACTTGCGCGCGTGCGGCGGGGCGCAGATCCTGCAACTGCATGAGCCGGCAGTCGGGATGGCCACCGGATTGACTGAAACTAATGATCGACAGGTCGTTGCGTGCGTTCAGACAGCCCACCAAATAGGGTTCGTGCAGGGACATGCCCAGCAGCGACCCTTGAATCCCCTTCATGATCGAAACCGCGCCGTCGTTTTCGGCGACGTAGTAGTTGCTTCGGATGATGGCCCGCCCGATGGCCAGGCCGGTGAGTGCCAGCAGCACCACTAGCGTCACGACGATCACCATCCGGCGCCACGCAAAGCGTGGCCGGGGCGCTGGCTCCTCTTGCGGCACAACGCGTTTGGCGGCTTCTTTGCGGGGACCGATCGCGGAAGCCCGGCCCGCCGAGGTGTTGGGCAGCGTCAGCTGGTCTTCCTCACCGGATACCGCACCGGCGAGAATCGGCTGGGTCTGGCCGTAGTCGTAGTCGACGACGTCGGCGACCACCACCGTCACGTTGTCGGGACCGCCGCCGCGCAGCGCCAATTCGATTAGGCGGTAAGCACTTTCGGCGACGTCGGGAATCTGCAGCGCCTCGTGGATGGTCTCGTCGCTGACCGGATCGGACAGCCCGTCGGAACAGAGCAGGTAGCGGTCACCGGCGCGGGCCTCGCGCATCGTCAAGGTGGGCTCGACCTCGTGGCCGGTCAGCGCGCGCATGATCAGCGATCGCTGCGGGTGGCTGTGCGCTTCTTCCTTGGTGATCCGCCCCTCGTCGACCAAGGTTTGGACGAAGGTGTCGTCCTTGGTGATCTGGGTCAGCTCGCCGTCGCGGAGCAGGTAGCCGCGCGAGTCTCCGATGTGCACCAGCCCAAGCCGGTTGCCCGCGAACAGGATTGCGGTCAGCGTGGTGCCCATCCCTTCGAGGTCGGGCTCCATCTCTACCTGTGCGGCGATGGCCGAATTGCCGGCGCGCACCGCCGTATCGAGCTTGGCGAGCAGGTCGCCTCCGGGTTCGTCATCGTCGAGGTGAGCCAACGCGGCGATCACCAACTGGGACGCGACCTCGCCGGCGGCGTGGCCGCCCATGCCGTCGGCCAGGGCCAGAAGTCGAGCGCCGGCATAGACCGAGTCTTCGTTATTGGCGCGTACCAGGCCGCGGTCGCTGCGCGCGGCATATCGCAGGACCAAAGTCACGGGCGCAGCTCGATTGCCGTCTTGCCGATCCGAATCGGCGTTCCGATAGGAACTCGTACCGCAGTGGTCACCTTCGCCCTGTCAAGGTAAGTGCCGTTGGTCGATCCTAGATCCTCGACGTACCATTCGGAGCCGCGCTGAGACAGCCGGGCGTGCCGCGTTGAGGCATAGTCGTCGGTCAGCACCAGCGTCGAGTCGTCCGCGCGTCCGATCAACACCGGCTGCCCGCTGAGCGTGATGCGTGCACCTGCCAACGCTCCTTCGGTCACCACCAGATAGCGGGCGGCATGGCGGCGCTGGCGGGATGGCAGCAACGTGCCGCGCAATACCAAACCGCGGCGAACCATGACCGCACCGGTTGGTGCGTAGATGTCAGTCTTCAAGATCCGGAGAACGGCCCAGATGAATACCCATAACAGCATTAAAAATCCGGCGCGCGTCAGCTGCAGTACCAGTCCCTGCATCTGGCGTCCTTTCCGTCCTGGCGCCGCACCTCATGAAACCAAGCAACGTCACGATACTTGGAGGGCGGTCGACGCGGGGCGAAGCACGGCAGCTTATGCCCGGTGCGTTCAGTGGATCCGGACGATGATCTCCGAGTGGCCCAAGCGGATCACGTCGCCATCGGCCAACTGCCACTCCTGTACCGGCGCATTGTTCACAGTCGTGCCGTTGGTGGAGTTGAGGTCGGACAGCAGGGCGACCTGTCCGTCCCAGCGGATTTCCAGGTGGCGCCGTGACACACCGGTGTCTGGCAACCGGAACTGGGCGTCTTGTCCGCGACCGACGATGTTCGATCCGTCGCGCAGCTGGTAGGTCCGGCCGCTGCCGTCGTCGAGCTGCAGCGTGACCGCCGCCCCGGCCGACCCATAACCGCCCTGGCCGTAACCGCCGTAGCCGCCGCCGGCCTGCTGACCATAGTCGGCCTGCTGGCCGTACTCGCCTTGCTGGCCGTACTCGTAGTCGCGGTGCGCGGTTTCGGGGTATCCAGCCCCGGCCTGCTGGCCATACCCACCGGCCGGAACGTTCTCCGCGTACTGGGTGTAGTCCCCGCCGCCGTACTCCTGCTGGCCGCCGTAACCCTGGCCACCCGGCTGGTAGCCGTGGTCGTATCCGCCAGCCTGGTCCGGGTAGGACGGCCGCTGCTGCTCGGGCGCGCTTGGGGCGCCCGGGGGGGCATAGCCGCCTTCTTCGGGACGAGCCGGACCGCGACCGTACTCGCTGTAACCGCCGCCGTAGCCCTGCTGGCCACCGCCGGGCTGTCCGTAGCCGCCGCCCTGGCGGTAGCCCTGGTCGTAACCCTGACCGCCTTGGTCGTAACCCTGACCGCCCTGGTCGTAACCCGGGCCGCCATAGCCGCCGCCGGCAGGCGGCCGCTGCTCATACGACGGCGGGTAGCCGGCCTGACCCTGGTCGTAACCGCGACCCTGTTCCGGGTAGCCGCCCTGGCCGGGGTAGCCGCCTTGCTGCGGATAGCCGCCTTGTTCGGGATAGCCCCCGCGCTGGTCCGGGTAGCCGCCCTGCTCGGGGTACCCGCCGCGCTGCTCTTGGTAGCCGCCCTGTTCGGGGGGGCGAGGCGCCTGGTAACCGCCCTGCGCCGGGTAACCGCCCGGCTCCTGCGGATATCCGCCGCGAGGGTCGTGCCCGCCCTGGGGTTCCTGCCCGCCGCGCTGGTCGTCCTGCGGACGCCCGTAACGCTCGTCGTAATACTCGTCGCCGGGACGCCCCTGCCCCTGACCGCGGTAGCTCGAGTTGTCAGTCATTGGTGGTACTCCTGGTTCTGCGCTGAACGCCTGACTTGATTGTGGCCGGGCGGGATCATTGAACTTCGGGCGGGGCTCGACATCGGGGTTGACAGAACCGCGGGCGCGAAACTGTCCGGTATGCAGGTTCGGCAATTGCTCGAACCGAACGACGACATCACCATACGTTTCCCACCCCTGTTCATGGATATAGTCGGCCAGGTATCGACCGAATGCGCTCGACGTGAGATCCGGATCGGCGCCCACCTTCTCGAAGTCGTGCACACCGAGGGTAATGACGTATTCGTTGGGCGCCAAAAGGTGATTCCCGCGAAGCGGCTGCAGACCGTCCTCGGCTTCACGGCGCAAAAGCGCCTCAACCTCTTGGGGGACGATCGAACCCCCGAACATGCGGGCAAATGCGTCGCCGACAGTCGACTCCAGCTTGCGCTCGATCCGGGCAGCGAGCCCCCGTTGGCTACCCATGCTTCAGCGCTCGCCCGCACTTGTCGCGGTATATCGCCGGCGCAAGGCAAACCACCCGCCCGCGTGTCGCATCACCCATGCATGTTATCGGGACACGGTGAGGCTGCGTCACCGTGAGAATTCTGAGAATCACATTCATGCAGGTCAAACTGATACCGAGGCACCACCGCCGACGCCGAACGGGCGGGGCCGGCCACCGCAGCGGTTAGTGCGAACGGCCACTACAGTGATATGGTCCATCGGTTGTTTTCCCCGGGCGAGTGGCGGAATGGCAGACGCGCTGGCTTCAGGTGCCAGTGTCCTTCGGGACGTGGGGGTTCAAGTCCCCCTTCGCCCACCATGTGATGTCGCGAGACATCGAGGACAGATGTCTCGCGACATAGTGAACACCCTCAGTTGTTGGTTGGGGGTGTTTTCTGTTTTTGGGGTTGGTAGTCGGTGTTGGTGTCGAGGGTGAGTTCGCGGATGAGTTGGCCGCCGGGGGTGGCCACGATGCGGATGTTGAGGTCGGCGATGAGCATGAGCAGGGGGGTGTTGGCCCAGCGGTGGCCGATGCCGATGTGGTGCAGGCGTGCGGCGTGGCGCAGGGTGAGCTTGCCGTAGCTGTCGACGCGGTCGGTGCGCACTCGCCAGTGGATGCCTGGCCGCAGTGAGCGCGGCTCGAGTCCGGCCTGGCCCTGGGCACGGTAACGGGCCAGCAGGACATAGGTCCATGAGCGTGCCACCCGATAATCTCGGGCGACCTCACTGATTGGCCGGTGCTCAATCTCGACGGCGGCAACGACCAAACGGGCCTTGGACATGAGGACACCTCGCGATCACTGGGCTGTCCTCTATGTCGGGAGACATCCGTCCTCTATGTCAATGAATCACAGACCCCTTCGCCCACCACGGCGGTTGGTTGGAACCGCAGGCGCAAAGGCCACGAACTCCGCGAGGGGTCGTGGCCTTTCCCAATTGCCACCCATTGAGCGCGATTAGCGATCGGGTGACTACCCCGTCCGCGCCGCGATCAGTAGAACTTGAGCCATGACCGACACAGTCAAGGTCACGATCGATCGCAGCTCGGTGGCGATGGGAGACGACGTCGAATCCCATCGAGAATTTTGGATTTTCTCTGACGACGCGACCGTCGACGATCTTCTCGTTGAGATCTCGGCCCACTACATCCCGGGGGTTGCCGGGCCCGCGGGGTGGCGTGTCGACGTCAACACCGATGAGTTGAACCGCCGCAGCGACATCGGCCTGATCTACACCCGTGACGACCTCCGCCTGGAGGACCAGATCTGCCGAATGCTGCCCGGGAAAACGACATTGGGCGACTTGCTCCGACGTGCCAATTCCGTCGAGCTCGATGTTTACGCAGGCTATATGACCTGGGACATGGGGCGCCCACTTGCTTTTAGCGAGATCACGGCCGGTACTACGTACGCCGGTTCTCAACCGGTGAAGCTGGAATCCGAAGCAGCCGCCGATGCCAAGCGCGACTGGGTGCTGCTCCGTGAACTGGATCGGCGAGCCGCCGCCGTCACCGCAGCGCGGCGGGACTGGATTCGCAACAACATCGTCTGGGCGGCACCGCCGCCGCCCGGCTCCGAAGTCCTCGTCGCCCGCAGTTTCCATTTCCTCACCAGGCTGCACTGCCCCGCCAGCATGAAGGTCGCGGCTGCGCTGCTGGGAACCGACGACGCCGAATACGAGGACTTGGAGACGCTGGTCGATGTCGACAGTCGGCCCGCCGCGGTGATCATGGCGATGGTGCTCGCCGCTTTCGAGTGGCATACCGCGAACCGCAGCTGGCAAGGCGGGCAACGCGATTACTGCGAGGTGTATTTTGAATTTCTGGCGAGATGCGGCTATCGGCTTTCCCCGGTTGAAGAAGTTCTCGCGGGTCGAATCTCCTTGCAGGAGCTTACTTTCTCCGCCGACGACACCGCCCGGCTCGAACGCGTCCGGGAACTGCGCGCCCAGCAGTATCAGCTGCGCAATGATCGCTACTACGCGAAGACCCTCAGCGACGAGCAGTACAAATCCGCGATCGGCCAAGTACACGCCGAACTGAGCGCGCTGGGCGAGCTTCCCGGACCGACGTAGGGACCGGGGTCGGTCGCGTCCGGACCGGGTGCTTCACTGCAACCATGCGCAGAAAACCAGAGCTGGCGCGACGCTTCTATGACCGTTTCGAGCCGGTGCACGCGGTGACCTACTTCGCGCCGGAGGCGCGGGCAGCACTCGACGGGCTGGGATACCGGGGCTTTTGGATGGGCTACTTCGCGGCCCGGTCCGCCCCGCTGGGCATCGCCCCGGCGGAGCTGGTGACCGCGATCTTCCACAACTTCGCTGCCCAGCGGGTGGCCAAGGCCTTGCCGGCCGCCTGGCAGATCGCCGGTCCCGATGCCGCGTTGCGCGCCCGCCAGGACTCAGCGGTCGCGGCGCTGCGCCGCTACGGGCTGCAAGAAGACGAAAACGTCAGTGTTGCAGCCGAATTAGCGGGAAAGGCGGTGCGCCAGGCGGGTGTCGATGGGCGGCCGCTGTTCGCCGCGAACCGCGCCCTGCCCTGGCCGGACAATCCGCTCGCCGCCCTGTGGCATGCCACCACGCTGTTGCGCGAACACCGCGGTGACGGCCATGTGGCGGTATTGACCGCGGCAGGCATCTCGGGCCGGGAATGCAATGTGCTGCATGCGGCGGCCGACCGCGTCCCGCGCGACTACATCGCGCGCACTCGCGATTACGACGAGACCGAATGGCGCCACCACGAGCAGCGGCTGGCCGAGCGTGGGCTACTGAACGAGGACGGCTCGCTCACCGCCGCCGGCGCCGAACTCAAAGATCACGTCGAATCGAGCACCGATGCGCTCGGACTGTCGGCGCTTGACGCACTGAGCGACGACGAGGTGGAGGCGCTGTTCGGAGCTCTCACTCCCATCACCCGTGCGGTGGTCGAAGCCGGCGACGTCCTTGCCGTGACGCCAATGGCACTGCGCCGCAATGAGTTACACGACGCCAGTGCGCATTTGACCTCTGCCTAGCGTTAGGGATCACGCGGCAGCAGGCGCTGCTTCTGCTCGATGAATTCGTCTTGGGTGAGAATTCCGGCGTCGCGCAGGGAGGCCAGCTCACGCAGCTCGGCGGCGATACTCGTGATCGGGCCGCCCGCTGGAATCTGGGCCGCTTCGATCGGTTCGGCAGGCCGGGAATCCTTGGGTTTGCGCCCGGGGATCCCGACGCGCTCCTGGGTTCGAGCGCCAGCGCCGCCGGTGGTGCCCGCCATAGCGCGTCCGGCCATGCTGGCCAGGGCCATCTGGCTGAACAGGCTTCCCGCGCTGGAGCCCGTGGCCTGGGCGGCGGCGCCGACGGTCGCGGCAGGCAGTGCTGTCGTCATCGCGCGTAATTCCGGGGCCGCGGCCACCCACGCCGGCGGCACCGACAGCCGCCCGACCGAGGGCGCGTGGCGGAACTGCCCGGAAACCGTCGATGCCGGTTCGGTGAGCACCGGAAAGGATGTCGGCGGTGCCGGCGCATTGCCCGGCCATGGCTGTACACCGGCCCAGCCGCTGACGATGTCGTCGGTGTGGACACCGGTCCAATATCCGCCCACGTCGTAGGGCAGAGCCGTCGTCCCCAGCGAGGTGTCGGCCGCAAGTCCCGCCGCCCCGATCTCCGGATCGAGAAAAACAGCACTCAGGTCCGCGAGCAGGCCAAGCAGGTCCCGCCCCCCGAATCCAAAGGCGTCGGCTGGGCTGGCCAGGTTGATCAGCGCGTTGGGGACGGCGGAGATGGCTTGCTGGACGTTCTGCTGCGCGTTGCCGACGGACGTACCGGCGGCTTGGGCGACCGCGTCGGCTTGGTAGGCGGTCCCGTCGGTGCTGGTGCTCGACGACGGCGACTCGAACGGGGTCAGTGATGTGGCCGATGCCGACGAGGTCGCGTAGGACTGCATGGCACCGGTGTCCTGCGCCCACATCTCGCTGTACTGCGCTTCGGTAGTCGCAATCGCACTCGTGTTCTGCCCGAAGAAGTTCGTCGCGACCAGCGCTGCCAGCAGAGTGCGATTCGCGGCGACCACCGGCGGAGGCACCGTCTCCGCGAACGCGGCCTCGTAGGCGGCGGCCGCCGCAACGGCCTGGTTGCCCGTCTGCTCCGCCTGCTCGCCGGCGGTTCTCAACCAGGCCACAAGGGGAGCGGCGGCGCCGGCCATGGTTGCTGCCGCCGGACCCAGCCAGGGTCCGGAGGTCAGCTCAGCAATTGCCGCCTGATAGGAGGTTGCTGTCGAATACAACTCCGCGGCCAGGGCCTCCCATGCCGACGCCGCGGCAAGCATCGGTCCTGAGCCAGGTCCGGCGTAGATGCGCGCAGAGTTGATCTCCGGCGGCAGTACCCCGAAGTCCACTTTTCCCTCCGATCGAGCAGGCCCGGCGCGCGCCGCTTGGGTAAACGGCAAACGAACACGCCGCCAAGGCCTGGCCTGGCCGCCTGAGTCCATCATTTTGCTCACGGAGACTGTGAGTTAGCTGGGAGGTCCGGCTACTACTGCCGCCGCTGGCATGTCTAGCTAAGTGAGTACCCGATTTACCCAGCTGCCCTGCGATAACACGTTAAGTCACGTGGCATTGTCCGCCGAAACCGCATGGGCCGCCAATCGCACCGACGGGAATTTAGCTGCCAGTTGACAGCGGCCGTGCCGGAGGTTCGCTTCCAGTAAAGCCGCCGTTGACTGGCGGCCCGCTAGCTGCTGGGCTGGGTTTGCGCCCAGCCTCGTACCTCGGCGGTCACGGGGTCGGTGACATCGTCGAACTCGGGGTGCTTCTTGAGCACGCTCTCGACCATCGAGCACACTGGGACGATTCGTTTGCCGGCATCCCGCGCCCCGTTCAGGGCCTCCTCGATGAGGATGGTCGCCAGGCCGCGTCCGCCGAATTCCGGGTCTACCACGGTGTGGTAGAAGACACGCTGCTCGCCGCGGTCCGCGTAATCGGCGTGGCCGACCGTCTTGCCTTCGACGGCGATGGCGTACGTCTGATGGCCCTCCGTGACGGTGGTTTCCGCGCCGGTCTTATCGGTTGTCGTCATGTCGTTTCCTCTCCAGTCGTTCCGTTCGGTATCGGTCGTGGCCGTAGCCGGGCGGTCGGCAGCGCTGGGGCCGGCAGCCGCGTGAGCGTGCCCCGGTAGCCGCTGACGGCGCCGAAGCGTGCGTCGGCGTCCTCCCAAAGCTGGCGGTACCCGACGATTTCATCGTGAGTGCGCCCGACGAAGTTCCACCACATCAGCAGCTCTTCGGGGAACGGCACGCCTCCCAACAGCATTACCCGCGCGGGCTGCTGCCCAACATTGCGCAGGTGCACGGCTGCGCCGCCCGGGCCTTGATAGCCGAGCGCGGCGACGGCGAGAGTCGTTCCGCTCATCGCCACGGTCCCGGTATCGCAGAGCACACCGTGCTCGAACGCCGGGTCGATGTCGAGGTGCAGTTCGGCGTTCGGGTCGAGATCGATCTGGGCTCCGAGAAGCGGGGTGAACGTATGCACCGGAGACCGGCTACCGGCCAGCTCGCCCAGGAACACCCGCGCGTGCGCGCCCGCCAGCGCGATGGGGTCCGGCACATAGTGTGCGAAGCCGCGTTCGGTGCCGCGATCGGAATCGGGCAGGGCGACCCACAGCTGCAGTCCGTGCAGAACAGCGTCCGACTCGACCGAGACCTCGGAATGACAAATCCCCGCACCCGCGGTCATCAGATTCAACTCGCCGGGCCGGACGAAGGCGTGCACTCCCGCACTGTCGCGATGTTCCACTTCCCCGCTGAACAACCAGCTCACCGTCTGTAGTCCGGTGTGCGGATGCGGGGGTACATCCATGCGCGCCCGGACGGGGCCGTAATGGTCGATAAAGCACCAGGCTCCGATCAGCGACCGCTGTCGCTGCGGCAGGGTCCGTTGCACCCGGATGGCCCGCGGGCCGCCGAGCGGAACTTCCCGCGGATGTAGCACCTCGGTCTCCGCAACCCCTGTAGCGCTGCAGGTGACTTCGGCCGGCGCGTTCTCGAGGTTGCTCACCGTGCCCCCTCTGTTGCGAGCCTGATACGGCGACGCTACCCGCGCTCGCCGGCCTACCTGCCCGGCGGCCGCAGCATCCGCATGGCCACCCGCATGATCGGCTCGGGGACCTGATCCTTCACCGACAACGCGGCGTCGGCGGCGCGGGACCGCAACGGGGCTCCCCGGCCGAACATCCGGTTCAGCGGTCCGCCGGACGGTTCCAGCACGACGTGCAGCGGCGGGGTGCCCACGGTGGCGCCCCGCGCATTGGAGATGACCATCCGCTGAATCTCGCTGGTGCCCTCAAAGATGGTGTACAGCTTGGCATCTCGATACCACTTCTCGACAGGGTGATCGGTGATGTAGCCCCAGCCTCCCATGGTTTGGACCGCGCGCTCGGTGGCTTTGATGGCGACTTCGCTGGCGGCGAGCTTGGCCATCGAGCCCTCGCCGCGCTCGAAGGGGACTTCGTTGGCGGCCATCCAGGAAGCCCGCCAGGTCAGCAGCCGGGCCGCATCGATCTGTGGCCAGGTCGGCCAGCGGGAAAGCGATGCCCTGATTGTCGATGATCGGTGCGCCGAACGCCTCGCGCTCCGTGGCATATGCCGTCGCGTACTCCAATGCCGCGCGCGCGATGCCGATCGCCTGGGCCGCGACCATCGGGCGGGTCTGTTCGAACGTGCCCAGGGTCGCCGAGCCCGAGCGCTGTCCTCCCGCGACGACCGCGCGGGCCTTGGCGAGTTTGTGCTCTAGCTTCTCTTGCCCGCCAAGCAAATTGGCAGCGGGGACGCGAACGCTGTTGAAGCGCAACTCCGCGGTGTGGGATGCGCGACAGCCCAGTTTGTCGAGTTTGCGCACCAGTTCCAGGCCGGGCGTGCCGCCCGGCACCACGAAGAGGGCCTGGCCGCGGTGGCCGAGTTCTTCGTCGACGACGGCATTGACGACGTGCACGTTGGCGATGCCGCCGTTTCCGATCCACATCTTGTGCCCGTCGATGATCCAGTCGTCGCCGTCGCGGCGTGCCCGGGTGCGAAGATTGCGTACATCGCTGCCGCCCTCCGGCTCGGAAATCGCCAGGGCAGCGAGCTTGAGATCGCCTGGGGTGCCGAAACATTCGGGCGCCCACTCCAGCATCTGTTCGGGGGATGCGGCCTGACCGATCGCCGAGAGAGCCAGCGCCGGCATCACGATCGCCAAGCCGATTCCGGCGCAGCCCCAGAACAACTCCTCCATGAACATCGGCAGCGACAGGCCGGTGCGATCACCGATCAGGTCGCGGTAGAACAGCGGACTGTAGAAGCCGCGTTCGGCCGCTTCCTCGAGGACCGGCCAGGGAAACTCCTGCCGCTGGTCGTACTCGAGCGCGACCGGGCGGATCACGGACTCGGAGAATTCGTGCGCCCGCCGGGCCAGGTCGTGCTGCGCGGCCGTCGGGGTCAGGTCGTAAGTCATCATGGGCCTCCGGGTCGACGGACTGTTGTTCCGTCGCGGTCGACTACCCGGTCGACTCGGTGAACAAACGTTCACGGTCGCGGTGCGCCAGTCAGGCTGCTGAACGCGGGCCGACCTGTGCGATGGGCAAATGCAGCACCACTGCGGGCACCGGGATGGGCTCGCTGCGGGCCAGCAACGCCGCGTTCTCGGGCAGCTGGCGGGAGTTGATCTCGCCGGCGGCGATGCGCCGCAAGACGTCGTGGGCTCGAGCCAGCTGGTCGCGCTTGCGGTACTACGCGATCAAGGGCACTGCGACCGGTACCGATATGACCAATCCGGACCAGCCGCAGACGTTAACCAAGCCTTTTGAGATGGACGTGACCTGCCCGTAGCGCGGGCCAACGAGACATCGTCGGGGCCGAAGGCCCAGAGGGGACGCAGCTATGTCGAAGAAGCGTGTCAGCGCGGTGGCGCTCGTGGCGGGACTCAGCATCTCGGCGTTGAACCCGGGATTCGCGAGCGCCTTCCCGCTCGACCCGCCGGCATGCCCGAATGGCAGTTGCCACGGCGGGCCCGGCGGACCGCGCCCGCAGGCGCCGGAAACCACCGCTCCGCCGGCCACCACAGCGGCACCCGCGACCACTGCCGCGCCGGCGACTACGGCAGCTCCGCAGACGACCGCAGCGCCGCAGACCACGGCCGCGCCGCAGACCACTGAGCAACCGAGTCCGCAAACCACCGCGCCGCAAACCACCGCGAGCGCGCCAACCACGACCGCACCGGCCACGCAGACCACGACCCCGCCGGCCAGCCAAACGACGACGCCGGCCCAACAGACCACGACCCCGCCGGCCAGCCAAACGACCACGCCGGCCGAGCAAACCACCACAGCGCCGAGCGCACAAACCACGACGCCGGCGGGCAGCCAAACCACCTCGCCCTCCGGACAGCGGCCCACTCGGACCGTTGTTGCGCCGAGCACTCAACCGCCGCACGAGCCGTATCAGCCCCGTGGGACCTACCTGACGGCCAGCGCCGAGGTCGGCGGACCGATGGACTCATCTGTTGGCTTCAGCATTGTCGGCCACGGGGCCCCGCCTCCACCGCCGCCGCGAGGCTGGGGCTGGAACGACGGCCCGCCGCCGGGTCACCCGCCGCCACACTGGTACGGCCCGCCGCCTCCGGGTGGCTGGAACGGCCCGCCGCCTCCGGGTGGCTGGAACCGTCCGTGGGTCGGCCCCCCGCGTGACGTGGTGTATGCGCGCAGCAACTTCTCGCCGTTCGCCTACAACACCTTTACCGTTGTTCCGGTCTTCAACTGGCAGTTCGGCGGTTGGGGTTACTGGTTCTTCGGTGTCTGGGTCCCGCTTTACTGAGCACCGAAGCCCTTAGTTGGAGCCACGATTCGTCAGGCTGGGCCGCGATGGCGGCCTGGTCACCGTCGAGCTGATCAACTCCAGGACGCTCAATATCTTGGGTAGCGGGGCCATCGAGGAACTGTCCCAGGCGTTCCGCGGGATCAGCGGCGACACCGACGTCCGCGTCGTGGTGCTGCGCGGCGCGGGCGAGCAGGCATTCATCGGTGGCGCCGACATCAACGAGATGGTCGACCTGGACCGCGCCACCGGTGAGGTCTTCATCCGCCGGCTCGCGGGCCTGTGCGAAGCGATTCGCCAATGCCCGGTACCCGTCCTCGCCAGGCTCGCGGGCTGGTGCCTGGGCGGTGGGCTGGAGGTCGCGATCTCATGCGATCTGCGGATCGCGGAGTCGGGAGCCAAATTCGGCATGCCGGAAGTGGCCGTGGGAATCCCCTCGGTCATCCATTCGGCGATGCTGCCCGCGCTGATCGGAGCATCACATGCGGGCTGGCTGTTGCTGACCGGCGAGACGATCGACGCCGCGACGGCGCTTGGGTGGGGACTCGTCCACGAGGTGGTCGCCGCCGACGAGCTCGACCACCGCATTGCCGAACTCACCACGAAACTCAGTGGGTTCGGCACGTCCGCGGTTCGTCAGCAAAAGCGCCTGCTCAACAAATGGTTCGATATGACCCTGCACGGGGCGATCGAAGACAGCGTTGAGCAGTTCGGTCTGGCCTTTCTGACAGGCGAGCCTCAGCAGCACATGCGGGCGTTCCTCTCCCGCAAGCGCGACAACAGCTAGCCCTGCCGGTCACTGGCCGCGAAGGTTCTTGCGACTCTCGTGACAGAAAACTAAGGTAAGCCTAAGCTATGATGCCGGTGATTCTCGCGCGACGACAACGGGAGCGATCATGACTTCTCAACCAGGATTCTCGCTGGTTGTCGGCTACGGCAGCGACATGGGCAATGCCGAGGATGCCGCCATGACGTTCGCCGAAGCGGTTGAAGAATCTCTCGCCGTCGGCGCCGACGCGGTCGAACTGAACCAGGTCGAGCCAGCCGACCTGCAATCGGCGACCCACCTCGTCGTCGTGTGCTCGACATGGGGGGAGGGCGAGTTCCCGGACAACGCCTCCTTGTTCTGGGAGGCGATCAGCGCCGAGGGTGCGCAGCGGCTGGATCATCTGCGGTTCGCGGTGCTTGCCCTGGGCGACACCGGATACGAGCAGTTCTGCAACGCCGGACGGCTACTCGATGAGCGACTGGAAGCCCTGGGCGGAATCCGTTTGATGGACCGCGTCGACGTCGACGGCGTCTATGGGCAGGTGGCCCGGGCGTGGACGGAGGATCTCGTCAAGCTGCTACTGGCCGATCGCACCGATCCTGCGCCCGCGATTGCCGTCGGAGCGCCGGAGCCTCGCCCGTCCGACCATGCCGAACAAGCACGGCGCGATCGCAGCCATCCCCTCTTCGATGCGCGCGTCGTGGTCAACCGACTGCTGACCACCGCCCAGTCCGACAAAGAGGTCCGCCACTACGAGGTCGACCTCTTCGGTTCTGGAATCGATTACCACGCGGGCGATTCCATCGCGGTCCATGCCGGCAACGATCCGGTCCTCGTTGAAGCGATTCTGAGCGAGCTGGGCGTGGGTGCCGACCACGCCGTCGTCGGCTATGACGAGGACCTCGGCGAGCTGCTCACCGAGCACCTCGAGATACGCACACCGTCGCGAGCGCTACAGACGTTGGTCGCCGCCCGCACTGGCGCCGCCGCCGCGAACGCGCTGGGCGCCGAAGCCGTTGCCGGGCAGGGCTCTTGGTGGTACGGCAAGGACGTGCTCGACCTGATTCGGCTGGGCGGGCTGACTGTCGACGAAGTCGTCGACACTTTGCGTCCACTTCAGTCGCGTGACTATTCGATCGCGTCGAGCCCACTGGTACATCCCGACCACGTGCACCTCACGGTGGCGACGGTTCGCTACACGGTCGGCGATCGCCGGCACGGCGGCGTCGCGTCGACATTCCTGGCGGACCGCGCTGACACCGTACGCGTACACCTGCGGCCCAACCATGCTTTCCGGTTGCCCGCGGCCGACGTACCCATCATCATGATCGGCCCGGGCAGCGGCATCGCGCCGTTCCGTGGTTTCCTGCAAGAGCGGCAGGCCCTCGGCGCGTCCGGGCGATCATGGTTGTTCTTCGGAGACCGGCGGCGTCACTGCGACTTCCTCTACGGCGACGAGCTCGGTGCGTTCCTCCGGTCAGGCACGCTGACCCGACTCGACTTGGCGTTCTCCCGCGATGGAGCGCCCGGTGAATCGAAACAGTATGTGCAGCAACGTATGTGGGAGAATGCAAGGGCCATCTTCGGCTGGTTGCAGGACGGCGCGTATGTCTATGTGTGCGGAGACGCCGAGCGAATGGCCAAGGACGTCGACGAGGCGTTACGCGCGATTGTGGGCAGCTGTGGCGGGATGAGCGACGGCGCCGCACACGCCTATGTCAACGACCTCATGAAGAGTCATCGTTACCTGCGCGATGTCTACTGACTAGCTGCCGCCGGGTACACCGGACCCGGGCGTAGCGGCAGGACGAGCCGAAAGCGTGCCCCGCTGTCGTTGGGCAGGCAGGTCAGCTCCCCATGGTGGGCGCGCGCCAGTGCGCGGGCGATGGACAGGCCGAGTCCGGCGCCGCCGTGGTCCCGGTTGCGCGAAGAGTCAAGTCGGACAAGGCGATCGAAGATTCGTTCGCAGTCGGTGTCCGGGATTCCCGGTCCCGAGTCCGTGACCGTCAACTCCGCACAGCGCAATCCCGAGTGATCGGCCTCGCGCACATCGAGCACGATGTGGCCACCGGCCGGGGTGTGCCGGCGGGCGTTGTCGACGAGATTCGACACGATCTGGGTGACTCGGGTGTGGTCGGCGTGAATGGGCGCGGTTGGATCACCGGTACGGCTCACGGTCAGATCTGGGGAAAGCACGGCCGCGCGTTCGCGTTCGGCTTCGGCGATGGCGGCGAGGTCGGTGTCAGCCAGTTGCAGGGTCAGGCCCGCGTCGATGCGGCTCAGGTCGAGCATGTCGGCGACCAGCCGACCCGCCCGCCGGGATTCGTTGAGTAACAGTGTCGCGCGGCGGTATTGGCTGTTGGCTGACGCGTCGTCCTCCGCTTGCACAGTGGCGCCCAAGATCTGCTCGGCGGTGGCCTGGATACCCGTGATCGGAGTGCGCAGTTCATGGGCCGCGTCGGCCAAGAACTGGCGGGTGCGCTGTTCGGATGCTTCCAACGCATCCAGCATGCCGTCGAAAGCTGCTGCGGCCCGGCCTAATTCGGTGTCGGCGCGATCTGGCCGCAGTCGCTGTCCCCGATCGCCGGTGGTGATGGATCGGGCGAGGGTGGTGAGCCGGTCCAGCGGCCGCAGGGCGGTGCGGGTCACAACGATCAGCAAGAGACCGGCCACTACAAGGGTGATTACGCCACCGGCGATCATCACTTCACGCAACCGCCGAATCAGCGCGGTGGTTTGGGTGGTGTCTGCGACCAGGATCACGCGCCCGCCCGACGCCAACGGGTGCACCACGACCGTCGCGGTGGCGTCCGGCGGTGGTGCTGCGGGCGGCGGGAACGGGAAGACCGCGGGCGGCGGCGGTGCGGGACCCCATGCGGGCGGCGGTGGTGGGAGCTGCCAGCCCGGTGGTGGCGGTGGCAGCGCAGGGGGGACCGTGGGGCCGTCGACCGTGTCTGGGGCGATCGCGGGGTCCCCGTAGCTGTTTCCATCGGCGGCCACCAGCAACACGCGGATCCCGCCGCCGCTGAGCTGCGCCACCAGCTGCTCGGGCGGGGTGTTCCCGGCGGCCAGCGCATCGGCACGCGCAGCGGTGGCCATCAGCCGGTCATGCAGATCACGGTGGGCCTGGATGCCCAGCAGCGCGTCGATCGTCACGCCCAGCACCACCAGGAGCACCGCGAGCACGCCAAGGACAAGCACGGCAACCCGCCGGCGTAACGACGGGGTCGGGGTCCGCGGCACCGCCGGGGCGGAGTCGTCGTTCATGGCCGTGCTGGTTGCAGGCGATAACCGATGCCGCGCACGGTATGCAGGATGCGCGGTCCATGGGCTTCCAGTTTCCGGCGCAGCCCGCTGATGTGAACATGCACCAGATTGGCGTCGTAAGCGTCATAGCCCCACAGCGCGGTCAGGATCTGCCCGGTGCTGACGATGCGCCCGCGTTGCTCCACCAGGAAGCCGAGCAGCCGCAGTTCGGTGCCGGTGAGGTCCAGCGCGGTGCCCGCGCGCGTGGCCACTGCCGCGTCGAGGTCCAACGTCAGGTCGCCACACTGGACGACCGCCGGAAGCCGGCCCCGTCGGCGTAAGACCGCGCCCACCCGCGAGATCAACTCGGCCAGTTCGAAGGGTTTGACGACGTAATCGTCGGCGCCGCCGTCGAGACCGCGCAACCGGTCGGGCAGTCCGTCGCGTGCGGTGAGCAACACAATCCCGGCCTGGCCCCAATCGCGAACGACGTCGATCAACTCGAAGCCGTCCCGCCCCGGCATCATCACGTCCAGCAGCACCAGGTCGGGCCGAAAGCCGTCGAGCACGTCTTCCAGCCCTGCGCCATCGGGCCGCATCGCGGTGAAGTACCCGGCATCGGTCAGCGCTTCGCCCACCATTTCGCGGATTGCCTCCGAGTCCTCAACGACCAGTACCCGGGCTGCGCTGCCGGAGCGGGGTCTGCCAGCCGGCCGCGGCACTCGATCGGAGTCGAAGCGATGGCTCATCTCTTCATTCTCGACAGGTTTCTGAAACCAACATGAAGAAATCACGCCACGGATCGATGTCTTCAGGTTGGGACCAGATTCGCTTCCTAGCGTCGCCGGCACGCAGCAGTTCACAGATTTGGAGGACGCATGGCCGACGAGCAACCACCACGGACCAGACCTGATGAGGCGTCTGGGGAATACCAGCGCCCGCCGATCGCGGTTCCTGCCGAGCAGCTGAGCCCACCGGCCGAACCGGGCTTCGTGCGGCGCCACCCCGTGGGCGTCGCGGTCGGAGTCGGCGCGACCGGGTTCATTTCCGGCGCACTACTGACAGCCCTGTTCCTAGCGATCTTCTTGGCGGGGCCGTTGTCGCCGGGGCCGTTCCCCATGCCGGCGCCACCACCGTGCGGCTTCGCGCCGGGCGGGTGCGGTGCTCCCATGCCCCCGCCCCAAGGGTGGGCCGGTCCGGCCGGCGGCTGGGCAGCGCCGCCCCCGATGCCTAGACCGGCCTTCCCGCCGCCGCCTGGGCAGCTTCCGCCACCACCTCCCGGAGCCTGGGCCCCCGAACCATCGCCGGGTGCCCACCAACCTGCTCCCGGTGGTCCGCTTGGGCCGCCGCCCCCGGCATCCGGCCAGGGGCGTTGATGGAATGCGCGCGTCGGCCGTCGGTCGGCACTACGCGCGTAGTTGCGGGAATGAACTGACGGACAGACACGAGAAAGGGGTCGAGTGATGAAGATAAAGATGGTAATCGCTGGTTCGTTGTTAGCGGGTGTTCTCGGGATCGCCGCGACGGGCTTCGGTGGCGCGGTAGCCGGAGCGGATCCCTTCCCGCCGCCACCGGGCCCTGGTCAGCCTGGACCGCCGCCGGCCGGGCCGGGTGGGCCGATCGGTCCCCCGGGGCCAGGTGGGCCGGTTGGGGGGCCGCCTCCCGGTGGTCCGCTTGGGCCGCAGCCTGGAACGCTGCACCCCCCGGGCTTCTGATTCGGGAACACGCACGGGTGGCCGCCTCTGCCGCAAGCGTTGAGGCGGCCACCGTCGCGTACAACGAGTAAAGCCGTTGGAAACCAACAGCTTTGAAGCGATCGACCTCAGGGTCTTTGCGCTGCAGAATAGTTCAGGCACACCGTGGTGCCATCGGGGTGAGTGTTGATGGTGCAGTGGTCTGCCAACGCGTGCATTAACGTGATACCGCGAGACGCACGGGGGTCGTGGGGTTGGCGCCACGAACGCCGATGCCAGCTGCCACGATCGCTGACGCACACGCTGATCGTCTGCGCCGCGGGGTCATAGCCGGCCTGCAGCCGCATGGTGCCGACGACGTCCTGAGCGTGGTAGGCGTGTTCGACGCAGTTGGCCAATGCTTCGTTGACGCCGAGAATGACATCCCCGCTGACCTCTGGTGAGGCCTGCGGCAGCTCCCGCAGCCAGCGCCGCAAGGTGTGGCGCAGCTTGCACGCGGTCGCGGCGTCGGCCGCTCCCGTGCAACTCAACTGCGCCGGGACGGCGGAAACTGCGGGAACCTCAGCGCTCATAGCGCCATCGCATACCCCGTCGATTCTGGAAATAACACGGGACCCGTATCGCTTCTGCCACAGATCAATAGACGCACCGAGACCTGGGCTCAGCGCCGTGGGGGGAGTCGAACGATCTGGACGAAGAAGTTGTCGATCGTTCTGATGGCGGCCATGTAGCGGTCGAGGTCGACAGGCTTGGTGACGTAGGCATTGGCATGCAGGTTGTAACTGCGCAGGATGTCCTCTTGCAGAGACGACGTGGTGAGCACGACGACCGGGATGTCCTGCAGGTCGGGGTCTGATTTAACGGTCTGCAAGATATGGCGGCCGTCGAATTTGGGCAGATTGAGATCCAGCAAGATGAGATCTGGGCGTGGCGCGTCGCGAAATTCGCCGCGGCGGTAGAGGAAGTCCAATCCTTCCGCGCCATCACGTGCAACGTGGAGTTTGTTGGCGATTTTGTGGTGCTCGAAGGCTTCTCGTGTGATCAGTTCATCGCCGGGGTCGTCCTCGACGAGGAGTACATCTATCGGATAAGGCGACGTCATCGGCGGAATCCACCTTTCGGGCGGGCGACGCGCACATAGCGCTTCTTGAAAAGTGGTTTACCCGTTGGTAATAGACACTAATCCGACTGTGACGCTTTGCTCACAAGCCGCGAATCTATTGTCCGGCAACGGAATCCATCGGCGGTCCATCGCCGTGCCCAACACTGCGATGGGCCAGGCTGGTCACGAGTGCCCTACCGCCTTGGACCGTCCCGACAATGTCCACAGCATCGTTGACCGTGAAATGTGAAGCAACGGTGAGCGGTTTGCTGCCATTGCCGGTGATCACGGTGGTGTCCGGGGTGAGTAAATAGGTTTGGGTGTACCCGCTGGCGCTTCGCGCGGTTATCGAATCCGCCGATACCGCGATCAAGACTCCCTCCTGACTCACCGGGACCGACGCGGACGGTGTCGCCGAGGTCACATGGGCAGGCGCCATTGGCTTTTCGGTATCGACGGCAAGGGCGGCAAAACCCACTGCGCACAGAAGAGAAACAGGAGCTGCTCCACACACGAGAAATCGGCGTCGCCGTCTACCCGGTCCGGTCAGTCGGTGCCTGGCGCTCACGATCAATCCTTCTTTCCGCGGTGCGGCGCCATTGGTCATCGGCGCCGACCCAGTCAGATTCGTTGAAGGGTGAATTACCCGACGCGCCCTGCGGGTAAACCCGGTGCTGCCGCGGCGGCTCGTCGTATGGTCGCCGAGATTGATCAGCTGGCGTTGAGCGTCGGGCAATCCTCGTAGCGAGCCGCATCGATGTATGCGTCGGCGCGTTCGGCCGCCTCGTCGCTATCCACGCCGGTCAGGTCGTAGTTGTTCGCCTTTTGCGCGGTGCTGACGATCTGGCGCCGTGACCACCCCTGCGCCAAGGCTGCGCATATCGTCTTTTCCGTCTGGTTTCGATGGTTTGGCCAGTCGGGCAAGAAGGTCACCGGATCGGCGCTTGCCACGGCGATCGTGTCGGGCAGCGCGCCCATTCCAACGAGCGAAATCAGCAGCGACATGCCGTAAAGCAATTTCTTCATGACCGCCGACCGTACGCCCGTTAACCGAGAGTTAACTGTGTTGTCACTGTGTGGACTTCCACTTTCCTGAGTAGCTGAACTCAGGTCCCGTCAGGGACCGAATCGCCATTTGCCGCCATTCACGTTGATCGATTGCTGCACTGGGCCTTTGAATGGCTAGGCTCCGGAGAGCAGGGTTGCGTATTGATTCTCGAGTACTTTGGCTGGGCCCATGCGCCACATTCCCGCCAAGGATTGCGAGAGGGCGTCGGGAAAGATCTCGTCCTCGTCGTTTTCCAGCCCGTCGAAGATCCCCTGTGCCACCGATTGCGTTGAGGCTTTGGGTATTTCGATGCCGCGAGTCATATCGGTATCCACCGGGCCGGTGAGTACGGCATGCACGCGGATACCTTGCGGCGCCAAGATGAAGCGCAGCGATTGTGTCAGCGAGAAAGCCGCGGCCTTGGACACGGAGTACGCCGGGATGATCGGCAATGGCGCCAGGGCGTTGAGCGAAAGGTTGTTGACGATCGAGCCGCCATGGCGCGCCAGGATGGGCAGGTACGCGTTGATCACCGCGTAGGTGCCGAAAAGGTTGACAGCCAAGTGATGTTCGAGCGCGGATCGATCGCTCAGGTCGTCGTATAGCGCCACGCCCGCGTTGTTGATCAGGATGTCGACGGCGTCCACCTGCGTGGCCGACTGTTGAATCTGCGCCGGTTCGGTGATGTCCAGTGCTAACGGTGTGACACGAGAGGCAAAGTTGGCCAATGGCTTTCGTGAGCCGACATACACCCGACTGGCGCCCCTATTCAGGGCTTCGTCGACGAGGGCGCGTCCGATACCACGGTTGCCCCCGGTAATCAGGACCGTTTTGTCTGAGATGGTGACCATGATCGCACTCTCCTTCGTTGCTGGTGGCAGTGAGCGGGCACCCGCCGGTGTCGGTGCTCGATCCCATCCGTCGGCAGATGTCCGTATGTGATCCGATACCTGGACCCGCGACGATTCATCGGTCGGCTGGTCAACGGCCGCTGACGTTCGAGCCGTCAGGGCCGACAGGACATCGCGGCCTTCCTCACCGCGTTGCGCACGGTATCGGCCTGGACTTGTCACAACGTCGTGACGCTCGCAAACTGGTTGATATGCGCGACCGCGAGACCATCGAGTCGGAATTACGGCGGATCGCTGCGCGGGGCGCTCAACCCTCATCCCGAGAGACCGACGAGCTGCTCGACGAACTCCTGGCCCATAGCGCCGGGATTCCGTACCCCGCACCGGTTGCGGCGGCGGAGTTCGACTACGTCCCGGACGCCTGGTTGCGCGAGCCCCCTCGCGAGACCAAGACCGAAAAGGCCATGCCGCGCCGGCGCAAGGGCGCGCTGCGCCGCTTCGGCCTTGTCGCGGCGCTGCCGCTATCTCTGGTAGCTCTTGTCGCCGCGGTGGTGGTGATGCTCGCGTTGCGCCATCACGATTCATCGGGGCAGTCGGCGCAACCGCAACCGACGGAAGGCCCGCCGTCGGTCGCGCCGCCCCAGCCGGTCGCACCCAAAGCGCCGGGGCCGCGGGTGGACGTCGTCGACACGGCTTTCATCGAGGCGTTGAAGCATGAAGGCGTACCGGTTCCCAGCCAGGAGTACGTGGTGGCCCAAGGGCACGCGGTCTGCGATTTCCTGGCGCGCCAACGCAATTTCTCGGATGCGGTCGGATTTGTGCAGCGATCTTCGATATGGGACGCCAACCAAAGCGCCGAAGTCACCGCGGGCGCCATCGTCTCGTACTGCCCGCAGTCCCGGCCTTCGATGGCGGACGAGATGCAGCCCGCCTACCAGAACACACTCTCGGATCTGCAGGCCACCGAAGGAAAACTGCAGGGCATCCAAGACGATCTGCACGGCATTCAGGGTGGGCTGGACAACCTCCCGGGTCACCCGTAACCGGGTTACCCAGCGCGGAGCCCCCTGTCAGGATTGAACTGACGACCTTTCGCTTACAAGGCGAGTGCTCTACCACTGAGCTAAGGAGGCCGGGTAAATCGGCTGCAAGCTTAGCCGTTCAGGCGTCGCCCTCGATGATCCGCTGCGACGGCACCGGACGTGACACCGTGCGCCGCCCGGGTCGCCGGCCCGGCAGCGGGATCCGCTCGGCGATGTTGCTCAGCGGGTTGACGACCATGGTGAGCGCGTTGACGGCGTCCTGCAGCGTGGCGATGGCCGGCTCGAGCGCTTCCATCCCGGGCGTCAATCGCGCCAAAGTGTCGGCGACATCGGCAAGCTGGTCCAGCGGACCGTTTTTGGCGGTCAGCTTGTCGATCAGTCCGCCCTCGGACAACAGGCGGTCCGCCAGCCCATCCTCGGACAGCACCCGCTCTATCAGCCCGTCCTCGGACAGCAGCTGATCGGCCAGCCCGCCCGGCTGCAGCGTCCGATGAAGGCCGCCGCCCTCCGCAGTCAGCCGATCGACCAGGCCGCCGTCCGACATCAGCAGGTCGACCACGCCACCCGGGCGCAACAACCGGTCGAGTGGCCCGTCGACCGCCATCGCTCGTCCCAGCGGTGCGTCGTCGTCCATCATTCTGGCCAGCCGATTGGCACGGTTGATCGCGTCGTCGAGCCCCAACATCGATGTCACCGCGTTGGTGCGGGTTTGTCCGCTCTCACCGAGTGATCGCTTCGCCACCCCGACGGCCGCGGTGGCAAGGTTCAGGCTCGCTTCGGCAGCCGCAAGGCCGACCCGGGCGGGCGCGGTCGCGGCGGACACCATGCTCTTGGCGAGATCCATGGTTCGAGTCTATGCACGACGCGCCCGCAAAAACCGGGTACCGGTCCAAGGTGATGCGATGATTCCTGGCAGACTACTAGCAGAAGCTTGTCACCGAGCTCACAGGAATCACACAATTTTTGCATAGGCAACGTTCAGCTTAGGACGGACAACCCAGATGACAGCGACACCCCAAGGCGACACCAAACCGGAAGCGCGCATCCTCGTCGTTGACGACGAGGTCAATATCGTCGAGCTGCTCTCAGTGAGTCTCAAATTCCAGGGGTTCGAAGTCTCCACCGCGACCAACGGAGCCCAGGCCCTGGACCGCGCGCGTGAAGCGCGCCCCGACGCGGTGATCCTCGACGTGATGATGCCCGGCATGGACGGCTTCGGTGTGTTGCGGCGGTTGCGGGCCGACGGCATCGATGCCCCGGCGTTGTTCCTGACAGCGCGTGACTCCCTGCAGGACAAGATCGCGGGTCTGACGCTGGGCGGTGACGACTACGTGACCAAGCCGTTCAGTTTGGAGGAGGTCGTTGCCCGGCTTCGGGTCATCTTGCGGCGGGCCGGCAAGGGTGGCGCCGAAACCCACAATGCCCGACTGACTTTCGCCGATATCGAGCTCGACGAAGAGACCCACGAAGTGTGGAAGGCCGGCGAACCGGTGTCGTTGTCGCCCACCGAATTCACGCTGCTGCGTTACTTCGTCATCAATGCGGGCACGGTGTTGAGCAAGCCGAAAATCCTTGACCACGTTTGGCGTTACGATTTCGGCGGCGACGTCAATGTCGTCGAGTCCTATGTGTCGTATCTTCGCCGGAAGATCGATACTGGGGAGAAGCGGCTGCTGCACACCCTGCGCGGGGTGGGCTACGTTCTTCGGGAGCCGCGCTGAGCACGCGCTCGGCCATTCGGGGAAAGTAGCAATCGGTGGCGAAGAAGACGGAAACGCCCACACAGGTTCGCCGGGGACTACCCCTGCGAGTGGGGCTGGTCGCGGCGACCCTGGTTCTGGTGGCGTGTGGGCTGGCGGCCTCGGGGGTCATGGTCACGTCGATCCTGCGGCACAGTCTGGTCAGCCGCATCGACACGACGCTGCTCGAGGCCTCGCGCGGCTGGGCGCTGGCCCCGCGGCGGCAACTGACGGCGTCTTCTTACGAAGGCCCGGACCCGGGCCGGCCCCCGTCGAAGTACTACGTGCGCGGTGTCGGCACCGACGGCCAACCGTTTACCGCCATCAATGACCGCAACGCCGAACCGGCCCTGCCGCCCAACAACGACGTGGGCCCCAATCCGACGACGCTGCCCTCGGTCAACGGCTCCGACATTCAGTGGCGAGCGGTGTCGGTACACGGGCCGCACGGCCTGACGACCGTCGCGATCGACCTGTCCGACGTACAGCAAACCGTCCGGTCGCTGGTCTGGTTGCAGTTCGGCATCGGGGTGGCCGTGCTGGTGGTAGTTGGCATCGCCGGCTTCGCGGTGGTGCACCGCAGCCTGCGCCCGCTGGTCGAAGTCGAACGAACCGCCGCCGCGATCGCCGCGGGCCAGCTGGACCGTCGCGTTCCCGAACGTGATCCCCGCACCGAAGTGGGCCGGCTTTCGTTGGCGCTCAACGGAATGCTCACCCAGATTCAGCAAGCGGTGGCATCCTCGGTGTCCTCGGCCGAGACGGCACGCGGCTCGGAGGATCGGATGCGACGGTTCATCACCGACGCCAGCCACGAACTGCGGACCCCGCTCACCACCATTCGCGGATTCGCCGAACTGTATCGGCAGGGGGCGGCCCGCGACGTGGCGATGTTGCTGTCGCGCATCGAAAGCGAAGCCAGCCGGATGGGCCTACTGGTCGACGACCTGTTGCTGCTGGCCCGGCTGGACGTGCAGCGGCCGCTGGAGCACCACCGCGTGGACCTGCTGGCGCTGGCCAGTGACGCCGTGCACGATGCGCAGGCCATCGACCCGAAGCGCACCGTGACGATGGAAATCCTCGACGGCCCCGGCACTCCCGAGGTGCTCGGCGACGAGGCGCGGATCCGCCAGGTGCTGAGCAACCTCGTCGCCAACGCCCTGCAGCACACCCCGACCAGTGCCGACCTCATCGTTCGGGTCGGTACCGACGGCGACGACGCGGTGATCGAGGTGGCCGACCGGGGGCCCGGCATGAGCCAGCAGGATGCGTCGCGGGTGTTCGAGCGGTTCTATCGCACCGACTCGTCGCGCGCGCGGGCCAGCGGTGGTACCGGCCTGGGGCTGTCCATCGTCGACTCGCTGGTTCACGCGCACGGCGGCAAGGTCACCGTGCAAACCGCCCCGGGCGAGGGCTGTTGCTTCCGCGTCACGCTGCCGCGCGTCAGCGACGTACCGGCCCAGGTGGGTTAGGTCAGCTGCTCGAGCGCCGCTTTGATCCTGGCCTGCGCCTGATCGAGCGACTCCGGTGACGGATTGCGGTCGACGTTGGCGAAGCCGAAGTCGCTGAGGCTGCGGGTGGGGAAGACGTGAACGTGCAGATGCGGCACCTCCAGACCCGCGATGATCAGCCCGGCCCGCTCGGCCCGAAACGCCTTGCACACCGCCTTGCCGATCAGCTGGCTGACCGACATCACCCGCGCGAACGCGCCTTGTTCGACGCTCTGCCACTGATCGATCTCGGCGCGGGGCACCACCAGCGTGTGCCCCTGGGTCATCGGCTCGATCGTCAGGAATGCGACGACGTCGTCATCCTCATACACGAATCGGCCCGGTAGTTCACGGTTGATGATCTTGGTGAAGATCGACGCCATGGCCCCAGCATAGGTACGACGACCCGACGCCGTTGCGTCAGTCCTCCTGGCCGAACTCCATCACGTCGAGGTTCCAGTAGCCGCGCATGTTGGTGATCAGCCCCGCCTCGTTGACCTTGTAGGTGAAGACGCCGCGCACCTTGCTGGTCATGCCGCCCTCAAACTTGCTCTGCAGCACCAGAATATGAGCGATCTCGTTGGGATCGCTCGACGGGAACGTTTCTTCGCAGGTGATGGTCAGCTGGTTTTGCGCGATGTTGTTGTCGAAGAACTCGCCGACGGCGGCTTTGCCACGCACGCCGGTGCCGTCGGGGTTGGTGACCGACTTGCCGATCGGGTCCTCGATGACCACGTCGTCGGTCATCAGCGCCAGCCAGCCGTCCCGGTCCTTGCCTTGCGCGCAGCGCCACGACGACTGCGACGCGGTGAGTGCCGGGGATTGGGTGGTTTGGGTCATCGCTATCTCTCCTGTCGTTAGATCGCGCACGCGGCGCGTGCGCCCTCTTCGGTTGCCTTACGAATAAGCCCCAGACCGCTGCAATCGCCGGCGGCATGCACGTCGGCCTCGGGCAGGGCGGCCGTCACGCTGTCGAACAGTGCGGTGTCGGGTTCGACGGATCCGGCGATCACGACGCTGTCGGCGGGCAGTTCGCGGGTGGCCCCACCGACAGGGGTAAACAACACGCCCCGGGTCGTGATGCGATCGACGGCCGCGCGGATGTGCACGGTGACGCCGAGCCGGTCGAGTCGGTCCATGTGCTCAGTCTTGCGCTTGTTACCCACTTCCGGGGCGATGTCCTTGCCGGACTCGAGGATCGACACCAGCCGGCCCCGGCTGGCCAGGAACTCAGCGAGCTCCAGGGCGACCAGGTCTGCGCCGATGATGACGACGCGGCGGCCCACCGGCATCCAGGCGCGGGTGGCAAGCCGGACGGCGGCCGGGTGTACCAGCCGCTGCCGCCGACCCGCCAGCAGCGCGGCGCCCAGCCGTTGCCAAGCCGGATCGGTGGCGTTGGCGTGGCCGCCGAGCAACTCACGCAAACCCGGCCCGGTGTGGACGTGCGGCAGGTCGGCTCCCGGAATCGCCGGCACCGCGACGTGACCGCCGGTGGCCACCACCACGGCGTCAGGCCGGTGCGCGAGAACATCGTCGACCGAAACTGCATGACCTAGATGCACTTTGGTGCTGCTGAGCTTGATCTCGTCGCGCAGATACCGCAGGAACGGCTGGTTCTCGGGATGCAGCACGCAGGCCCAGCGCAGCGCGCCGCCGAGCTGGCCGGCACGCTCGAAGAGCGTGACGCGGTGGCCGCGCTGAGCGGCCACGCGGGCGGCCTCCAGGCCGGCCGGCCCGCCGCCGATCACCACGACGCGCTTGGCGCGACCGGCGCGCGGCGCGGACAGTTCGCGTTCCTTGCCGGTGCGGGGATTGACGGCGCAGTCGACGGAGAACCGCTGTTCCATTGCGTCGATACAGTTTTCGCAAGAGATGCACTTGCGGACGCGGTGCGATTGACCGGTCTGCAGTTTGCGGGGCAGATCGGGGTCGGCTAGCAGCGGGCGTCCCATCGCAATGAAGTCCGCTCGTCCGTCGGCGAGGATCTGCTCGGCCCGGACGGGGTCATGGATCCGGCCGACGGCGATCACCGGCACATCGACCACCTGCTTGACGGCCGCGGCCGCGCCGACGTTGAGCGCGTCGCCGTCGTCGGCGGCGTTGACCATGCCCGTGACGAGCCGGTCGATCACCCCGCCGCTGACGTGGAAGGCTTTGACGCCCGCGGTGACGAGTTCGGGTGCCATTCGGGCGGTTTCGTAGATCGCCCGCCCTCCGGCGACCCGCTCGTAGCCAGAGATGCGCAGCGTGATGGGCAGCGCGTCGCCCACCTCGGTTCGAATGGCGGCCAGCGCCTCGAGCACCACCCGCAGCCGGCCCCGGGTGGAGTCGCCCCGATAGTCGTCGGTGCGTCGATTACGTTGTGGTGCAAGAAAAGAGCCCAGCAGCATGTAGCCGTGTGCGGCGTGCAGTTCGATACCGTCGTAGCCCGCCTCGGCGGCGCGGCGCACCGCGGCTCTGAACAAGTCGAAGACTTCGCAGAGTTGTCGCTTGCTGATTTCGCTGGACGGGCGGCCGGTGAGATACGACGGGATCACCGATGGCCCCAACGACTCGACACCGAAGATCTCCGGGCCCAGCCCGTCGGGGCCGGCGTGCACGATCTGCGGCTGGATCTTGGCGCCGTGGTCGTGCACAACCTCCACCAGCGCCCGATGGGCGCCGACCGCCTCGTCGGTGCCCAGATGCAGGCCACCGGGAGTCTCGGGGTGGTGATGGTCAATCCCGGTGGCGCCCAACGTGATCAATCCGACCCCACCGCGGGCACGAGCGGCGAAATAGTCGCGGGTGCGCGCCGACGGTAGCCCGTCGCCGGTGCCGTACATCGTCTCCATCGGAGACATGACGACCCGGTTGCGCACCGTCATGGCGCCGATTCGCCCCGGCGCCAAGAGGTGCGGAAAGCTGGTCACCCAGGACCGGTCGGGTTACCGGTCGGCGTCGGTGTACCGAATGACGCCGCGAATGT
The DNA here is from genome assembly GCF_039023525.1 of Mycobacterium sp. 050272. Classification (NCBI taxonomy): domain Bacteria; kingdom Bacillati; phylum Actinomycetota; class Actinomycetes; order Mycobacteriales; family Mycobacteriaceae; genus Mycobacterium; species Mycobacterium sp. 050272. Next base: position 83,270 of record NZ_JBCHKV010000009.1, on the reverse strand, counting down.
TCTTGCCGTCAAGCATGTCCTGGTAACCCTCGTTGATCTGCTCGAGGCGGTACTGGGTGGTGACCATGTCGTCCAGGTTGAGCTTGCCGGCCTTGTACATCGACAGCAGCTGCGGGATGTCGTACTGCGGGTTGCCACCGCCGAAGATGGTGCCCTGCAGGTTCTTCTGCATCAGGGTCAGCATCGCCAGATTGATGTTGACGTTGGTGTCCAGCAGGCTGCCGATCGCGGTCAGCACGCAGGTCCCGCCCTTTTGGGTGATGTTCAGGTAGTTGTCGATGTCGGCACCGTGCAGCTCGCCGACGGTGACGACCACCTTGTGGGCCATCAGGCCGTAGGTGACCTCGGCAATGCCCATCAGCGCGGCGTTGATGTCCGGGTAGACGTGGGTGGCACCGAACTTCAGTGCCTGGTCGCGCTTCCACTCCACCGGGTCGATCGCGAAGATGTAGCGCGCGCCGGCGTTGACCGCACCCTGCAGCGCGGCCATGCCGACACCGCCGACGCCGACGATCGCGACGTCCTGGCCCGGCCGGATGTCGGCGGTGCGGACCGCCGAGCCGTAGCCGGTGGTGACGCCGCAACCAACCAGGGCGGCCACCTCGAACGGCACCGACGGGTCGATCTTCACCACCGAGGCGCGGTGCACAACCATGTACGGCGAGAAGGTGCCCAGCAGCGTCATCGGGAAGACGTTCTGGCCGCGGGCCTGGATGCGGAAGGTGCCATCGCTGACGGCCTCGCCGCCGAGCAGGCCGGCGCCCAAGTCGCACAGGTTGCGCATGCCGGACTGGCAGGTCGGACACTGCCCACAGGACGGGATGAACGACAGCACCACGTGGTCGCCCGGGGCGATGTCGTCCACGCCGGGGCCGACTTCGGTGACGATGCCCGCACCCTCGTGGCCGCCGAGAACCGGGAAGCCCGCCATCGGGATGCCACCGGTAACTAGATGATGATCCGAATGGCACATCCCGGCCGCTTCCATCTGGATCTTGACCTCGTGCGCTTTGGGGTCGCCGATCTCAATTTCCTCGATGGACCACGGCTGGTTGAATTCCCAGATCAGTGCGCCTTTTGTCTTCATGAAGGACCTCCACTAACGTGCCCTGACCCGAATGCCGGTGAAAGGGGCCGGCCGGGGCCGGATGGCAATTTAGAACGTGTTCTCATTCGCTGACCATTATGACGTGCATCACCGCGCTGTAAACAAGTGGGGGTCCAACCAACCGGTCGGGAGGTCACCAGATGGGAACGGGGGCCTGGCCCAGCGGGTAATAACCGGGCAGCTTCTCGCCGGCGATGCTGCGCTCGATGCGCTTCTGCATCCCTTCGCTCAGGTCGCCGGACTCGATCAGCTTGCCGAACATGTACGCGACGTGACCGAAATCGAAGAAGTCACGCTGCCAATCGATAAGCCCTTCGGCGTTCAGGCGGAACCAGCTGCCGCCGATGCCGTAGATCTCGTCGCGGGTGCCGTCGGTCTTGTTCACGATCTGCTTCCAGAAGCCGACGATCTCACCCTGCTTCTCATCGATGAGCACCTTCTGGTACTCGTAGACCCAGTTCTCCAGGCCCTCCATCTCGAGGCCGAGTGCGACATCGCGGATCTCGTCGACACCCACGCACATCACGTCCTCCTTGGGGCCGATGTTCCAGCCGTAGGTCGCGTCCTTGGCGTAGAAGTCGGCCAACGGCTTCCAGTCGCCGGCCTTTTCGCAGTCCTTGTTGGTCTGTAGCCAGCGCTCGACCCATGCTTCGAGATCTGCGCGCGAGTGTGACGCTTGTGATGTCATGGATCAATCTTCCTTTTCCTCGATGAACAGGGCTTGGGTTGGGCACATATCGACCGCGCGCTGGACTTCATCGCGGGCGTCTTCGGGCGGTTGCGAGTCGAGGATCTCGACCTTGCCCCGCCTGGGCACCTTGAAGTAATCGGGTGCCTCCAGCTCGCACATGGCGTGGCCCTGACACAAGTCCAAATCGACTCCGATACGAAATGCCATGGCAGGCTCCTAGGCGGTGCGCTTGCGGTAGCGGGCCTTGGCGGGCCGAGCCAGCTGGACGACCATTTTGGAGTGGTCGTTGTGGTAGCTGTCGGCCGGCTGCGCCATCTCAAACTCATACTCGCGCAACAGGACCGAGAAGATTGCCTTGATTTGCATCTGGGCGAACGCCGCGCCCACGCAGCGGTGTCGCCCGGCGCCGAACGGAATCCACGTCCACCGGTTGACGATGTCGGCCTGCTCGGGCTTGTTGTAGCGGTTCGGCTTGAACGCGTCCGGATCGGGGAAGTCCTCGGGGATGCGGTTGCTGATCGCGGGGGACGCTGCGACGAAGTCGCCCTTGTGGATCGGGAAACCTTCGACCTCAAACTCGCCTTGAGCCACCCGCATCAGGATGATCAGCGGAGGGTGCAGCCGCAGTGTCTCCTTGACCACGTTGTCCAGCTTCGGAATCGACCGCAGCGCATGGAAACTCACCTCCTGGCCGTCGGCGTACAGCTCGTCGAGTTCGGTCAGCACTTCGGCGTACGCGTCGGGATGGCGGATCAGTTCGATCAAGGTCCACGCCGAGGTCCCCGAGCTGGTGTGGTGCCCGGCGAACATAAGTGAGATGAACATGCCGGTGACCTCGTCGGCCGAGAAGCGCAGGTTGCCCTCTTCGTCCTTGATGGACACCAGCACGTCGAGCATGTCGCGGTCGCTCTTGTCCTTGGGCGGGTTCGCGAGCCGCTGATCCATGATTTCCTGAACCAGTGCAACAAGTTTCACCCGCGCCTCGTCGCGCAGCTTGAAGCTCTCGATCGGCAGGTACGGGTCGACGTAGCACAGCGGATCGGTGCCGCGCTCCAATTGGTGGTAGTACTCGGCGAATCGGTGGTCGAGCTGCTCTCGGAACTTCAGCCCGATCAGGCAGGCGGTCGAAGTGTAGATGGTCAGCTCGGCGAAGAAGTCGAGCAGCTCGATTTCGCCCTCGTCGCCCCAATTGGCGATCATCTTCTTGACTTCGCCCTCGATCGTGGCGGCGTGCCCCTTCATCTGCTCGCCGCGCAGCGCGGAGTTGTGCAGCATCTCCTTGCGCCGCTCCGGGCTGGCGTCGAACACCACGCCCTTGCCGAAGATCGGCGTCATGAACGGGTAGGCCTCGGCCTGGTCGAGATCCTCGTCGGCGGAGCGGAAGAAGAACTCGTTGGCGTTCGCACCGGACAGCAGGATCACGTGCTTGTCGACCAGCTGGAACCAACCGACGTCGCCGCACTCCTCGCGGACCCGCTTCATCAAACCGATTGGGTCGGTGCGGAATTCCTCAAGATGGCCGTGCTCCTCTTCGCCGCCGGAAACCCGCGGCACGATGGCTGTGGTCATGTGCTCACTCCTTCTCACCGCGCGCCGCGCGCCGCATCGTCGATTCGCGAAGTCATGACGGCATCCCCTCTTCGCCCAGGGCGAGCTTCTGTCGATCCTTGTTGTCGGCCAGCGGGGCTTCGGGCTGAAGCTCCATACTTGCGATGAATCCACCACGCGGTGTCTCGGCGACGAACGTGATAGCCCGCCCGAGGTCTGCCGCGCGCAGGAAGTAGTCGTGGCGGGCCTGGCCCCACTTGGCCCAGTCCTGCAGCGCGGGACCGATCTTGTCGGCCGGAAGACTCCAGCCCATCGACGTCTTGGTCGGGCCCGGGTGCACGATCGAGGCCCGCACACCAGTGCCCTCCAGTTCCATCTGGAAATTGGTGACCATGGCGACCAGTGCGGCCTTGGCCGCGCCATAGGCGCCCATGTGCGGTCGCTGGCGCAGTGCGACATCGGAACCCACGAAGATCAGGTCGCCGCGCTGGCGTTCGAGCATGCCCGGCAGCACGGCCGAGGCCAACCGGAAGGCGCCGACAAGGTGGATCTGCAGCTGCGATTCGAACTCGTCGCCTGCGATCTCGGCGAGCTTGCCGAAGTAGGTGTCACCCGCGCCGGCGACCAGCACCTCGATGTCGCCGAGCGCGTCGACCGACTGTGCGACAAAGGTTTTCACTGAGTTCGGGTCGGTGACATCGAGGTGGAATCCGACCGCCTCGCCGCCATCGGCGTTGATCTTGCCGACGATGTCGTCGAGCTTCTCGACCCGGCGGGCGCCCAGGGCGACCGGGAAGCCGTGTGAGGCGAGTTCGATCGCGGTGGCCTCTCCGATGCCGGAGGAGGCGCCGGCGACGATCACCGGCCGACGTTCGGGCAGGGGGGCAAAGCGAGGCATCAGCGGGTCTCCACGGTGATGGGTAGGTGAGCGAATCCGCGGACATTGCTGGAGTGGACGCGGACGGCGTTGGCCTCGTCGACTTGATATCCGCGGATTCGCTTGAACAACTCGGTGAGCGCTACGCGTGCCTCCATCCGGGCCAGGTGGGCTCCCAGGCAGAAGTGCGCCCCGCTACCGAAACTCATTAACTTGGAGCCGATTTCACGTCCGATCAGATAATCGTCCGGGTTATCGAACACCCGCTCGTCGCGATGGGCGGAGCCGGGCAGCAGCAGAACCACGTCCCCGTCGGGGATCGTGATGTCGTAGAGGGTGAGCTCGCCGGCCACCGTGCGGGCGAGGATTTGGCTGGACGTGTCGTAGCGCAGAGTCTCCTCGACCCACGACGTCACCAGTTCAGCGTCGTCGTAGACTCGCACCAGCTGTTCAGGATTCTTGTGTCCCCAAAACGCAGCGTTGGCAAGCAATTTGGTGGTGGTCTCGTTTCCGGCGATCACCATCAGGAACATGAAGCCGAGTACTTCGTCGTCGGTCAGCCGGTCGCCGTCGATCTCTGCTTCCAGCAACGCGGTGGTCAGATCGTCGGTCGGCTTGGTGCGCCGCTCGGCGACCATCTGCTGGTAATACACGATCAGGTTGATCGACGCCTCGACCGCCTCCGGTGGCACGTCGGTGACGCCCTCGTCGCGGTGCATCACGCCGTCGGCCCAGGCCCGGACCTGCACGCGGTCGGCCTCGGGTACGCCCATCAGCTCGGAGATCACATCCATCGGCAGCTTGCCCGCGAACTCGTCGACGAAATCGACAGTGGCGCTCCCGGATGCTGCCTGCTCCAGCATTGTGTCGAGGTGCTTAACCGCGATTTCGGTGACCCGCGGTTCGAGCTCGCGAATGCGGCGCGGGGTGAATCCCTTCGACACCAGCGTGCGCAGCCGTAGGTGGGCCGGATCGTCCATCGCGAGGAAGCTCATCGTCTTGCTGGCATGCGGGCCACGCGAGGCCGGGTCCAATGAGACGCCGTACTTGTTGGAAAGCGTTGTGCTGTTACGGAATCCCTGCAACACATCCTGATGCCGCGACAGCGCCCAGAACTTCAGTTCGTCATTGCGATACAGCGGCGCTTCGTCGCGCAGCCGTTTGTAGTACGGATACGGATCTTCGTGGAAGTCGTAGTCATAAGGATCGAGGACCAATTCGTGGTCTCCAACGTGGAGGGTCATTTACGTTTTTGTCTCCTGGCTCGTCTCCCCGGTGCCGGGCAGGATCAGACTGACGACATAGGCCAACCGGTCGGCGATCTGGTGATAGGTGAACTGGCCACTGGCGGCTTGTACCAGTGCGCCGAAGAATGTCATCTCGAGCGCGGACACCGTGCTGGCGTCAGCGCCGGGCCCGATGGCCGTCGCAATGCGACGGTGGATCTCCGCGCCGATGCGGTCGCGCGCGGCGCCTACAGCGGGATCGGCGCTTCCGCCGAGCAGCGCGATTGTGCACGCGGCGCCGACCTCGGGTTCGTCTGCGACCACCAACGCCAGATGCCGCAGCACCTTGTCCACCCGAACTGGCATGGGGTCGTTGACATCGGTGAAGAACGGGACCTGTTGCACCAGGTCCAGATACACCTCGGCGATCAAGTGGTTTTTCGACGAGAAGTAGGTGTAAGCGGTGGCGGGGGCCACTTTGGCCCGGGCCGCGACGGCACGCACCGTCAGGTCGGCGTACGACTTCTCGCGCAGGGTCTCGATGCCGGCCGCAAGCACCTTGCGGAAGGTCTCCTCTTGGCGACGATTGCGCGGCGTCTGACCGCTTGATTGCCCGGTCTGGGCTGGGACTGTAACCAGAGCATCGCTGGACACATGTCCAAGCTATCGGACGGAAGGGACTCCAAGCAAGCCCGCCGGCTAAATATGCTGGATAATGAGCAGTTATGCGACGGTATGCCGCCGGTTTGGAGATCGACTCTTGCACCGCTGATGGACCGACAGCTATGGTTCCTGGGGGCATTATCGGACAACTGTCCATTCGGATGGGCGTGTCGAATCGCCCGTTGGATTTGCCACGCATAGACGGGAGCGAGAGATGGCCTTGTTGGCCGACGGCGTGAGTGAACTCTTCATCGACGGCAAGATGTCGCCCGGCGGGGCCGGTACCTTCCCGACGATCAATCCGGCGACGGAGGAAGTGCTGGGAGTCGCGGCGGACGCCGACGCCAACGACATGAGCCGCGCGATCGATGCCGCGCGCCGCGCCTTCGACGAGACGGACTGGTCGCGCGACACCGAACTGCGCGTGCGGTGTGTGCGCCAGCTGCGCGAGGCGATGCAGCAGCATCTTGAAGAGCTGCGCGACATGACCATCGCCGAGGTCGGTGCGCCGCGGATGCTCACCGCGATCGCACAGCTCGAAGTCCCGGTCAACGACTTGGCATTCGCGGCCGATACCGCCGAATCCTATGAGTACAACCAGGATCTCGGCGAGGCCAAGCCGATGGGTATCCCTACCCGGCGCACCATCGCACGCGAGGCGGTCGGGGTCGTCGGTGCCATCACGCCGTGGAACTTTCCGCACCAGATCAACCTCGCCAAGATCGGGCCGGCCCTGGCGGCCGGTAATACCGTCGTCCTGAAGCCGGCTCCTGACACTCCTTGGTGTGCCGCCGTATTGGGCGAGCTGATCGCCGAGCACACCGACTTTCCTGCGGGTGTGATCAACATCGTCACCTCCAGCGACCACGGTGTGGGCGCGATGTTGTCCAAAGACCCTCGGGTGGACATGGTTTCGTTTACCGGATCGACGGCCACCGGCCGCGCCGTGATGGCCGACGGCGCCGCGACCATCAAGAGGGTTTTCCTCGAACTGGGCGGCAAGTCGGCGTTCATCGTCCTTGACGACGCCGACCTGGCCGCAGCGGTGGGGGTGGCGGGCTTCTCGGTGTGCATGCACGCCGGCCAGGGCTGCGCGATCACCACTCGTCTGGTGGTGCCTCGGGCCAAGTACGACGAGGCCGTCTCCATCGCGGCCGCGACGATGGGCGGCATTAAGGCCGGCGATCCCACTGACCCCGGAACCATCTGCGGCCCAGTGATTTCCGCGCGTCAGCGGGATCGGATCCAGGGTTACCTCGACTCGGCGATCGCCGAGGGCGGGACGTTCGCCTGCGGAGGCGGCCGCCCAGCCGATCGTGAGGTCGGTTTCTTCATCGAGCCCACCCTGATCGCCGGTCTGGGCAACGACGCCCGCGTCGCACGCGAGGAGATCTTCGGACCGGTCCTGACGGTGATCGCGCACGATGGTGACGACGACGCCGTGCGTATCGCCAACGACTCGGCATACGGGTTGTCGGGCACCGTGTTCGGCGCCGATCCGGAGCGGGCCGCCCGGGCCGCCGCGCGGGTGCGTGCCGGAACCATCAATGTCAATGGCGGCGTGTGGTATTCGGCCGATGCGCCGTTCGGTGGGTACAAGCAATCCGGGAACGGCCGCGAGATGGGACTGGCCGGGTTCGAGGAATACTTGGAAACCAAGACGATTGCGACAGCGGTTTAACCAGAGGAGCTTGAAGAACATGAGATTTGAGAACAAGGTCGCCATCGTCACCGGATCGGGCGGCGGCATCGGCCAGGCCTACGTCGAGGCGCTGGCCCGTGAGGGAGCGGCCGTGGTTGTTGCGGACATCAACGTGGCGGGTGCCGAGAAGGTGGCCGACGGCATCAAGGGCGAGGGCGGCACCGCGCTGGCGCTGCCCGTCGACGTGTCGGATCCGGCGTCGGCCAAGGAGATGGCCGATCGCACGCTGGCAGAGTTCGGTGGCATCGACTACCTGGTCAACAACGCGGCGATCTTCGGCGGCATGAAGCTGGACTTCCTGATTACCGTCGACCCCGAGTACTACAAGAAATTCATGAGCGTGAATCTCGATGGCGCGCTGTGGTGCACGCGCGCGGTGTACAAGAAGATGGCCAAACGTGGCGGCGGAGCGATCATCAACCAGTCGTCCACCGCAGCCTGGCTGTACTCGAACTTCTACGGCTTGGCCAAGGTCGGAATCAACGGACTCACCCAGCAGCTGGCCACCGAACTCGGGGGGCAGAATATCCGGATCAACGCCATCGCGCCCGGTCCGATCGACACCGAGGCCAACCGGTCCACCACGCCGCAGGAGATGGTTGCCGACATCATCAAGGGAATTCCCCTGTCGCGCATGGGACAGCCGGAAGATCTCGTCGGCATGTGCCTGTTCCTGCTATCGGATGAGGCGTCCTGGATCACCGGGCAGATCTTCAACGTCGACGGCGGACAGATCTTCCGGTCATGACTGAGGTCCTCAAGCTCGGGTACATCGGGTTGGGCAATATGGGTGCCCCGATGGCAACGAAGATGACCGAATGGCCGGGCGGGGTGACGGTTTACGACATTCGTACCGAGGCGATGACGCCACTGGTCGAGAAGGGTGCCGGCATCGCCGACAGCGTCGCCGACATCGCGGCCGCGGACATCATCCACATCACCGTGCTCAACGACGCCCAGGTGCGTGAGGTCGTCGCGGAGTTGGCTGCACATGCCAAGCCGGGCACCGTGATTGCGATCCACTCGACGATCAGCGACACCACCGCTGTCGAGCTGGCGGCCGAACTCAAACCGCAGGGAATTCATATCGTCGACGCGCCCGTCAGCGGCGGGGCGGCCGCCGCGGCGGAAGGCAAGCTCGCCACGATGGTGGGCGCCGATCGCGACGTATACGAGCGGATCAAACCGGCTTTCAAGCACTGGGCGGCGATGGTCGTCCATGCCGGCGAGCCAGGGGCGGGCACCCGAATGAAGCTGGCGCGCAACATGTTGACGTTTACCTCATATGTCGCGGCCTGCGAGGCGATGAAACTCGCCGAGGCGGCGGGGTTGGATCTGCAGACGCTGGGCCGGGTGGTCCGCCACACCGACGCGCTCACCAGTGGCCCCGGCGCGATCATGGTGCGCGAAGACATGAAAGACCTTGAGCCGGGCAACTTCCTGTACGAGCCTTTCCTGCATACCCGCGGTCTGGGCGAGAAGGACTTGAGCCTGGCGTTGGCCCTCGGAGAATCCGTGTCGGTCGACCTGCCGCTGGCCCAGTTAGCGTATGAGGGGTTGGCCGCCGGCCTCGGAGTGCCGCACACAGAGAAAGAGACGTAAATGGACGAACTGCGCCGCAAGGGCCTCGAGAAAATGAACGAGGTCTACGGGTGGGAGATGCCCAACATCGAGGGCGACGCTTACTTCGACCTGACCGTCGACCATCTGTTCGGCGACATCTGGAACCGGCCCGGCCTGTCGATGCGAGACAAGCGGATCATGACGTTGACGGCGGTGACCGCGGTTGGCAGCCGCGACCTGGCCGAGATCCAGATCAACGCGGCACTGCTCAACGGCGAACTCAGCGAGGACGAGCTCAAGGAAATGGCCGTTTTCCTCACCCATTACCTCGGCTTTCCGCTGGGCTCCGCGCTCAACGGCGCGGTCTCGGCCGTCGTCGCGAAGCGCAAGAAGGCCGCGGCCAAGGGTGCCGGCGAGGACAAGAAGGCCAACGTGGATGCCGCGCTGAAGATGCACTCGGGCGACTGACCCGCTTACTCAGTACGGCTGACCACCTTCGGGCATCACGAATTCGGAGGGCGCTCCGTAGACACCGTTGACCGTCGTTCCGCCCTGGATGATGCCTGGCGCCATATCTATCATGCCCTGCGGGAACCCGAGTCTCGGCTTGGTCAGTTTGGTCAACCGAGTCAGTTCGTCGTCGGTGAGGTTGACATCGACGGCGCGCAGATTGTCGTCGAGCTGCGAAAGTCTGCGTGCCCCAATGATGATCGACGAGACGGCGGGCTGTGCGCCCACCCAGGCCAGCGCAACGCTGGCAACATTGGTCTCGTGCGCCTTGGCGATGGCCTCGAGTTCGTCGATCAGCGCGTAGGTCTTGTCGTTGAGGAATGCGCCAACCATCGCACCGCGATCGGCGTTGTGCTGTCCGGCGTTTCGCCGCGTGTACTTGCCGCTGAGCACGCCGCCCTTCAGCGGTGACCACGGCGTGATGCCCAGGCCGAATTCGCCGGCCATCGGGACCAGTTCCTGTTCGATCGTGCGTTCCAGCAGCGAGTACTCGACCTGTAGGCCGATGAATGACGACCAGCCGCGGAACTTGGCGATCAGGTTGGCTTCGACGATCTTCCACGCCGGGGTGTCCGATACCCCGATGTAGCGGACCTTGCCCGCCGCGACGAGATCGTCCAGCGCTCCCATCGTCTCCTCAATGGGAGTATTGACGTCCCACATGTGCAGCCAGTACAGGTCGATGTAGTCGGTCTGCAAGCGCCGCAACGAGTTTTCACAGGCATTGATCAGCGATTTGCGGCCCGCGCCACCACCATTGGGGTCGCCCGGGTACAGATTGCCGCTGAACTTCGTCGCGATCACCAGGCGATCGCGCCGCGCCGCGTGGCGTCCGACGTGGTCGCCGATGATCTTTTCGGAGTGGCTGCGGGTGTAGAAGTTGGCGGTGTCGATGAAGTTGCCGCCGAGTTCAATGTAGCGATCGATGATCTGTTGCGACTCTTCCACGCTGGTGCCCCAGCCGAGGTCTTCACCAAACGTCATCGCGCCCAGACACAGGGGGGTGACGCGCAAGCCGGACCGTCCGAGTGTCACGTATTGATCCAGAGGCATGATGGCCACTCCTGGTAGATTGTTCGAACATGAGTTTGTTCATTAATAAACTAGTTCACTGCTGAACGATCTGGCAAGTCGATGTCTGCGGTTGATGCGGCCAAGATCTGGTCACTGAACTATCGGGTACTGCTCTCGGTCATATCGTGCGCCGAGGCCGACATCTGCGGGCTGGGGCTCGAATCCAAAGAGCTGTTCCTGCTCGCCGAGATCGACGAGCATCCCTACCCGGCCGAGTTGGCCGCCGCGCTGAGCATGCCCAAGGCGACGGTGACGTTGTACTTGAAAAGACTCGAGGCCGCCGGGTTCGTGCGCCGGGAGATCGACCCGGCGGATTTGCGTCGCCATCGCCTGCTGCTGACCCCGGCCGGGCGCCAAGCTGCCGCGAAAGGGCTGGCGCTGCTGTCCGCCGAGTTCGACAAGCGCCTCGGACGCCTGACGGTAGCGCAGCAAAAGGACCTCAAAAACCTGCTCGAGAAGATCCTGTAACGCCGTGCCGCTAGTCTGACCTGTCGTGCGCGTTCTGGTGATCGGCTCCGGTGCCCGTGAACATGCCCTGCTGCTGGCTCTCAGTAGAGATCCGCAGGTCACTGGGCTAGCTATTGCTCCCGGCAACGCCGGCACCGGCAGGTTGGCCGAGCAGCACGACGTCGATATCACCTCCGGCGCGGACGTCGTCGCGCTGGCCCGCGAGGTCGGTGCCGACCTTGTCGTCATCGGACCTGAGGTGCCATTGGTGCTCGGGGTCGCCGACGCCGTGCGCGCCGCCGGCATCGCCTGCTTCGGCCCCAGCAAGGACGCGGCTCGCATCGAGGGATCGAAAGCGTTCGCCAAGGAGGTCATGGCGGCCGCCGGGGTGCGGACCGCTTCGAGCGAAATCGTGGACAATCCGGCGCATTTGGATGCGGCCCTCGGTCGCTTCGGACCGCCCGCGGGTGAGCCCGCCTGGGTGGTCAAGGACGATTCCCTGGCAGCCGGTAAGGGCGTGGTAGTCACGCCTGATCGCGTCGCCGCCCGCGCCCATGGCGCAAGCTTGCTCGAGTCCGGTCATCCCGTGTTGCTGGAGTCCTTCCTCGACGGACCCGAGGTTTCGCTGTTCTGCGTGGTCGACGGCGAGACGGTGGTGCCGCTGCTGCCGGCGCAGGATTTCAAGCGGGTGGGCGACGGCGACGCGGGCCCGAACACCGGTGGCATGGGCGCCTACGCGCCGTTGCCGTGGCTGCCCGCCGACGTGTGCCGCGACATCGTCAGCGGGATCGTCGAACCCGTTGCGGCCGAGATGGTTCGGCGCGGTTGCCCGTTCTCCGGATTGCTCTATGTCGGCCTCGCGATCACCGCGAAGGGGCCTGCGGTGGTCGAATTCAACTGCCGCTTCGGCGATCCGGAGACCCAGGCGGTGCTGGCGCTGCTGGAGTCACCACTGGGGCAGCTGCTGCATGCCGCCAGTACCGGCGCTCTGGCCGGCTTCGGCGAGTTGCGCTGGAAAGACGGTGCGGCCGTGACCGTGGTGCTGGCTGCCGAGAATTATCCCGGGCGCCCGCGAGTCGGCGACGTCATCACCGGATCCGAAACCGACGGGGTGCTCCATGCCGGGACAGCCCGGCGCGACGACGGCGCAATCGTCTCGTCGGGCGGACGGGTGCTGTCGGTGGTCGGCACCGGGGCCGACCTGGCCGGTGCGCGCGCGGCCGCATACCGGATTATCGACTCAATTCGGTTGCCGGGCAGCCATTTCCGGACTGATATCGGGTTGTTGGCACAGGAGGGCAAGATCCACGTCTAGAACGCGGTGGCTTGCCCGTCCCGGCGTGGATCACTGGCCGCGAGATACCCGTCGTCGAGGCGCCAGATCGCCTGGCAGCTGCCGAAGGCGTTGTAGTCGTCGACGGTGAGCAGGTCGTGTCCGCGCCGACGCAACTCATCGAGTGCCGACGGCGGGAAGGCCGGCTCGCAGGCGACCTGCATGCCCTGTAACCAGCGGAACCGCGGGCCATCGCAGGCGGCTTGCGGATTCTGGCCGTAGTCGGCGATGCGGACCAACACCTGCACGTGGCCCTGGGGCTGCATCGGACCGCCCATGACGCCGAAGCTCAGGACGGGCGCGCCGTCCTTGGTGACAAAGCCCGGAATGATCGTCTGGTACGGCCGTTTGTTCGGCCCGACTTGGTTCGGATGTCCTTGATTCGCAACGAAACCCGCTCCGCGGTTCTGCAGTGAGATGCCGGTGCCTGTCACCACCACGCCGGAGCCGAACCCCATGTAGTTCGATTGGATCATCGACACCATCATCCCCGATGCGTCGGCCGCGGTGAGGTAGACGGTGCCCCCCGCCGGGGTGCCCGCCGATGCGGGCTGGGCCCGATCGCGGTCGATCAGCGCGGCCCGCCGCTTGAGGTACTCGGTGTCCAGCAGGTCCTCGGGGCGCATAGCCATGTGGTCGATGTCGGAGATGTAGGCCTGCGCGTCCGCGAAGGCCAGCTTGAGCGCTTCGATCTGCAGGTGCAGGCTGTCGGCGGAATCGACTGGCAGCGAGGACATCTCGAATTGCGCAAGGATCCCGAGCGCGATCAACGCGACGATGCCCTGGCCGTTGGGCGGTATCTCGTGGACGGTGTAGCCGCGATAGATTCCAGAAATCGTACCCACCCAATCGGCGCGGTGGGCGGCGAGGTCGCCGGCCCGCAACACCCCGCCGTTCGCCGTCGCGTGCGCTTCGAGTTGGGCCGCCAGGTCGCCGCGGTAGAACGCCTCACCTTTGGTCGCGGCGATCTTTTCCAGTGTTGCGGAGTGCTCGGGAAGTCGAACGCGCTCACCGGGTTTCGGTGCCCGCCCGCCAGGCAAGAACGCCTCGGCAAAGCCGGGCTGCGATTCGAATGTCGAGACCTGGGCGGCCCATTGCTGCGCGATCGTAGGTGACACTGGGAAGCCGTTGCGGCCGTACGAGATCGCCGGCTCGAAGAGGCGCTCGAACGGGAGTTTGCCGAACTTGGCGTGTAACTCGACCCAGGCCGACACCGCTCCCGGGACGGTCACCGAATTCCAGCCCAGCACGGGAACACCGTTGCCGCCGAAGTACTCCGGCGTCCATGCGGCCGGCGAGCGGCCGGATGCGTTCAGCCCATGTAACTGCTTGCCGTCCCAGACGATGGCGAAGGCGTCTGAGCCGATGCCGTTGGAGACCGGCTCCACCACGGTCAGCGTGATCGCGGTGGCAACGGCCGCGTCGGCGGCACTGCCGCCCTCGGCGAGCATCCGAAGACCGGCTTGGGCGGCGAGCGGTTGCGACGTGCACACGACGTTCGACCCCAGAACCGGCTTGCGCGGCCAGGCGTAGGGGAAGTTCCAGTCGAATGGCGTGCTCACGTCCGCGAGGGTAGCGCGCCTAGGCCGTCAGCAGCGGCGCCATCCAGGTCAGTTCGGCCGGTAGCTGCGAACTCCAGAACGCGGGGTTGTGCCCGCCGGGCGAGAAACCACCTGCGGGCGGGTGCGGCAACTGCGCGATGAACTGCTTGGTCGCGTCGTAGAAGGGATCACTGTCGCCGCAATCGATCCGGATCGGAATGGACGCCAGCGCCGGCATTCCGAACACTGAATTCGCCGCGAAGTCGTCGGGACCGTCGAAAGCGCCGGGCGCGGCCGCGCCGGATGACATCCACAGCGCCGGGCTCACCGCGCAGATCGCCGCGGTGCGCGCCGGTCCGAGCCGGCCGCCGAGCAGCAGCGCGCCGTAGCCGCCCATCGACCAGCCCAGGAATGCCACCCGCGAGGTGTCCAGCCGCTGGCTGTCCAGCATCGGAATCAGTTCGTCCAGCACCATCGCACCGGAGTCTTCGCCCGACGACCGCTTGTGCCAGTAGCCGCCGCCGCCGTCGACGGCGACGACCGCGAACGGCGGCAGCCCCGCATTGACGGCCTGAGCCAGACCCTGCTCGACGCCGCCGGCCATTACCGTGGCCGCGTCACTGCCCTTGCCGTGCAGGGCGATAACCGGACGCAGCGCCTTGGTCTGTCCCGGGGGCCGGGCGATCGCCCAGTTCGTCGATATCCCGCCACGCGCCGCGGAGGTGAAAGCACCCGTTGTCATTGTCGGCGCCGGGTCCCCGGGAGGAGCCGGTTCCAGCGGCGCGGTCGGCGGCGCCAACGGAACCTGCGTGCTCGCACTCGAAACCGGGATGCTGCGAGTTGTTCTGGTGTGTAATAGGTTGTCGAGCGCAAACGCGCCCGCTGCTCCTATAGCCGCGCTGGCACCAAGACTGAGCACCGCGCGACGGCTCAAGTCGGGCATGCGGGCCATCATGCCATGTTCGTCAGGCGGGCCGTTTAGCGGAAATGGCAATGCAGTACCACTTTGACTGGCACGATGGCTACTCGTGACTGCAGCGGTTACTCCGAAAGGAGAACGTCGACGGTATGCGTTAGTCAGCGCTGCCGCCGAGCTGCTTGCCGAAGGCGGGTTCGAAGCAGTGCGGCACCGGGCGGTCGCACAGCGTGCTGGTCTGCCCTTGGCGTCCACCACTTATTACTTCTCGTCCCTGGACGATTTGATCGCGCGCGCGGTCGAACACATCGCGATGATCGAGGTTGCCCAGCTGCGAGCGCGGGTCAACGCGCTGTCCCGCCGGCGTCGCGGGCCCGAGACCACCGCCGAAGTACTGGTCGACCTCTTGGTGGGCGACCTGTCCGATCAGACCCTCGTCGAGCAGCTGATTTCGCGATACGAGCGCAACATCGCCTGCACCCGCCTGACCGCGTTGCGCGAAACCATGCGCCGCAGCCTGCGTCAGCGTGCCGATGCCGTCGCCGAGGCGATCGACCGATCCGGGCGAGCCGTGCGTATCGAGCTGATTTGCACCCTGATCTGCGCGGTCGACGGCTCGGTGGTCTCCGCGCTGGTCGAAGGGCGCGATCCGCGCACCGCGGCGATGGGAACGGTGATCGACATCATCGACGTGCTGGCACCGATCGACGAGCGGCCGGTGCGGATCTGACCCTTATTGCCTGGTCAGGTCGGCAGGCAGGGACGGCGTGACGATGTATCCGCTGGCCGAATCCCCGTAAATCGTGATGCGGGCCGGGCAACGCTGGGCGTATAGCGCTACATAGGCGCAGATCACGGCGTCGACCGGGTCTTCGGCGCGGCGCAGCTCGCTCTTGCGCTGCGCGCCGGTCACCTGTTCGCGCAGCGCGATCCAGTCGCGGTGATCGGCGACGCGCATCGGCACGTCGGTGTCGGCAAGCCGCTCGACCCCGTCCATCAGCAACAGCAGCTCGGATCTGAGCTGTTCAAGGGTGCGGCCGGGCTTGGCCTTGTATTTCAGGGTCCGCTCCAGCCGGAACAACGCCACGGTCGCCGCGTGCGGGTAGACCTCGAGCGCGCGCCGGACGGTGGTGGAGTGTGGATCCAAGTCGAGGCTCAGCGCCTCGGCCAGCCGCGCCGCACGAGGCCCGTTGGCGAATTCGGGTTTTCCGGTGTTGGCCGGGTGCGCGCCTGCTTCGAATCTGCGGAAGTCGCGGTTGAGCGCCGTCTCGGCCGGGCGCTGACCAGTACGGTTCTTCACTACGAGCGGCGCGTCGAAGCCGACGGCGCAATCGCCTCGCACGTACGGGCGCAACGCCGCCAGGATTTCGTCGTCGTCGCGGACCGCGCCGACGCTGACCAGGCAGCCGTCGGGGTCGACGACGGCGATACCGGTGGGACTGCGGATGCCCCACGCGAGGTCGACGCCGAGGAAATGCATCGGGACAGGTTATGCGGTAAGCGCTCGTCGCATCGGTGTGTTGTCGGAGCGACGTCCCGTGTGCCCGCCTAAGAGCGACAACGTGGAGATTTGTCAGGGTGACGATCAAATTGTCGCTCGGAGGCGGGCACTTTGGGTCCTGCCGAAGCGAAGAACCATGCCGGCTGTGCCGACCGTAAGCTGTGTGCTTGTGAGCATTCCGAATGTGCTGGCCGCCCGGTACGCCAGCGCCGAGATGGTCGGGATTTGGTCGCCGGAGGCCAAGGTCGTCGCGGAGCGGCGGCTGTGGCTGGCCGTGTTGCGGGCGCAGTCCGAACTCGGTGTTCCCGTGCCCGCGGAAGCGGTCGCTGACTACGAGCGAGTGCTCGAGGATGTGGACCTGGCGTCGATCGCGGCCCGCGAACGGGCGCTGCGGCACGACGTCAAGGCTCGCATCGAGGAATTCAACGCGCTGGCCGGTCACGAGCATGTGCACAAGGGGATGACCAGTCGCGATCTGACCGAGAACGTCGAGGAGCTGCAGATCCGGCGGTCGCTGGAACTAGTTTTCTCCCATGGGGTGGCAGTGGCCGCGCGGCTTGCCGAGCGGGCGGTGCAGTATCGCGATCTGGTGATGGCCGGACGCAGCCACAACGTCGCCGCTCAGGCCACCACGCTGGGTAAGCGGTTCGCATCCGCGGCCCAGGAGACGCTGGTCGCGTTGACCAGGCTGCGCGAGTTGATCGACCGTTACCCGCTGCGTGGGATCAAGGGGCCGATGGGAACCTCGCAGGACATGCTCGATTTGCTCGACGGTGACTCAGCCAAGCTGAGCGAGCTCGAGCGCCGTATTGCTGAATTCCTGGGTTTTACAACGGTTTTGACCAGTGTCGGACAGGTGTATCCGCGGTCGCTGGACCACGACGTGCTCTCCGCGCTGGTGCAGCTGGGTGCCGGACCGTCGTCAATGGCCCACACCATCCGACTGATGGCGGGGCACGAACTCGTGACCGAAGGGTTCGCGGAGGGCCAGGTTGGTTCCTCGGCGATGCCGCACAAGATGAACACCCGCAGCTGTGAAAGGGTCAACGGGCTGCAGGTAGTGCTGCGCGGGTATGCCTCGATGGCCGCCGAGCTGGCCGGCGCGCAGTGGAACGAGGGCGACGTATTCTGCTCTGTGGTACGACGAGTTGCCCTGCCGGACAGCTTCTTTGCTATCGACGGCCAAATCGAGACATTCTTGACGGTGCTCGACGAGTTCGGCGCCTACCCCGCCGTGATCGAACGGGAGCTGGATCGTTATTTGCCGTTCCTGGCCACCACCAAGGTATTGATCGCGGCGGTGCGGGCCGGAATGGGGCGTGAGGCCGCGCATCACGTGATCCGCGAGCACGCCGTCGCGACGGCATTGGCGATGCGGGAACGCGGCGCCGAGCCCGATCTGCTGGACCGGTTGGCCGCCGACGATCGACTGCCGCTGGATCGCGCGGCGCTCGAGGCGGCGCTGGCGGACAGGAAAGCCTTCACCGGCGCCGCCGCGGATCAGGTCGATGAGGTTGCCGCAATGGTCGATTCGCTGGTGGGTCGCTATCCGGACGCGGCCAAATATGCTCCGGGTGCCATCCTGTGACCGTCGCCGGCGCGATCTCGGGGATCGACTTCACCGATCTGGATAACTTCGCCAACGGTTTCCCGCACGAGTTGTTCGCGGTGCACCGCCGCGAGGCGCCGGTCTATTGGCACCAGCCGACCGACAACACCCCGGACGGTGAGGGCTTTTGGTCGGTTGCGACGTACGCGGAAACCCTTGCCGTGCTGAAGGATCCGGTGACATACTCATCGGTGACCGGCGGGGCGCGGCCGTTTGGCGGTACGTTGTTGCAGGACCTGTCAATCGCGGGCCAGGTGCTCAACATGATGGACGACCCGCGGCATTCCCAGATCCGGCGGCTGGTCAGCTCCGGACTGACGCCGCGGATGATCCGGCGCGTCGAAGATGATCTGCGGGCCCGGGCCCGACGGCTGCTGGACGACGTGGTGCCCGGCGAACCGTTCGACTTCCTCGTCGACATCGCGGCCGAACTCCCGATGCAGATGATTTGTATCTTACTGGGAGTGCCTGAATCCGAACGACATTGGCTGTTCGAGGCCATCGAGCCGCAGTTCGACTTCGGCGGCTCGCGCAAGGCGGCGCTTTCGCAGTTGTCCGCGTCTGAAAGAGACGCCGCGGCCGGGTCGCGGATGTACAACTACGGCCAGGAGCTGATCGCCGCGAAACGCGCCAAACCGACCGACGACATGCTGTCGGTGGTCGCGAACGCGACGGTCGACGAGGTGGACGGACCAGTGCCGTCCGACCTCGAGGTGTATCTGTTCTTCAGCTTGCTGTTCAGCGCCGGCGCGGAGACAACCCGCAACGCGGTGGCGGGCGGGCTGCTCTCGCTGGCCGAGCACCCGGACCAATTGCGTTCGCTGCGTGCGGATTTCGGCCTGCTGCCGACGGCGGTCGAAGAGATGGTGCGCTGGACATCACCGTCGCCGTCGAAGCGGCGCACCGCGACCCGCGATGTCGTCCTCGGCGGTCAGCCGATCGAAGCCGGACAGAAGGTACAGATCTGGGAGGGCTCGGCGAATCGCGACGCGATGGTCTTCGACCGGGCGGACGAGTTCGATATCGCCCGAAAACCCAATCCGCACCTGGGCTTCGGTCAGGGCGTGCACTACTGCCTGGGTGCCAACCTGGCGCGCCTGGAGTTGCGTGTCCTGTACGAAGAGCTGCTGTCGCGCTTCGGCGCCGTGCGAGTGGTGGCGCCCGTCGAATGGACCCGAAGCAACCGCCACACCGGTATCCGGCATTTGGTCGTGGAACTACTCGAGGAATCGTGAGGTTGCGACGCGCCCTCGCCGCAACTAATGCCCGCGAATCGTGATTCCCGCCGAGCGTAGTTCGAGTGCGGCCAGCGCGCGGATCGTGAACGGATCCTGGTGCCGCCAGCCGCCGACAGGATCCGCACTGACGCCGGCCAATTTCGCCGGCGAGCGATTGGTCAGCGCCCGCAGTGCCAGCAACTCCTCGCCGGCCGGGGTGGCGGCCAGGGCCGTCACGGTCAATTTGCGCCGGAAGAAGCGAAGCCGCAGGTAAAGCCACGGCACGGCCGCGATGAGGACGGGGGGAGCGATCACGGCCAGCGCCAGCAGCACCGCGAGCCAGCTGGCCGTCGTGTCCAGGTCGTGGACCGCGTTGGCGATGTCGAGGGCGGCTTGGCTCGCCGAGGTGAGCGGCTTGCTGACATTGTCGCCGACGACCGGAATGTGTTGTGCGCCATGCCCCGCGGAGGCCAGGTTCCCCGCGATGCTGTGGGTACCGTCCTCGACCTGGCGGCCGGCGTCGGCGATCGTCGAGATGGCGTCGTAGACGGCGGTGCCGATGAGCAGCCAGATCGCCGTCCACACGACGATGACCGCGTCGCTGAACAGCTGGGCCAGCAATCGGCCGGGCGTGGTGGCGTAGGGCAGAAAGCGCGATCTCATAGCCTCGATCCCAGCACAGCTCCGGGGCCGGGGTGGGCTTCCCGATAGGCTGGCCGGATGCGCCCTGCACTGTCCGACTACCAGCATCTGGCCAGCGGCAAGGTCCGCGAGCTGTATCGCGTCGACGAAGAGCACCTGTTGCTGGTCGCCAGCGACCGGATCTCGGCATACGACTTCGTCCTGGACAGCACGATCCCGGACAAGGGCCGCATCCTGACCGCGATGAGTGTGTTCTTCTTCGGCCTCGTCGAGGCACCCAACCACTTGGCCGGACCGCCCGATGACCCACGCATTCCGGACGAGGTGCTGGGTCGCGCGCTGGTGGTGCGCCAGCTGGACATGATGCCGGTCGAATGTGTGGCCCGCGGGTATCTCACCGGCTCGGGATTGCTGGACTATCAGGCGACCGGCAAGGTCTGCGGAATCGCGCTGCCGCCTGGGCTGGTGGAGGCCAGCAAGTTCAGCGAGCCGCTGTTCACCCCGGCGACCAAAGCCGCGCTGGGTGATCACGACGAGAACATCACCTTTGACCGGGTGATCCAAATGGTGGGCGCGGTACGCGCCAACCAGTTGCGCGACCGCACGCTGCAGATCTATGTGCAGGCCGCCGATCATGCCTTGACGAGGGGAATCATCATCGCCGACACCAAGTTCGAATTCGGCACCGACACCGACGGCAATCTGCTGCTGGCCGACGAGATCTTCACCCCGGACTCCTCGCGGTACTGGCCGGCCGAGGATTACCGCGTCGGAGTGGTCCAGACCAGTTTCGACAAGCAGTTCGTCCGCAACTGGCTCACCAGCCCCGCGTCCGGCTGGGACCGGCACGGCACGCAACCGCCACCACCACTGCCGGACGACATCATCGCCGCCACCCGCGACCGTTATATCAATGCCTACGAACGGATTTCCGGCTTGAGCTTCGGCGACTGGATCGGCCCGGCCGCATGACTGCGGCCGGTACCCCACCTGTCGCGAAACGGATCGACACCACGCGCGAGCACCATGGCGATGTGTTCGTCGACCCCTACGAGTGGCTGCGCGAGAAGTCGAATCCCGAAGTCATTTCTTACCTCGAGTCCGAGAACGACTACGTCGACCATGCCCTTGCCCACCTGGAACCGCTGCGGCAAAAGATCTTCGACGAGATCAAGGCGCGCACCAAGGAAACCGACTTGTCGGTGCCGACCAGGCAGGGCGACTGGTGGTACTACTCGCGCACTTTCGAGGGAAAGCAGTATCGCGTCCAATGTCGTTGTCCGGTATCGGATCCCGATGACTGGGACCCGCCGGTTCTGGACGAGAACACCGAAATACCGGGCGAGCAGGTACTGCTCGATTCGAATGAAGAGGCCGAGGGGCACGACTTCTTCGCTCTGGGTGCCGCACTGGTCAGCCTGGACGCCAACCTGCTCGCCTATTCCGTCGACGTTATCGGAGACGAACGATACACGCTGCGGTTCAAGGACTTACGGACCGGCGAGAAGTATCCGGACGAAATCGCCGACATCGCGGGCACAGTGACGTGGGCGGCCGACAACCGGACCGTGTACTACCTGACCCTGGACGACGCCCACCGCCCGGACAAGGTGTGGCGGTATCGGCTTGGCTCGGGGGAGCCGTCGGAACTGGTGTATCACGAAGCAGACGAACGGTTTTGGCTTGGAGCGGGACTGAGCCGCAGCGAGGCGTACGTGTTCATCGCCTCGGGTTCGTCGATAACATCCGAGGTGCGCTACGCCGATGCCGCGGACCCGCAGGCGCAGTTCACCGTCGTGCAGCCGCGCCGTGAAGGCGTCGAGTACTCGGTGGAGCATGCGGTGGTCGGGGGACAGGACCGGTTCCTGATCCTGCACAACGACGGCGCGGTGAACTTCATGCTCACCGAGGCCCCGGTCGGCGATCCCACGCAACAGCGCACCCTGGTCGCACACCGCGACGACGTTCGGATCGAAGCCGCGGACGCCTTTGCCGGTCATCTGGTGATCAGTTACCGGCGTGCGGCACTGCCGCGAATCCAGTTGTGGCCCATCGGTTCTGATGGCGAATACGGCGAGCCCGAGGAGATCGCCTTCGATTCGGAGCTGATGTCGTCGGGCCTGGGCGGCAATCCGAACTGGGTTTCGCCCAAGCTGCGGATCAGGGCGGGATCCCTCGTCACGCCGCTGCGGGTCTACGACGTCGACCTGGGTACCGGCGAGCGCACCTTGTTGCGTGAGCAGCCCGTACTCGGTGACTACCAGCCGGGCGATTACGTCGAGCGGCGGGACTGGGCAGTCGCCTCCGACGGCACCCGCATCCCGGTTTCGATCGTGCACCGCGCCGGCCTCGAATTCCCCGCGCCCACGCTTATCTACGGATACGGCGCCTACGAGATATGCACGGATCCAACCTTTTCCATCGCGCGGTTGTCGCTGCTGGACCGGGGCATGGTGTTCGTCATCGCCCACGTCCGCGGCGGGGGAGAGATGGGCCGGTTGTGGTACGAGCACGGAAAGCTGCTGGAGAAGAAGAACACCTTCACCGACTTCGTGGCGGCCGCGCAGCATTTGGTGGACTCGGGAGTGACGCGTCCGCAGCAGCTGGTGGCCTTGGGCGGCAGTGCGGGTGGGCTGCTGATGGGCGCGGTGGCCAACCTGGCGCCGGAGCTGTTCGCCGGGATCCTCGCCCAGGTCCCGTTCGTCGACCCGCTGACCACGATCCTGGATCCGTCGCTGCCGCTGACCGTCACCGAGTGGGACGAATGGGGAAATCCGTTGAGCGACAGCGAAGTCTACGCGTACATGAAGTCGTACTCGCCTTATGAGAATGTGGAGACGAAGAAGTATCCCGCCATTCTGGCGATGACCTCGCTGAACGACACCAGGGTCTACTACGTGGAGCCGGCCAAATGGGTTGCGGCGCTGCGGTACGCCAATGCCGACGGCAACCCGGTGCTGCTCAAGACACAGATGGCGGCGGGCCACGGCGGCGTCAGTGGTCGCTACCGGGGCTGGCAGGAGACCGCATTTCAGTACGCGTGGTTGCTAGCCGCTGCCGACGGCGACCGCTACGGCGGCGGCGAGGCAGACGATCTCGGCGGCGGTGCGCACGGGTAGCCGCGTCGTCACCGACTAGCGGGGATCAGTCGGCCGGCGCTTCGGCCGGCTCGGGGTCTTGCGCCGGCTCCGGGCGCCTCGTCGGAAGAAACGCGGCCGGGATGATTGTCAACACCACCATCGCGACGGCCACCACGAAGACCGCCGTGTAGGCGTGGGAGAGGCCGTGCGTCACGTTGGTGGCGAATTCGGGGCCCATCGTTTTCCACGCCGATGACGAGGCTTCGATCGGCATGCGTTGCCCGCTGGCCTGCTGTTGGGCCGCGACGAGCTTGTTTGCCGTCACCAGGGTTTCGTTGTGGTTGAACAGCTGTGTGAGGATCACGCCCAGCAACGCGGCGCCGATCGACCCGCTCACCTGTTGGTTGACCGTCACCAGCGTGGTGCCGCGCGCGACCTGATGCGGGGCCAGCGCCTGTAGGACCGCCGCCGACAGCGGCGTCGTGGTGCAGCCGACTCCCAGGCCCATGATGGCCAGCCCGATCAGCAGCGTCGGGTTGTACGCGGCCTCCGTGGCGACGCCATAGGTGAAGATGCCCAGGCCCACCGCCATCGTGGGAAGGCCGATCAGCACCATCAGGCCGGGTCCGCGTTTGTCCATGAATGCCCCGGCCAGTGGCATCGTCAGGACCGCACCCAGGCCGACCGGGGCCAAATACATCCCGGACTGCATCGGTGTTTGGTGCATCACCACTTGGAAGTAACTCGGTACCAGCAGTCCCAGCCCGACGAACGGGGCACCGAATACCAGCAAGGCGAGATTGGCCTGGGTGACCACGCGGTTCTTGAAAAGGCGGAGGTCGATCAGCGGATGGTCGGTGCGGAAGGAGTGCAGGACGAATGCCGCGACCAGCAAGAAACCCATGATCGTCGGCACCAACACGGCGGGATTGCCCACCGTGCCCTTCGCCGGGATCGACGAGACCCCGGCCAAAAACAGCGTGACACCCGGCGGCAGCAGCAGCACGCTGACAATGTCGAGTTTTTCCCCCGGGGCCGGGCGATCCTTCGGAAAGGTGATTGCCGCGAGGACGATCGCGAGCAGGCCGATCGGTAGGTTGATCAGGAAGATCCACTGCCAGCCGTAGGCGCCGACCAGCCAGCCGCCCAGGATGGGCCCCCCGATTGGCCCGAGCAGGATCGGAATTCCCCCGATCGCCATCAGTCGACCGACCCGCTTCGGGCCCGCCTCATGAGTCAGGATCACGAAGCTCAGTGGCATCAACATGCCGCCGCCGATACCTTGGACCACTCGAAAGACGATGAGCAGCATGATGGTTGGCGATATCGCGCACAGCAGCGAGCCCAGCATGAACACCAGGACCGAGCCGATGAAGAGCCGTTTGGTGCCGAATCTGTCCGCTGCCCAACCGGTCACTGGGATGACTGTCGCGAACGCGAGCATGTAGGCCGCCACCGTCCAGGAGACGACCGCCTGGGTGGAATTGAACTGGGTAACGAAGGTGCCTTGAGCGACCGCGACGACGGTGCTGTCGAGCACCGCCATCACGGCGGCCAGCCCGCAGATGAAGACGACGCGCATCAGCTTGGCGTCGAGCTTGTCGGGGTAGTCGCGGCCCGCCGCGGCGCTGTGTCCGGCGGAGGCGAGGGGGATCGCGACGTTGGGGGCTGCGGAACGCGCGCCTTCCATAGCGTCGCTGAGCATACGGCCGAGCATAACGAGACGACCGCGCCATTTGGTCGCTTTGCCCGTATTCCCGACCCGTTAAGCCCGGGCGCGGGGGACCAGATCCGCCCTTGCTGACGGCCTGGCCGTCATCGTCTCGACACCCGCACGGACGAATTCGATCCGTGGCCAATCAGTGCGGCAAGGCCATTTCACGAGATCCTGCAGAGTTGGTATCGGTGCTGCTCGAGACCCCGATCGGGGCTATTCGACGGCAGTTTGGATGGCAGGCTTTTTGGGCAGAAACGACGCCGGGATGATGGTAAAAGCGACCAATATCACCGCGACCACGAATACGGACGTATAGGCCTGCGAAAGGTCGTGCAGGAGATTGGCCGAAAATCCGGGTGCGAGTGACTGATGTGGTATTTGTGACGGATCAACCGGCACGCCGCTGATCGCGGCCTGCTGCTGTAGCGCCGCTAGTCTGTTCGCCGCGACGATGTCGGGGCTCCGGTCGAATTGGTCGGTCAGGATCATCGCCATCAGCGCGGTTCCCACCGAGCCGCCCACCTGGTGGCTGACGCTCATCAGCGTGGTGCCGCGGGCAATCTGGTGCGGCGCCAAGGCCTGCACCGACGCCACCGACAGCGGCATCATCGTGCACCCCATCCCCAGACCCATGATCGTCAGCGCGATCAGCAGGGTGGGCGCATATCCGGCATGCCTGGCCACACCGAAAGCGAACGTACCCAGGCCGGCAATGATCATCGCGATACCGGCCAACACGTATTTGCCCGGCCCATGTCGATCCACCAGTGGACCGGCCAATCGCATCGTCAGCATGGCGCCGAGTCCCTGCGGGATCAGGTGCACTCCGGCTTGCATCGGCGTCTGGTGGAGAACCTGCTGGAAATAACTCGGCAGCAGCAGACCGGCGCCGAAGAATGCGCCGGCGAACAGCAGCATCGTCACATTGGCCCGGGTGAGGACCGGGTTCTGGAACAGATGCAGATCGATGAGTGGATGATCGGCGCGGCGCAATGCGTGCACCACGAACGCGGCAATCAACGTCAGGCCGATGACCGCGGGTATCACGACGCGACGATCGGCGACCGTTCCGTAACGCGGGATCGACGACACCGCGAACAGGAACGTCGCCAACCCGGGTGAGAGCAACAGCCCGCCGATGACGTCGAACGTTTCCGACCGCGCGGGGTGATCTCGCGGGAACACGATCCAGGCCAGGATGAACGTGGCGAGCCCGATCGGCAGATTGATCAGGAAGATCCACTTCCAACTGGAAGTGTCGATCAGCCAGCCGCCCAGGATCGGGCCGGCGATCGGGGCGAGCAACATGGGAATGCTCAATATCGACATCAGGCGACCGAGTCGCCCGGGGCCGGCTTCCCGGGTCATGATCATGAATCCGAGCGGCATCAGCATGCCGCCACTGATGCCCTGTATTACGCGAAATATGATGAGCTGCAATATCGTTGACGCCAACGCGCACAGCAGCGAGCCCAGCACGAACGCCACCACCGAGCCCATGAAAAGCCGTTTGGTGCCGAACCGGTCGGCCGCCCAGCCGGTCAGTGGGATCACGGTCGCCAACCCGAGTGTGTAGCCGGTCATCGTCCACGCGACGACGGCCTGGCTGGACTCGAACTCGGCGATGAAGGTGCGTTGCGCGACGGTGACGACGGTGACATCCAGGATCGCCATGATGGTGGCCAGCAGACACACACCGGAAATCCGCAGCAGCGGCGCGTCCAGCTTGTCCGGATAAACACGTTCCTCGGCACCCAGCAGCCCGGCGGGGGCGGTGGGCAGCGCGGCGTCGCCCGCTGCAGAACGGGCCTTCTCCATGGCGTTGCTTAGCATATCGAACCGTTTTCCGGTCGCGACGGTGGTCCGCGTTTGCTCACGGCGTGCCGGCGGGCGGGCCGCCCGCCAGCGTGCGACGCCGGGGGTGGACGTCACGCGAGCGGCCCAACTCCGTTGTGGCGAAAGCCGTATCGGGGCCGCAAGTGACATCTGGCATACGCGTCGATATACGCCTGCAGTCTGCGTGTCCTTCACCATCCCGACACCTGCGCTCGTCAAACTGCGGTTGTGTCTGGAAAACTGATCGTCTCGGTCTCGGGGATAGGCGAGCGCACCCTGGACGACGTCGAGGCGTTCTGCGCACAAATGGATTCCCGCAAGGTCCCGGTTTCGTTGCTGGTCGCGCCACGGCTGTCCGGCGACTACCGGCTGGACCACGATCCGCGCACCGTCGAATGGCTGACCGCCCGGCGCGCCGGTGGCGATGCCATCGTGTTGCACGGCTACGACGACGCGGCCACCAAGAAGCGCCGTGGCGAGTTCGCCATCCTGCGGGCACACGAGGCCAACCTTCGGCTGATGGCCGCCGACCGGGTGCTCGAGCACCTCGGACTGCGTACCCGGCTCTTCGCCGCACCGGGTTGGACCGTCTCACCTGGCGTGGTTAAGGCATTGCCGGGCAACGGTTTCCGGCTGCTGGCCGATTTGCACGGGATCACCGACCTGGTCCGTCACGCGACCGTGCGCACCCGGGTACTGGGCATCGGAGAAGGATTCCTCACCGAGCCGTGGTGGTGCCGCATGGTGGTGCTGTCCTCCGAGCGGATCGCCCGTCGCGGCGGGATTGTGCGGGTAGCGGTCGCGGCCCGCCAATTGCGCAAGCCGGGGCCGCTGCAAGCGATGCTCGATGCCGTCGACCTGGCTGCGATGCACGGGTGCACGCCGACGGTCTACCGCTGGCGGCCCGACAAGGCGGTTCTCGACGCGGCCTGACCTAAGCCGTCTGATTAATCGCTGCGGCCCGGGCACTACCCTGATCCGACATGGGCGATTCTTCGGCGGCCGGCTTCGTCGCTGACGCGATTGTTGTCGGGGCCGGCCTCTCCGGATTGGTGGCCGCCTGCGAGTTGGTGGACCGCGGGCTGCGGGTGCTGGTCCTTGATCAGGAGAACAGCGCCAACCTCGGCGGTCAGGCCTTCTGGTCGTTCGGTGGTCTGTTCTTCGTCGACAGCCCAGAGCAGCGCCGGCTGGGCATCCGGGACAGTCACGAGCTCGCGTTACAGGACTGGTTGGGCACAGCGGCTTTCGATCGCGAAGAGGACTACTGGCCACGGCAATGGGCACATGCCTACGTGGATTTCGCGGCCGGGGAGAAGCGCAGTTGGCTGCGCGAACGGGGCCTCAAACTGTTTCCGTTGGTCGGCTGGGCCGAACGTGGTGGCTACAACGCGCAGGGACACGGCAACTCGGTGCCCAGGTTCCACATCACCTGGGGCACCGGCCCAGCCCTGGTCGACATCTTCGCGCGGCAACTGCGCGATCGCTCCACGGTCCGCTTCGCGCACCGGCACCAAGTCGACGAACTGATCGTCGAGGCCGGCGCGGTGACCGGTGTCCGGGGTACCGTGCTCGAACCGTCGACCCAACCGCGCGGCGTGTCGTCATCGCGAAAAGCTCTGGGGCAATTCGAGTTTCGTGCATCCGCGGTGATCGTCACCAGCGGTGGGATCGGCGGCAACCACCATCTGGTGCGCAAGAATTGGCCAAAGCGAATGGGTCGTGTGCCCGAGCAGATGCTAAGCGGCGTGCCGGCCCACGTGGACGGCAGGATGATCGGCATTTCCCAGCAGGCTGGGGCCCGCGTGATCAACCCCGACCGGATGTGGCACTACACCGAGGGCATCACGAACTACGACCCGATCTGGCCGCTGCACGGCATCCGGATCATCCCGGGGCCCTCGTCGCTGTGGCTGGACGCGGCCGGCAACCGGTTGCCGGTTCCGCTGTATCCCGGGTTCGATACGCTGGGCACGCTGGAATACATCACCAAATCCGGGTACGACTACACCTGGTTTATCCTGAACGCCAAGATCATTGAGAAGGAATTCGCCCTTTCCGGGCAGGAGCAGAACCCGGATCTGACCGGGCAGAGTGTGCGCGAGCTGGTGCGCAACCGGGCCAGCTCCGGGCCGCCCGGACCGGTCCAGGCGTTCATCGATCGAGGTGTGGACTTCGTCAGCGCGGATACGTTGGGCGAGTTGGTAACCGGCATGAACAAGCTGCCCGACGTGGCCCCGTTGGACTATGCCACGGTGGAGGCGGAGGTGACCGCCCGCGACCGTGAGGTCGCCAACAAATTCACCAAAGACGGCCAGATCACCGCGATCCGCGCCGCTCGCGGGTATCTGGGTGACCGGTTGGGCCGAGTGGTGGCACCGCACCGGTTGACCGATCCGAAAGCCGGGCCGATGATCGCGGTCAAATTGCACATCCTGACGCGAAAGACGTTGGGCGGCATCGAGACCGACCTGGGGGGGCGAGTCCTCACCGACGGCGGCACCCCGTTGACCGGACTGTATGCGGCGGGAGAGGTGGCCGGGTTCGGCGGCGGCGGCGTGCACGGTTACCGCGCCCTGGAAGGCACCTTCCTGGGCGGCTGCATCTTCAGCGGCCGCGCCGCCGGTCGCGGTGCCGCCGACGACATCACCTAGCGAGCGCGAGCGTCACCTGCCGAATGTCACGCCAGAGTGACGGTGAACCGCGAACGTCGCGCTTGGCGTGACGCTCGAAGCCGCGGACGTCAGAAGGTGACCGCGCTTTCCTCCGGCAGCACCTGGAAGTCGGTGTCGGTCATCTCGGTGAACCGGCCGTAGTAGATGCCCCGTGCCTCGGGGGCGACGATGCCCTGGTGGATGGGCACCGCCCGCGTCGGGGACACCGCGCGCAGGTAGTCGATGGCCTCGGAGATCTTCATCCACGGCGCGGCCGCCGGTGCGGCCAATACGTCGACCGGCTCGTCGGGCACGAACAAGGCGTCACCGGGATGCATCAACCGCGCGCGATGGTCGCCGTCGTCGACCAAATACGAAAGGTTCTCGATCACAGGGATTTCCGGGTGAATCACCGCATGCTTTCCGCCGAGCGCCCGAATCCTCAGTTCACCGACCGTCAGCTCGTCGCCGGCGTGCACCACCTGGAAGGGCGCGTCGAGCTGCGCCGCGGTTTGTGAGTCGGTGTAAAGCGCCGCACCGGGGTTGGCCTCGATCAGCGCCGGCAGTCGCGCCGGGTCGACATGATCCGGATGCTGGTGTGTGATCAGGATGGCGTCCAGGCCGGTGATGCCCTCGAAGCCATGCGCGAAGGTTCCGGGGTCAAAGAGCACGGTAGTGTGATCGAACTCGGCAAGTAGGCAGGAATGCCCGAAATGCGTCAGTTGCATGCCTACGATTGTGCCCTGACGGGGGTGGTCGTGTGCGGGTAGTTTTCGCGACGATACTGGTTGCCGGCGGCCTGGTGGCCGCCCTCATCTTCGTGGTCCCGGCCTCGGCCGAACCGGAGGCCTGTCCGCCCACCTGTGACCAGATCCCGGCCACCGCGTGGATACAGCAGCGCGCCGTGCCGCTGAACTCCACCTACAACTGGCCCGCGCTGGCGGGCCTGGCGATGCAGGTGACCGGGGCGGGCAACGGGCCGCGGTTCAGGTTCGAGGAGCTGTGCGCCGCGCAACCGGTGGCCCAGGACCCCCGAGCCTCGGCGGTGGCGGCCCGCGCGAGCGTGGACCATCCGGGCGGCCAGTGGCAGCTCAAGGCTCAGATCGTGCACTGGCGCGGTGATACCGCCCGTGGCGGCGCGATCGCCTCCTCGGTGTTCGGCAATGCCGTCGCGGTGCTGCGCGGCTGCCAGCTGGGCGCGCCGCTGCAGTCGCCGTCGATCACGACCGACGAACCCAATCGGATGGCCGCGGTGATCAGCGGGCCCGTGGTGATGCATACCTACCTGGTCGCACACGTCGCGAGCAGCACGATCAGCGAGCTGACGCTATGGTCTACCGCCCCGCCGCAGCCGCCGTGGCCTTCGATGGCGGACAACCAGGTACTGGACTCCATGACGGCCCCGCTGTGCGAGGCGTATATCGCGTCGTGCCCGTGAGCCGCGTCCGGCAACGGCCGCCGGTAGAGTTGGCGCCGACAGCGACTCGTCAGGAGGAACGCCGGTGGCGCGGGTGATCGTTCATGTGATGCCCAAAGCGGAGATTCTCGACCCGCAGGGTCAGGCGATTGTCGGTGCGCTGGGCCGACTCGGACATCACGGGATCTCAGATGTCCGTCAGGGCAAGAGGTTTGAGCTCGAGGTCGACGATACCGTCGACGATTCCGCGCTCGCCG
This sequence comes from Mycobacterium sp. 050272, assembly GCF_039023525.1. Classification (NCBI taxonomy): domain Bacteria; kingdom Bacillati; phylum Actinomycetota; class Actinomycetes; order Mycobacteriales; family Mycobacteriaceae; genus Mycobacterium; species Mycobacterium sp. 050272. The sequence goes on along the minus strand of NZ_JBCHKV010000009.1, from coordinate 52,144 downwards.
AGATCGCAGAATCGCTGTTGGCCAACACCGTGATCGAGGACTGGACGATCAGCCGGGAAGACCTGTGACGGCGCGGATCGGCGTCATCACCTTTCCCGGCACGCTGGACGACGTGGACGCCGCTCGTGCGGTGCGCCGCGTCGGCGCCCAGCCGGTGAGCCTGTGGCACGCCGACGCCGACCTCAAGGCGGTCGATGCAGTCGTGGTGCCGGGTGGGTTCTCCTACGGCGACTATCTGCGGGCCGGCGCGATTGCCCGCTTCGCCCCCGTGATGTCGGAAGTGGTCTACGCGGCGGGTCGCGGCATGCCGGTATTGGGGATCTGCAATGGTTTTCAGGTGCTGTGTGAGACCCGGCTGCTGCCCGGGGTATTGACCCGCAACGCGGGTCTGCATTTCATCTGCCGCGACGTGTGGCTTCGGGTGGCATCCAACTCGACGGCGTGGACGTCGCGCTTCGAGCCCGGCGCCGATCTGCTGGTCCCGCTGAAATCGGGCGAGGGCCGCTACGTGGCGCCGGAGAACGTGCTCGACGAGCTCGAGGGCGAGGGACGGGTGGTGTTTCGGTACCACGACAACATCAACGGCTCGATGCGTGGCATTGCCGGCATCAGCTCGGCCAACGGCCGCGTGGTCGGGCTGATGCCACACCCCGAACATGCCATCGAAGCACTGACCGGACCGTCTGACGACGGGCTGGGCTTGTTCTATTCAGCGCTGGACGCCGTGCTCGCCGCTTGACATATTCTGCGTGGGAAACCCTGCGGCACTGCGTAATTCGATGAAGGCCTGCGCCATGGCTTCAGTTGCTTCATGCGGGTCTTTGAACGTCTTGTCGTCGGTGAGTACCGCGATCCCGAGCCCGTCGGCGTAACTCCACACGGTGATATTGACCGGTGCGCCCGGCGAGAGCACCCCGGTGGAGTAGATCTCCGTGACAGCGGCGCCACCGAAATGGCCCCGCTCACGCGGCCCCACCACGCTCGAGACCGCCACGTTCATCAGGTTGTTCGGCACGTCGTGGCGGCCGAGCCACCGGCCGGACGGCTCAGCCGGCGTCTAACACCAACGGCTGCGAGGGGCACTCGGCGACCGAGTCCACATCGGCGAAGAACTCGATCGCGGCGGCGATGGTGTGGTCGATGTAGGTCGCGAAGTCGTCGAAGTCGACGGGCTCCCGAACCTTGCGGGAGCTGCGCGCGAGGACGCCGACCCGCTGTGGGTCAGAGGATCCGTGGACGGTCACCACGACGTCGCGGCTGCGCCGGTTCCACGAGTCGGCAAGCTCTGCCAGCTCGTCGCCGTCGGCGGCGGGGAAGAAGCAGCCGGGCGTGACCTGGATCGTGAACTCGTCGCGGTGCCAACGAGAGATACCGAGGTGGACGTGCAGCCGTCGCGGACGGGTGTTTGCGACGTAGAAGAATTCACCGTCGTGCTGGCCGCGGAAATATCGGCTGCCGCGGGTGCACAGGTAGCGTTCGATCAGGTCGGCGGACAACGCCTCAGTCGTCATGAGATTAATGGTGAGGCCTGCGGCTTTACGGATCCTTTGAGTCCAGCGATGTGTCGGCAAAGAAACTGGTGAGAATTTGCTGAGTTTGTCACGAATCAGTCACGCGAAGTGAACTGCCCTGCAACGGAATACGACTGAAGCGTTCAGGGCAGCACGCGCACCGGAACGTTCGACCTTCGCGCATCCGTCCACAGGCCGGATAAGGGTCATTGAGGAACTCCTTTGAGAGCGGATCGAAGGCCGGTTGCGCGGTTGCCATGATTGCTCCTGAACCCCAGCAAGGCGTGCTGAGGATCTGCTCAGCATTAGCCGTTGCGCCCGGTCAAGGGCGAGGGGTCAATGGACTGGTGGTCATGCGATCCACTCCGCGGGTAACGGGTCGAGTTAGCGCTGGGAAAGCCGGATTCGGCCGTTCGATTCAGGGTCGGGCGCGATCTGTAGTCTCGTTCTCAGTTCGAGCTAGGAGGGGTCGAAGATGGGGTTCGCGGTGCAACGGCTGGACCATATTGTGGTCAACTGCAACGATATCGAGGCGACGGCGGCGTGGTACGAGCGAGTGCTCGGCATGACCCGTGAGACTTTCGGGCCGTCCGGCCGTACCGCGCTGAGCTTTGGAAATCAGAAGATCAACTTGCGGCCCATCGGCGCGCTCGCCGACGATCCGGACTGGGTGACCGGGGCAGTCGAAGCGGCGGGCTCCGAAGACCTGTGCTTCATCACCGATTCCAGCCCCGGCGAGGTGCGTGCGCACCTGCAGGCATGCGGTGTCGAGATTACCGCGGGACCAGTCACCAAGACCGGTGCGCTGGGGCCGATGACCTCACACTATTGCCGGGACATCGACGGGAATCTCGTCGAAATCGCGGTCTACTGATCGCTTTCGAGCGGGTAGAGCGCGGGCAGATTGACCACGATCGCCTCCTGGCTGCTGCGCGCGATCACGACCTCGGCGATCGTGCTCGGGTCGGGATTCTCTTCACGGTGCGGCAGATACGGCGGGATGAAGACGTAGTCGCCAGGCGCGGCCGTGATGCGTACCTCGTCAACGCCGTCGTGAAAGACGAACTCCGGGTGGCCGCTTCGCACATATATGGCGGTCTCGGACTCGCCGTGATGATGGTTGGAAGAGACGGTCCCGGGTAGCGCGTGCGTCTCGCCCATCCACAGCTTCTCGGCGCCGACCGACTTACCAGACAGCGCCGCGAAGCGCCGCAGTCCGTCCGATTGCGCGGTGTCGGAACTGATGTCCGACGCCTTGATGTGGTGCACCCGGCCCTGCGGCACCTGCTGCCTGGTGGCGTCGAAGTCCGGGTGAAATCCGTCAGCAGTGGCCATCTGCGCTCCTGTCGCTACTCTCGGTTATCCGAATCCCGATAAGCCTCAAGGAGTCTCAGCCACGGTTCGCTGATCGTCGGAAAGCATGGCACCGCGTGCCAGAGCCGAGCGATAGGAACCTGGCCCGCGACGGCGATGGTGGCAGAGTGCAACATTTCGGTGGCACCCGGACCGACCAAAGTCACCCCGAGCAAATACGCTGATCCTCCTCGACCACCATACGCGCTCGGCCACGGCGGGTAATGGGGGCGCCGGATGGGTACATAGCGGGGACTCAGCTCGGCCCGGCGATGAGTCGGCCGGCCAGTTGGTGCAGGTCGTCGACCACCATCGTCGGCTGCGGCAGTCCCTCGGCCCGCAGCGGGGCATTGCCCGGACGGGTGACGAGCGCGGAGCTCAACCCCACATTCTGCGCGCCGAGTAGATCCCATACGTGGGCGGCCACCATCATGCAATCCGCGGGCGCCACACCGAGTGCCTCGCAGGCGTGCCGGTAGACCACGGGCGACGGCTTGAAGGCGCGACACGATTCCACGCTGAGCTGTCGATCGAAAAGGGATGCAAGCCCGGCATTGTCCAGCGGCGTCGCGACACCGGCCCGGTGTGGTGAGTTCGTCAGCGTCGCCAATCGAAAACCGTTGTCGCGCAGCTTAGCCAGCGATTCTGCGGCGTCGGGGTGCGCCGGCATGGTGCGCATCTGCTCTTGCAGGCGACCCGCGTCGGCGTCGGTGACCTGCACCCCGTACGCGTCGGCCAGCATGTGCAGTACACCGCGACCGAGGGTGAAGAAGTCAACATAGCGATCGGCCATCGTGGCCGTCATCGAGTACGTGACGAGCTGGCCGAACCACTCACGAAGCACCCGCTGCTCGCCGAACAGCTCGCCGAAAAGCGGTGCGATAGAACCGATATCGATCAATGTTTCATTCACGTCGAAAATCAGGACAGAGGGTGTCGTCGGCATACCTAATGTTTTCCCAACTCCTGATCGGTGTCCAGTTCGCGGCTAATCCAGCACCACGACGACCTTTCCGCCGGCCTCTCCCGACTCCGCCACCCGGTGCGCCTCGCGAATCTCGTTGAATGAGAAGACTCGCGCCGGCTTCGCGTCGAGCTTGCCGTCGGCGATCTCTTGGGCGATCTCGCTCAGCGGTATGTTCGACACCTCGAAGCCCGGATTTCCAAAGACGGGACTGGCGAAGAAGGAGAAGTTCACACCGCTGGCCATGCGTGCCAACGGGTTGAAGTCACCAATGGGCGCGAGTCCGCCCAGCCATCCTGCCAGACAGGCGGTGCCGCCTACGCGCAGCATGTCCAGGGAATCGAGGATGGTGCTGTTGCCGACCAGGTCCAGCACCGCGTCGATGTGCTTGGCCTCGGCGATGTGAGCGGCCAGGTCGGGCCGTTCCAATTCGACGCGAGCGGCGCCGAGTTGCTCCAGCATGGGGAAGCGCTTCTGGCTGCGGGCGGTGGCGATGATGTTGGCTCCGGCGATAACTGCCATCTTCAAGGCGGCCTGGCCCAGCGCCGACGTCGCGCCCCGGATCACCAGTGTCTGTCCGGCTGTCAGGTTGAGATTGCGAAACAGGCAAGTCCAGGACGTCGCATACGTTTCGGGCAAGGCCGCTAGTTGCGACCACGGCAGGTCGGATTCCAATAGGGTGACGTTCGCCGCGCGTACCCGGGTGTACTCCGCATAGCTTCCGTTGACAGTCCGGCCCAGGCCACCCATCAGTGCGGCGACCTTGGCGCCGACCGGGAACTCGGCACCCGGGCACGAGTCGACGATGCCGACGCATTCGATGCCGCTGACTTCGGCCGCTTCGGCCCACTCGCCGCGGCGCATGTGTATTTCGGCGTGGTTGACACCGAAGGCCTTGACTTCGATCACTACTTCGCCCGCCTTGGGCAGTGGTTTGGGGATCTCCGTATGGACCAGGCGTTCTAAACCCCCGAACCCGGTCAGGATGATCGCCCGCATCGTGTCCCCGCCGGGCTGCTCGCGTACCACTGCCGGAGCGGTCGGCAGCGCGGTCGCATGGCTGGTGGTGGTCATGACCTGCCTCTTCGCAAATCCTCAGTCAGACTTTGGACATCGACGTGTGCTAATAATGGGCCGTATGACCCACTATTATGGGCCGCTCGGCCCAGAATTGTCCACCCCGCGCCAAGCGATGGATGGGTGGGGATGCGGCGCTCAGGATTTTCGCTTGCGCGACAAGCGCTTTCGGCGTCGCACGTCGACCTCGAAGGAACGTACATAGTCGACGGCGGCATTGACGGCCACCCGCAGTGGTTCGGCCTCACCGGTGGCGTGCGTGACCATGGCGCCGCCTTGATGCGCGACGACCAGCGCGACGGCCAGATGCCGCGGGTCGGCGTCGGGGCGCAGTTCGCCGCGGCGGCGCATCGCGTCGATGCCGGTGCGGAACAGTTCGAGCCATTGGTCGTAGCCGTGCGCAAGGTCGTCGCGAACTTCGTCGTCGGCCTCGATCAGTTCGCCGGCCAGTGACCCGTAGACGCATCCGCCCAGCCGATACACGGTGTCGACGTTGTCGACGCAGGCGTCGGCCCAGGCCTGCAGCGCCGCGATGCTGTCGAGGCCCGCGAGTCGGGGTTGGGTATGAAACTCGATGACGTCGTTGCGGCGCGCGGCGATGACCTCACGGGTCAGGTCGCGTTTGTCGCGGAAGTAGTGCGACATCTGCGACCCGCCCACCCCGGCGGCGCCACGTACCTCGTCGATGCTGGTGTTGGCCACGCCACGCTGGAACATCAGCCGGGCGGCGGCCTCGACAATGCGCGCCCGCGTTGCCTGTCCCTTGCGGGTGAACGGCGACTTCCCCTCAGTCACGTTGTCGCCCTTGGCCTCCCGTGCCGCCCGCGGGGACGTCGCGGGGGCCGGGGCATGCGTTCGCCGGCATCGGCGGCAAACATTCGCAGGTAGTTGACCGCGAACCGGGTGGCATCGGCATGCGGCCACGCCGCCCGATAAGTGAAGGCCAACGTGCCGCCGCCCTGGTGGGCGCAGACAATGGCGAGTGCCAGTTCCCGTGGATCGGCGCCGGCGATCAGGACCCCGGTGTCCTTCATCCGTTGGATGGCGTGCTCGAGCAGATCCACCCACTGCCAGTAACCCGCGGCCAAGGTGGCGCGGGTCTGGTCGTCGGACTTGGCGAGCTGGGCGGTCAGCGCATGGTAGGTCGGTGTGCCACCGGAGGTTCCGATACGACGCAGGTAACGCATGTTGAGATCGATCCATCGCTCGAAGTCGTCGAACGAGTCCAGGCCGCCGAGTGTGGCTTGGCGATGGAAGTCCAGAACGACGCCGATCTGACGTCTGATCACCGCGCGAATCAATTCGCCCTTGTCGGCGAAGTAGTGGGCGAGCTGAGAGCCGCTGACCGACGCGGCCTTACGCACATTCTCCATGTTGGCGGCCGAAAGGCCTTCGGTGACGATGAGCTGGGCCGCGGCCTGCACAATCCTGTCGCGGGTGGCACGCCCCTTGGCGGTCAACCGTTGTTCGTGCTGAACATCGGGATGGGCCATCGCGTCAGGCTAACTCGCGAACGCCGCTGATTATGGGATATGCAGCCCATTGCTAACCGCGCCGCCCGCGAACCCCGGTTAGGCGGGCACGCGAGCCTCGAGGAAGGTGCGGATCAGCCCGGTGACTTCGTCGAGGGCGGACTCCAGCAGGAAATGCCCGCCGTCGAGCAGATGAATCTGCGCGTCGGGCAGGTCGTCGGCGAACGCTTCGGCGCCGGCGGGCCCGAAGATCTCATCGCCGCGGCCCCACACGGCGAGCAGCGGAACCCCGGTGGTGCGAAAGTACTCGTGCACCCGGGGATACATCGCAGCGTTGGTGGCATAGTCGCGGAACAGCTTTAGCTGCACCAGGTCGTTGCCGGGCCGCGATAGCAGCGCGAAGTCGTGATGCCAGCACTCGGGGTCTACGAGGGTCTCGTCGGGCACGCCCGTGACGTATTGCCAGCGGGTCGCGTCCAAAGTGAGAAATTGGCGTATCGGGGCCTCGGTCTCCGCGGTCGGGTTGGCCTGGTAGGCCCACACGGTCTTCCAGAAACTCTCCACGAACCCGGCGTCGTAGCCGTTGCCGTTCTGGCTGATGATCGCCGTCACGGCGGACGGCTGACGCAGCGCCAATCGCCATCCGATCGGGGCGCCGTAGTCCTGCAGGTAAATTGCGTACCGATCGAGCCCGAGGTTGCGTAGCAGGCCCGCCGTCAGGTCGGTCAGCGCCTCGAAGGTGTAGTCGAACTCGGTGACGGCTGGGGCGTCGGAGAATCCAAAGCCCAGGTGGTCGGTGGCGATCACGCGGTAGCGGTCGGCCAGCGCCGGAACCAGGTGCCGAAACATGTGGGAGCTGGTCGGAAACCCGTGCAAGAGAAGCAACGCCGGCTTACCCACGTCCCCGGCCTCACGGTAGAACAGCCGATGGCCCTCGACGGTTGCGTAACGATGATGAACAGCCGGCATGGGATTCCTCCTGCCGCACCTTCCATATTTTGGGATGCATATCCCAGTATGCACCAAAACTACCGCCTCGCAATAGTTCCGCAGAAGTTGACGACAGGGGCGCTCCGAAATATTCTGGGTCGTACATCCCAATCTGACCACACTGAGGAGCGCTGTGGGTGACACGTTGCGGGACAAGACCGTCGTGGTGGTGGGACGCGGCAGCGGGATCGCGCATGCGGTGGCTTTGCTGGCGCGGTCGGAAGGCGCACGCGTCATCGCGGCCGGCCGCGACAGAGGCAAACTCGTCGACGTGTACCGTGACAGCGAGATCAGTACTGAAGTCGTCGATCTCACCGACGACGAGTCGATTGCCGCCCTTGCCGGTCGGGTGGGCGCCGTCGATCATGTGGTGTCGACGGCTTCGGCGCGCGCTCGCGGCGAGCTGTCCTCGCTGCAACGTCGCAACCTTCAGCTGTCCTTCGACACCAAAGTCCTGGGACCCACAATGCTCGCCAAATACTTTGCACCCCTTATCAATCCGGGTGGTTCCTTGGTGTTGTTCTCGGGGGTGCACGCCTTCAAACTCAACGCCGGCTACCTGGGCGTGGGTATCACCAATGGCGCCGTTGATTTCCTTACCCGCTGGCTGGCCGTCGAGCTCGCACCGACAAGGGTCAACGCGATTTCGCCCGGTGTCATCGATACGGGTGCATGGGACGCCCTTGGCGACCAGGGGAAGCAGGATTACTTCGCACACGTCGCGGCGGCCAACCCGGTAGGGCGGATCGGCACACCGGACGATATCGCCAATGCGGTGCTGTTCGCGATGAACAACGCTTTCATGACCGGTATGACGTTGAAAGTCGACGGCGGCGAACCACTGATCTAGGCTCTTCTAAAGCCAAAGGAGACAACCGTGGGCAGCCTCGTGTCGGTGAACGTGGGCATGCCCAAAAACGTGCAGTGGCGCGACAAGACCGTCTACACCGGGATCTGGAAGACGCCGGTCCAGGGCCCGGTCATGGTGCGACGCCTCAACATCGACGGCGACGGACAGGGTGATCTCGGTGGTCATGGCGGTGAGCAACGCGCGGTCATGGTCTACCAGATCGAGTCGTACGACTTTTGGAAGGACTACCTCAAGCGTGACGATCTGGTTCCGGGCCAGTTCGGCGAAAACTTCACCATCACCGGGCTATCCGACTACGACGTCTGCATCGGCGACCGCTACCGCATCGGCGACGCCGAATTTGAAGTTACCCAGCCACGGGTCACCTGCTTCAGAGTTGGGCTGCGGCTCGACGAATCGGAGATGCCCAATCTCCTTGTTGCCCAACATCGTCCAGGGTTCTACTGCCGCGTAATCACCGAGGGTCACGTCCAGGCCGGCGACGACATCGTGCGAACCCGCCGCGGCCGACACGAGCTCAGCGTCGCCGACGTGGACGCACTGCTGTATCTGCCGAACAAAGATGGCGAAACGCTGCGCAAGATCGTCGACGTCGGGGCACTGAGTCCCGGGTGGCAGCAATCCTTCAACGACATGCTCATCTCGCAAACGCAGGCGAGTCCTGCCGTCGGAGTCGAGCCCGGGTGGAACGGGTTTCGGCCGTTGCGGGTCACCGCGATACGCCGGGAGAGTCCGTCGGTGCTGTCGATCCGCCTTGCGGCCGACGACGGTGCCTCGCTGCCCCCGGCGCTGCCGGGGCAATACCTCACGGTGCGCATTCCCGGGGCCGGCGATCCCGTACCGCTGCGCAGCTATTCACTCTCGGGCGATCCCGCCGCGGGCGATCATTACCGCATCAGCGTCAAACGTGAAGAGCGTGGCGTGGCCAGCGGATGGTTGCATGCGCACATCGAACCCGGATTGGTCATCGAAGCGGCGGCGCCGCGCGGCGATTTCTACCTCATCGACGACGACCGGCCGGTGGTCTTGATGTCGGCGGGAATCGGCATCACCCCGGTCTTGGCGATGCTGCACGCACTCGCGGCGGCCCACAGTGCCCGTGACATCTGGTGGCTGCACACCAGCCGCAATCGCGAAACTCAAGCTTTTGCAACCGAAGTCACGAGCCTGATCGAGTCGTTGCCGCATGCTCGCCAGCAGGTGTTCTACACCGAGACGCGGGGGCGTTTGGATCAGCCGGCCATCGCGGCGCTGGGACTGCCGGGCGACGCCGCGGCGTATCTCTGCGGCCCTGCCCAATTCATGGCCGACATGCGCGAGGCGCTGGCGGCCGCGGGTCTTGACACGACGCATATCCACAGTGAGCTGTTCGGTGCACTGCCGCCGATCAATCCCGGTGTCGTCGGCGGAGCCGCACGCACGCCCCCACACCCGCCGGCCGGGCCGCCGGGAACCGGACCGTCAATTACCTTCGCCCGCAGCGGACTTACCGCCAACTGGTCTGCCGGCTACGGCACCATCCTCGATTTCGCCGAGGCGTGCGACGTGCCGACTCGCTTCTCCTGCCGAAGCGGTGTCTGCCATATGTGCGAGACGGGGGTGGTGACCGGCACCACAAAATACGTCCTAGCGCCGCTGGAGCCGCCGCCACCTGCAACGGTGCTGGTCTGCTCGGCGGCCCCGGACAGCGACCTGGTGCTCGATCTCTGAGGGCTTGGCGCCTCGCCGAGCCGGCGAAAGCTGTTGTGGTGAAACGCGACGTCCTACGTGCCCAGCGCGACCGATGCCTCAGCGGTGTAGCACAGGAACGTCAGGGTCTCCTGCAGGTACAGCTGCACGGAGTCGGCGTCGTGACTGGTATAGCCGATCGAGACGTCGGTACCCAGCTGCAGGTCGAAGTCGCCGCCGCGGGTGGTCAGCACGAACGCGCCGTCGATGGCGGGCGCCCAGATGATGTCGCCGTTGACCAGTCGGTTGATGTGCTCGAGGATCGGATAGCCGTGCTCGGTGGTCTCGCTGACCTTGGTGTAGACGTCGGCAGACAGCAGAACCGAATACGGGCCGTCGACGCCGGCCAGCCGCAGCTCCGACAGCGCCTGCGTGATGATGTCGGGAATCGCGCGCGGGTCGTCGGGCAGCACCAGTGCGGGATTCGAGCTGCAGCTGCGGATCCCGTCGATCGACGCGGCGGGGTAGCCCTCGAAGATGGCGCGGTCCTCGACGAAGGCCAGCTTCTTGGCGGCGGCTTTGACCGGATCCCAGTCGGAGTCCTGCGAGCCGCGCTCGACATCGTCGATCTCGTCGCGCGAGAGGGTGAATGGAACCCGCAGGCGGACAAGCGGTTTGCTGGCCCGCAGATGTGCGATCACACCTTCGGTGGGTGCCTGCACGTCGTCCAGGCGTCCGGTGCTCACCGCGGCGGTGACGGGACCGCCGGGCTCGCTCACGTCGACCACCCGGCGTCCCGCGATGTGCCGTTTGAACGTCCGCGTCGCTTCCAATTCGATTTCGGCCCAAGCGACGTCGGTGATCGGCGCTAGTTCGCGGTACAGGTTGTTCTTCATTGAGTGGTTCCTTTCAGGCTGCCGATCGACAGTACGCCGTCGTTCGCCGTCGGTGGTTCCGGTCGCTCGGTCTCGAGTGGCGCGGGAAGGGGTGGTGGATCGTCGAGGAAGTCGACGGTCGGGGAGAAGAACAACCCGCCGGTGACAGCGGTAGAGAAGTCCAGGATGCGGTCGGTGTTGCCGGGCGGGTCGCCGATGAACATATTGCGCAGCATCCGTTCGGTGACTTCCGGTGTGCGCGAATACCCGATGTAGTAGGTGCCGAACTCGCCGGCGCCAAGTTCGCCGAATGGCATGTTGTGCCGGATGATCTTCAGCTCGTTGCCGTCGTCGTCTTCGATGACGTTGAGCGCGACATGCGAGTTGGCCGGCTTCACCTCGTCGTCGAGTTCGACGTCCTCCAGTTTGGTCCGGCCGATTACCCGTTCCTGCTCGGTCACCGACAGCAATTCCCATGCCGTCATGTCGTGTAGGTACTTCTGCACGTGGACATAGCAGGAGCCGGCGAAGTCGGGGTCCTCATCGCCGATGGTGCTCGCGCTGACAGCGATTGCGCCGTCGGGATTTTCGGTGCCGTCGACAAAGCCCAGCAGGTCGCGGTTGTCGAAGAATTTGAAACCGTGCACTTCGTCGACGACGGTGACCGCGCCCGTCATCGACTTGAGGATGCGGCCGGCCAGTTCGAAACACACGTCCATCGTCTCGGCCCGAATGTGGAACAACAGGTCGCCGGCGGTGGCAGGCGCGGCGTGTCGCGGTCCGTTCAGCTCGATGAACGGATGGAGTTCGGCGGGCCGTGACCCGCCGAACAACCTGTCCCAGGCTGCCGAGCCTATCGAGGTGATCACCGACAGGCGTTTGGTCGGGTCGCGAAAGCCGATGGCGCGCACCAGCCCCGAGATGTCGGGCAGCGCGTCGTGGACGGTCGCTTCGCCGCCGTCGTCGATGGTGACTACCAGAAAAATCGCGGCAGGCGTCAACGGAGCGAGGATGGGCTGGGGCTGAACCGTCGGCACTCTGCCGACCCTAGCGTGAACTGCGCGGCAACGAACAGCCATGATGTTGAACATGTCGGCCAGCGCCGCAGGCCTCTGCGAATTCATCGACGCCTCTCCTTCCCCGTTCCATGCCTGCGTGACGGCCGCGAACCGGCTGCTCGCCGCCGGCTACACCGAGCTGCGCGAAGCCGACCCCTGGCCCGCAGATCCGGGGCGCTTCTTCGTCGTCCGCGCCGGGTCACTGGTCGCCTGGCACACACCTGGTCCCGACGGCGCGTTCCGGATCGTCGGCGCGCACACCGACAGCCCGAACCTGCGGGTCAAGCAACATCCCGACCGCGTCGTCGCAGGCTGGCAGGTAGTGGCGCTGGAGCCTTACGGCGGCGCGTGGCTCAACTCGTGGCTGGACCGCGATCTGGGGATCAGCGGCCGATTGTCGGTGCGGGACGGCTCGGCGCTCGACCATCGACTCGTCCGGATCGACGACCCGATCCTGCGCGTGCCGCAACTGGCCATCCATCTGGCCGAGGACCGCAAGTCGGTGACCCTGGACCCGCAGCGCCACGTCAACGCGGTCTGGGGCTCGAATGCACCAGACGACCACGCACGTGGTTTCGTGGACTACGTGGCCGAGCGTGCCGGGGTCGCGCAGGCCGATGTGCTGGCCGCCGACCTGATGACGCACGACCTGACACCGTCCACGGTGCTCGGCGCCGACGCGAGTCTGCTCAGCGCACCCCGGCTGGACAACCAGGCCAGTTGTTATGCGGGCCTGGAGGCGTTGCTGGGTGCGCAACCGCAGGGCAACGTGGCGGTGTTGGTGCTGTTCGACCACGAAGAGGTCGGGTCGTCGTCGGACCACGGTGCTCAGTCCAACCTGCTGAGCACGATTCTGGAACGCATCGTGCTGGCGGCCGGCGGCAGCCGGGAAGACTTCCTGCGGCGGCTGCCGGTATCGCTGCTGGCCTCGGCCGACATGGCGCATGCCACTCACCCGAACTACCCGGAGCGTCATGAGCCCGGCCACCCGATCGCCATCAACGGCGGACCGGTACTCAAGGTGCATCCCAATCTGCGGTACGCCACCGACGGACGAACGGCGGCGGCATTCGCGCTGGCGTGTGAGCAGGCCGGGGTGGCGCTGCAGCGTTACGAGCATCGCGCCGACCTGCCGTGCGGTTCGACGATCGGGCCGCTGGCATCGGCGCAAACCGGCATCCCCACCGTCGACGTCGGTGCGCCTCAGCTCGCGATGCACTCCGCACGCGAGCTGATGGGTGCGCACGATGTGGCCGCGTATTCCGCTGCGCTGCAAGCATTTCTCTCGCCGGCGACATAGGGTTTCGCGTATGGCACTCCACGTGGAAATGATCACCATCGACTGCAGCGATCCGGCGACGTTGGCCGGTTGGTGGGCGGACCAATTCGGCGGCACGACGCACGACTTGCTCGCCGACGAATTCACGGTGGTGACCTTGTCTGAGGGGCTGCAGCTCGGGTTTCAGAAGGTGCCAGATCCCACTCCTGGCAAAAACCGCGTGCACTTGGATTTCGGTGCTGCGGACGTGGACGAAGAGGTGTCGCGGCTGACGGCCGCGGGAGCCACCGAGGTGGGTCGGCACAGCTTCGGAGATGATTTTCGCTGGGTAGTACTGGCCGACCCCGAGGGCAACGTGTTCTGCGTGACCCGTCAGTAGCTCGATACGCCGTCGAACAGCGCGTCGACGAGCCCGTCGAATCCGGTGCCCGCGGTCGGCCACCTCAACGCCCGGAAGAGCAGCGTGCCGGTCGGCGATCGCCGCGATCGCGGGCTGAGTTCAGCCCCGGCCCAGAAACAGCGGGTCGTAACGGATCACGTTCTCCACGACCAGGCCATCGCGAGTGCGCACCCGGTCGAGGCCGCGGATCTGGAACGGGCCGTCCGGCCCGGTGCCCCGGCCGGTGTAGTGCAAGAACACCAGCTGTTCACCCGCGGCGGACCCGGGGACCGTCGCGCTGTCGACGACTTGGAGCTGCAAATCCGGTGCGGCATCCAGTATTTCGGCGATCTTAGCCGTGTAAGCCGCAATCCCGCGGACCGGATCGGCGTCGCCCGGCCAGTAGCCGACGATGTCGTCGGCCAATATGTCCAAGCCACGCGACAAGTCGGGAGCGGCCCAAAACTGCGCGAACATCTCGGCGCTGAACGTGGGCGCAGCCGAGGCGATGTCGGTCATGATTTCCTCCAGGGGTCGACGCTCCGAACGAGCGCGTTGCAATCAAGCGTGTCCGCGCGTCCAGCGGCAGCACAATTACCTCCGAGGTCATCGCCTCGGGTACCCATCGTGGCTACCGTGAGTGCGTGAGTAACGCGCCGGTCGGTGTCCTCTTGCGCGAATGGCGCACGCGCCGGCGGGTCAGCCAGCTTGACCTGTCGTCGAGTGTGGGTGTGTCGGCGCGACATCTGAGCTTCATCGAGACCGGGCGCTCGCGTCCGAGCCCGGAGATGGTGCTGACGCTGGCCGAGGGCCTCGACATTCCCTTGCGGGAGCGCAACGCGCTGCTGCTGGCCGCAGGGTTCGCCCCGCGCTACCGGTCGCGCCCACTCGAGGACGCCGCCCTGTCCCCGGCCCGCGCCGCCATCCAGCGGCTCCTCGATGCGCACGACCCTTACCCCGGTGTGGTCATCGATCGGTGCTGGAACATCGTGGGGACCAACGCCGCCGCGTCCGCGCTAACCGCCGGCCTGCCCGAGGAGCTGCTCGGCCCGCCGATCAACGTCTACCGGCTGTGCCTGCATCCCGACGGGCTGGCCGGCCGGACGCTGAATTTCGGAGAATGGGCCGGCTACCTGCTGCACCAGCTGCAGCGGACGATCGCGCTGACGGGCGACCCGGCGTTGCGGGCGCTGCGCGACGAAGTACGCGGATACCCCGGCGTCGCGACGGCCGCAAACCCATGGGGCACGCCATCGGACGCCACGTCGCTGCTCGTGCCGTTCGTGCTCGATGCCGGCGCCGGTCAACGGCTGTCGATGTTCACCACGCTGACGACGTTCGGCACTCCGCTCGACGTGACGCTCGCCGAACTGGCCATCGAATTGTTCTATCCGGCCGACGCCCAAAGCGCCCGCCTGCTGCGCGGCGACTAGCTCTTTAGACTGTGTGCGTGACTGTCTCCGGAGCGGGCGCCCGTACTCACGTTGCCGACACCGTCGAACATGCGGCCGCCACCCCCGACCAGCCGCAGCCCTTCGGCGAATTGGGTCTTAAAGACGACGAGTACCAGCGGATTCGCGAGATTTTGGGCCGTCGGCCCACCGACACCGAGCTCGCGATGTACTCGGTGATGTGGAGCGAGCACTGCTCGTACAAGTCGTCCAAGGTCCATCTGCGCTACTTCGGTGAGACCACCACCGAGCAGATGCGCGCGGGCATGCTGGCCGGCATCGGCGAGAACGCGGGCGTCGTCGACATCGGCGACGGTTGGGCCGTCACGTTCAAGGTCGAGTCGCACAACCACCCGTCCTACGTGGAGCCCTATCAGGGTGCGGCCACCGGTGTGGGCGGCATTGTGCGCGACATCATGGCCATGGGCGCCCGGCCCGTCGCCGTGATGGACCAGCTGCGGTTCGGTGCCGCCGACGCGCCCGACACCCGCCGGGTGCTCGACGGCGTGGTCCGCGGTATCGGCGGCTACGGCAACTCGCTCGGCCTGCCCAACATCGGCGGCGAGACCGTCTTCGACGCGTCGTATGCGGGCAACCCGTTGGTGAACGCGTTGTGCGTCGGGGTGCTGCGCAAGGAGGACCTGCACCTGGCTTTCGCCTCGGGAACCGGCAACAAGATCATCCTGTTCGGCGCGCGCACCGGCCTGGACGGAATCGGCGGCGTATCCGTACTGGCGTCGGAGACCTTCGGCGGCGACGAGGGCGGCGGCCCCGGCCGCAAGAAGCTGCCCTCGGTGCAGGTTGGTGACCCGTTCACCGAGAAGGTGCTCATCGAGTGCTGCCTGGAGTTGTACGCGGCCGGGTTGGTGATTGGCATCCAGGACCTCGGCGGCGCCGGATTATCCTGTGCGACTTCAGAACTCGCATCCGCAGGGGATGGCGGGATGCGGGTCGAGCTGGAGACCGTGCCGTTGCGGGCGACCAACATGACGCCGGCCGAGATCCTCTCCAGCGAGTCGCAGGAGCGGATGTGCGCGGTCGTCGCTCCGGAGAACGTCGAGGCTTTCCTGGCGGTGTGCCGCAAGTGGGAGGTGCTGGCGACGGTCATCGGTGAGGTCACCGACGGCGACCGGTTGCGCATCACCTGGCACGGCGAGACCGTCGTCGACGTGCCGCCGCGCACCGTTGCGCATCAAGGGCCGGTCTACGAACGCCCGGTGGCTCGCCCGGAATCGCAGGACGCGCTGAACGCCGACACCTCGGCCAGCCTGCACCGGCCGACCACCGGTGAGGAGCTGCGCGCGACTTTGCTTGCGCTGCTGGGCAGTCCGCACCTGTGCAGCCGGGCATTCATCACCGAGCAGTACGACCGCTATGTGCGCGGCAACACCGTGCTGGCCGAGCACGCTGACGGTGGGGTGCTGCGCATCGACGAGTCCACCGGCCGTGGCATCGCGCTGTCGACCGACGCGTCGGGGCGCTACACCAAGCTGGACCCCTACACCGGAGCCCAGCTGGCGCTGGCCGAGGCCTACCGCAATGTCGCGGCCACCGGGGCCGTCCCGGTCGCGGTGACCAACTGCCTCAACTTCGGCTCGCCCGAAGATCCGGGGGTGATGTGGCAGTTCTCCCAGGCGGTCCGAGGACTCGCCGATGGCTGTGTGGCCCTGGGGATTCCAGTGACCGGCGGCAACGTCAGCTTCTACAACCAGACCGGGTCGGTCGCGATCCTGCCCACCCCGGTGGTGGGGGTGCTGGGCGTAATCGACGATGTCGATCGGCGCATTCCGACCTACCTGGGCACCGACCCGGGAGAATCCCTGCTGCTGCTCGGCGACACCCGCGACGAGTTCGACGGGTCGATCTGGGCCCAGGTGACCGGCGACCATCTCGGCGGCTTGCCGCCCGCGGTCGACCTGGCCCGCGAGAAGCTGCTGGCCGAGGTGCTCACCGCCGCCGCGCGCGACGGATTGGTGAGCGCGGCCCATGACCTGTCCGAGGGCGGCCTGGCCCAGGCCATCGTGGAGTCGGCTCTGGCGGGTGAAACCGGTTGCCGCATAGTGCTTCCCGAGGGCAGCGATCCGTTCGTGACGTTGTTCTCCGAGTCGGCGGGACGGATGCTGGTGGCGGTGCCGCGCACCGAGGAGAGCCGGTTTCGCTCCATGTGCGAGGCGCGCGGACTTCCCGCCGTCCGCATCGGCGTGGTCGACCAGGACTCGGACGCGGTCGAATTTCAAGGCCTGTTCACGGTGTCACTGGCCGAACTGCGCACGACGTCCGAAGCGGTGCTGCCGCGATTCTTCGGCTGACCCGCGCTATCCCGCGTGCACGCGGTCCTGCTGGTCGGGAACGAGGCTGCCATCAGGCCGCAGCAACGGCGCCTGGCCGCCGTCGGGTGCATCGAAACCCTGTGTCGCACAAGGGTAGGGCGGGCTGACGCCCAACGGGGTGGTGAACATCGGGTTGACCAGCCATCGCCCATCAAGATTGGCATAGGCCCGGCACATCAACTCGATCTGGTTGCGATTGATCACCAGGCGCAGCGCGGTCGCGTCCGCGGTGAACGTGGCGTCTCCGTCGGAGTCGCCGGCCCCGAACACCTGGCGCCGGTCCGGTGGTAGTTGCTCGAACGCCGCCGGCCCCCCGACGCCGAACACCTGCTCGTTGACCCGGCAGCGTTTGCCCTCGTTGAACGGAATCGAGGTCTCCCCACCGCAGGACGCCAACCGCGCGGTGATCAAGTCGCCGTCGTGCTCGGTGCGGGTGCCCATCACCCGGTCGGCGGAGATTCCGAGGTCGGCGGCCCACACCCGCACCACGGGCTCCGGTGAGGCAGAGATGATCCGCACGTCAAACCCGTTGGCCTGCAGCGTCGCAACCAAATCCCGCATCTGAGCGTAGTAGCGAATCCACCCGGTCTGGCGGCCACTGCCGACCGTCTGCTCGGTGCCCTCGGGTGCGTCCAGGTTCTCCTTGCGAGCCGCTTCGGCGAATCCGGTGACGTCGGCCTCGGTCCAACCGGCGAGCAGTTGTACCGCCCAGGCGGCGGCGGGAGCCATGCGCCGATGGTTGTATCCATCGAATGCCGCTGCCCCCGTTCGTATCTGGCGATCGTGGTATACCGAAACCAGTTCGTCAGCGCATCCGGGGTTGGTTCCCGTCGGCAACGGCTGTCCTGCAGGTGCCAACGGGCCGCACGCCGAGGCCAGCGCCGCCACGGCGGCAGCGGTGAGGTACGAGCTGGTGGTGCGCCAATTTCCGTCGGCGGGCTGGCGCACCTTGGAATTGCGCACCATCCAGAAGAAGGTCGCGTCGCCGATATCGTTTTTCACCATGGTGCCGTCCCAGTCGAACAATGCAAGCGGAGGATTGTCGGCCTCGGGTTCCAGCTTGCCGCAGGTGCCGAGGTGGCTGACCATCGCGTCGAGCCGGTCCCGGTTGTCGCCATACCAACCAGGATCGGCGGCCAGCGTGCGGCAGCCGTTATCGCTGGCGTCGCCTTCGCGGTGGTCGCCGGAGTCACCGCAGCCCGACACCGACAGCATTGCCGCGGTGATCGTCACCACCGTGAGCCGACGAGCGAGCGACGCCGCCCGGTGAGCAGCCAAGCGTGCGATTGTCATCGCCTCTGTTCGGACCTCTCTTCAGGGGTTGATGGTGTAGTCGCCCAGTTGGCGGCCCCACACATACTCCACGGCAACCGGTGAACCGACCTCGAAGTGGTTGTACGGGGCCACGCTGGCGCCGGTGTCCATGACGAGCAAGGGAGCGGGCCACAGTTCGCGGGTAATCGACTGCCAGCATCCCGGTCGCCCGCCGGGCCCGCCCCGGGCGTTGGTGCGCGGCAGGTTCTCGGGGTAGGTGTACGGGTTGGGCGCTCCCGCGATCGAGCCCGACGAGTGGGCGCCCAGCGCGTACCCGTTGTCGCCGAGTGCGACGTGGATCTTGGGTGCGACCTGGTTGAAATTGCGTATGGTGCAAAAGATCTCGGGGCTGTACTCGTCCAGCAGCTGGGCGCTGGGAACCAGATCGGCCGCACCGCGTGCCAGATAGGGTCCACCCCGGCCGAACACGTCGGCGCCGCTGTTGCCCAAGCCGGCCGCCGCCAGCAACGCCGCATCCAGATCTCCAAGCTGGCGGTCGAGTGTTCGCGCGGTGGTTATCGCATGCTCGAGCGCATTCCACAAGTCCGGCGCGGCGTCGGCGTAGGTGTCGCCCAGCGCCGCCAGCCGCGCAATGTCGAAGTGGAGCATCGGCATCCGAGGGTTCACGTCGTCGAGGATCGCGTTGCCGTTGAGCAACGATGTGCCGAATTTTTCGCCCAGCCCGGCCAGCGCCTGTGCCGTCGCGGACAGCGTCAGGTTCACCTTGACGGGATCGATTTTCTGGGTGATCGAGGTCAGCGTCTCGAAGACGGTGTTGAACTCGGTCGTGACTGTCGTCGCGTCGATTACCATCGAAGGTGTAATCGATTGTGGCGCGGGGTTTTTCGGTGTGCTCAGCGCAACGTATTTGTTGCCGAACACCGTGCTCGCCTTCACTTCGGCCACCACGTTGGCCGGAATCATGTTGACGTACTTAGGAGTCACGTCCAGCACCACCTTGGCGGCCGGCTTGCCGCCTCGGGTGATCTCCGAAATACCGGCCACCCGGCCGATCTCGACGCCGTTGTAAGTGACCTTGGAGCCAGGAGCCATCACCAGGCCCGCGCGGGCGACCACCATCGTCAACGTGGTTTTCGGGGTGAGGTCTCCGCGAAACTGCGAGTACAGGACCAACCCGATAAGCCCCATGACCACGATCGTCACGAGGCCGACGGTTTTATACGGTGGCCCGCGGCGCGGATCCATGGTTCTGAGACCCTAAGGCATGGCCGCCCGCGATACTGCCGATCCGGCCAAGACACGTCAGGTCCTGATGACCGTCGCGGACTGGCTGCGCGACCAAACCTTCCCGCCACCCGATCGCGCCACCCTGGCGACCGCTGTCCGGCTTACCGCGCGCACCCTGGGCGCACTGGCGCCCGGCGCCAGCGTCGAGGTCCGGATCCCGCCGTTCGTGGCGGTGCAGTGCGTGGCCGGGCCAAAACACACCCGCGGCACACCGCCCAACGTCGTCGAGACCGATCCGCGGACCTGGCTGCTGCTGGCCACCGGGATGTTGACGCTCGCCGACGCAAAAGCGAACGGATTGTTAACGCTCTCGGGCTCGCGCGCGGGTGAAATTGACCACTGGTTGCCCTTGTTCGATGTGAGCTGAATATAACTCTGAACTGCAGGTTTAGGGTGACACGCCGAGAACTTTCGTGCTCAACACGCCCAACAGATTCGTCCGCTGGGCTTACGTGCCCGTAAACTCCGAGGCGTCACTACCCCTCGCTAGGGAGCCGCCCACCGTGACCGTCGCTGGATCAGATGTATCCGATCAGGACCTGAACTCGCCCCGCGAAGAGTGCGGTGTATTCGGGGTATGGGCCCCGGGCGAGGAAGTCGCCAAACTCACCTACTACGGCCTCTACGCGCTGCAGCATCGCGGTCAGGAAGCCGCCGGCATCGCCGTCGCCGATGGATCTCAGGTATTGGTCTTCAAAGATCTCGGCCTGGTCAGTCAGGTGTTCGATGAGCAGACGCTGGCCGCCATGCCGGGCCACGTCGCGATCGGGCACTGCCGATACTCCACCACCGGCGACACCACCTGGGAAAACGCCCAGCCGGTGTTCCGCAACACCGCGGCCGGCACCGGGGTTGCGCTGGGGCACAACGGGAACCTGGTCAACACCGCTGAACTTGCCGGACAGGCCCGTGACGCCGGGCTGATCGCCAAGCGCGCCCCGGCCCCGGCGACGACCGACTCCGACATCCTGGGCGCGCTGCTCGCCCACGGTGCGGCCGACTCCACGCTGGAACAGTCTGCGCTGCAACTGTTGCCGACGGTGCGCGGCGCCTTTTGCCTGACGTTCATGGACGAGAACACGCTGTATGCGGCCCGCGATCCCCATGGGGTGCGGCCGCTGTCACTCGGACGCCTCGACCGCGGCTGGGTGGTGGCCTCCGAGACGGCCGCGCTCGACATCGTCGGCGCCTCATTCGTCCGCGACATCGAGCCGGGCGAACTGCTGGCCATCGACGCCGACGGCGTGCGCTCCACCCGCTTCGCCAACCCGACTCCCAAGGGCTGCGTCTTCGAATACGTCTACCTGGCCCGGCCGGACAGCACGATCGGCGGTCGATCCGTGCACGGCGCCCGCGTGGAGATCGGCCGCCGCTTGGCGCGCGAACGCCCGGTGGACGCCGACCTGGTGATCGGTGTGCCGGAATCGGGCACCCCGGCCGCGGTGGGATACGCGCAGGAGTCCGGCATTCCCTACGGCCAGGGCCTGATGAAGAACGCCTACGTCGGCCGGACCTTCATTCAGCCGTCCCAGACCATCCGTCAATTGGGCATCCGGCTGAAGCTCAACCCGCTCAAAGAGGTGATCCGCGGCAAGCGGCTCATCGTCGTCGACGACTCGATCGTGCGGGGCAACACTCAGCGTGCGTTGTTGCGCATGCTGCGCGAGGCCGGCGCCGTCGAGGTGCACGTGCGGATTGCCTCGCCTCCGGTGAAGTGGCCGTGCTTCTACGGCATCGACTTCCCGTCACCGGCCGAGTTGATCGCCAACGCCGTCGAGGACGAGGAAGAGATGCTCGAGGCGGTGCGGCACGCGATCGGCGCCGACACGCTGGGCTACATCTCGCTGCGCGGCATGATCGCCGCGACCGAGCAGCCGGCCTCCCGGCTGTGCACCGCCTGCTTCGACGGCAAGTACCCGATCGAGCTGCCCAGCGAGACAGCGCTGGGTAAGAACGTCATCGAGCACATGCTCGCCAACGCCGCCCGGGGCGCGGAGCTCGGCGATGTCGCGGCCGACGAGGTTCCCGTCAACCACTGACGGAAACCTTCAAAGACGTTTGATACCGGCGCGAAGCGCCTACCGGTAGCCTTTATCGCGATGACGGATCCCGGAAAAAGCCCCGGAGAAGAACCGGGCAGCCAGGGCATTACTTACGCATCGGCCGGGGTGGATATCGAAGCCGGTGACCGCGCGGTTGATCTGTTCAAGCCGCTGGCTGCGAAAGCCACCAGACCCGAGGTGCTCGGCGGGCTCGGCGGATTCGCCGGACTGTTTGCGCTGCGTGGCGACTACCGCGAGCCGGTACTGGCGGCCTCCAGCGACGGCGTCGGGACCAAGCTGGCGGTCGCGCAGGCGATGGACAAGCACGACACCGTCGGCCTCGACCTGGTAGCCATGGTCGTCGACGACCTCGTTGTCTGCGGCGCCGAGCCACTTTTCCTGCAGGACTACATCGCCGTGGGGCGCACGGTGCCCGAACGGGTGGCGGCCATCGTCGCGGGTATTGCCGAGGGATGCGTGCGCGCCGGGTGCGCGCTGCTGGGTGGCGAGACCGCTGAACACCCCGGGCTGATGGAACCCGACCACTACGACATCTCGGCCACCGGCGTCGGCGTGGTCGAAGCCGACGACATCCTGGGGCCCGATCGGGTCAAACCCGGCGACGTCATCATCGCGATGGGGTCCTCCGGCCTGCATTCCAACGGATACTCCCTGGCTCGCAGCGTCCTGCTGGAGATCGACCGGATGAATCTGGCCGGCTACGTCGAGGAGTTCGGCCGCACGCTGGGTGAAGAGTTGCTGGAGCCCACCCGGATCTACGCCAAGGACTGCCTGGCGCTGGCCGCCGAAACCCAGGTGCGCACGTTCTGTCATGTCACCGGTGGCGGGCTGGCGGGCAACCTGCAGCGCGTCATCCCGCACGGGTTGACCGCCGAGGTCGACCGTGGCACGTGGACGCCGGCGCCGGTGTTCGCGATGATCGCCCAGCGTGGCCGCATCGTCCGCGAGGAGATGGAGAAGACCTTCAACATGGGCGTCGGCATGATCGCCGTCGTCGCGCCCGAAGACACCGACCGCGCCCTGGCGATTTTGACCGCACGCCATCTGGACTGCTGGGTGTTGGGGACGATTTGCAAGGGCGGAAAAGATGGCCCGCGCGCGAAACTCGTGGGGCAGCACCCGAGATTTTAAGAGCCCGCGCCTAGCTGGGAACAACGCCTAGCTGGGAACAGCACTGTGCCGATGCACGCGGCATCGGCACGGAGCAGATTCTAGCGGCGCCAGTCGTCTTCGTAATCCGACGATTCGTCGGCGCCATCGAGGTGACCCGATTCGTCCCCACCGCTGCCCGCCAGCTCGCGCTGAAGCCGATCGAAGTCGGTCTGCGGGGAGCTGTACTTAAGTTCTCGAGCAACCTTGGTCTGCTTTGCCTTAGCCCGGCCGCGGCCCATGGGGGAACCCCCTCGCGCAATAACGGAGCGGCCTAACAAGTAGGCGGCTCCGATCTCTGGTGTCGTTATTGTCCTGCCAACAGCTTACCGTGCCGCGCGGATGAGCGTCGGTGCCCCCTGCCCGCCGTGTTGGACTTCAACGGACATTATCTCGTCCCGCCCCGCAACCGCTCGACGGCGAGCCGTCCCGCCCCGATCTGTTCGCTCGGCGGCAGCGTATCGGCGTCGATCACCGCCGCTACCGAGCCCTCCGGGCCGGTTGCCAGTTCGGTGTCGGCCGGTATCCCACGCTTGAGCAACGCCAGCGCGATCGGGCCCAGATCCGCGTGATCGACGACGGTGCCCAGCCGTCCCACCGCCCGCCCGCCCGCGAGCACCGCGTCGCCGGTCGACGGCCGGTCCACCGAGCCGTCGAGGTGCAACAACACCAGCATTCGGGGCGGTTTGCCCAGGTTGTGGACTCGGGCGACGGTTTCTTGGCCGCGATAGCAGCCCTTGTCCAAATGGACGGCCCCGTCACCCGGACCGCCGATCCAGCGCACCTCGTGCGGAATCGTGCGTTCGTCGGTGTCCACGCCGAGGCGGGGGCGCACGGCCGCGACCCGATGGGCCTCGTAGGCCCACACTCCGGCCGGGCGTACGCCGGCCTGCGCTAAACGGCTTTGCCAGTCGGCGGAATCGCTTCGCGGCACCAACAAGTCGAGTTCGATCTGGTCGGCGCCGGAGGCGGGCATCCGCCGCACGAAGCCGCCACCGGGTAGCGGGACCGCAGCCAGCTCGTCGGGCAGGGCGTCCAGGCCGAGCACCTCGAGCACCGCGCGGTCAACCAGCCGCGGGCCGATCAGCGACAACACCGCCAGGTCGGCGGCCGCGGGCGTGACGTCCGACCAGAACACCATCTTGCGCAGGTAGTTCAGCAGCGGCTCACCGCGCCAGGGTTCGGTGTCGAGGTAGCTGACGCCGCCGAGCTCGGTCTGCATCCAGTGGTCCTCCACCCGGCCCTGCCCGTCCAGGCTGAGGTTCTGCGTGCTGGCCCCGTCGTGCAGTTCGCTGACGTGTTGGGTCGAGATGTTGTGCAGCCAGCTCTGCCGGTCCGCGCCGGTCAGGGTGAGCACCGCGCGATGCGAGCGGTCCACCAGCACGGCTTCGGTTTCGGCCGCGCGCTGCTCGCTGAGCGGATCGCCGTAGTGCCAGATCGCGCCGGCGTCGGGCCCGGAATCGGGGGCGGGTACTGCCGTCATGTGCGCTGCTCCTCCTCATCGCTTCGTCCCCCGCAAGCGGGCGGAACCCCCACTGCATCGTCGCTAGCGCAGGTCACCCGTCAACTTTACGGATCGGCATGCTGGTCCAACGAGTGTGCGGCCAGCCGCACGCTGGGCGACGAGTGCGCGGCCGGCCGCACATTCGGCAGTGTCTGCGTGCTGTCGCCCGTTCGCGGCCGGCGTAATCACGCGACCCGATAGGCTCTTTCGGCATGGCAGCCCAGACGGGTGTGATCGTCACCCTCGACGGCGAGATACATCCGCCCGATACCCCTCTCTTGCACGCCGACGATCTCGCGGCCGTGCGCGGTGACGGTGCCTTCGAGACCCTGTTGGTCCGCGACGGCGGTGCCTGTCTCGTCGGGTCGCATTTGCAGCGACTGACTCAATCGGCCAAATTCATGGACCTGCCCGAGCCGGACCTTCCGAAGTGGCGGGCCGCGATCGACATCGCGACCCGGGAGTGGGTGGCGGGCTCGTCTGCCGAAGCCGCGTTGCGGTTGATCTACAGCCGGGGTCGTGAGAGTGGGTCCGAGCCCACCGCGTACGTGATGGTCAGCGCGGTCCCGGAAAGGGTTGCCGTGGTTCGCCATAATGGGCTGGCGGCGATCACGCTGGACCGAGGATTGCCCGCGACCGGTGTCGGCGAGATGCCCTGGCTGTTGGCTGGTGCGAAAACCCTGTCCTACGCGGTGAATATGGCCGCGTTGCGCCACGCCGCCCAGCGGGGCGCCGGCGACGTGATTTTCGTCAGCTCCGACGGCTACATCCTGGAAGGCCCGCGTTCGACGGTGGTGATCGCCACCGATTCCGATGCGGGCCCGGACCGCAATCTGTGCCTGCTGACGCCGCCGCCCTGGTATCCGATTCTGCGCGGCACCACCCAGCAGGCGTTGTTCGAGGTGGCGCGCAGTAAAGGCTACGACTGCGACTACCGGGCGCTACGGGTCGCGGATTTGCATGCTGCCCAAGGGGTCTGGTTGGTATCGAGCATGACCCTGGCCGCTCGCGTGCACACGCTCGACGGTCGTCCGCTGGGTCGATCGCCGATGACCGATGACTTTGCCCAGCTGGTCGACGCGGCGATCGTCAGTGATCGCTGAGCGCTGAATTGTGTTGTCGGCTCGCGTGGTGGCGGGTACGGTCGGCCGTACACAAGGAAGGAGGTGGTCCGCGAAATTGATAGCTTCATGGACATGTGAGGTGGCTACGCGCTAGCTGCATGGCTTCCGAAGAGCTAGCGATATACGCGCGCTGGCGAATTCCACGTAGCCACCCGGCCCCCGAGCTTCCCGGTCTGTCCAACCGGGAGCATGGCTCGGGGGCCGCTCCATGCTTGGGGCCTTTAGTCGTCCACCTTCTTGGCGATCTGCTCGGCGATCTTGCCGGCTTGGCCCGGCGCGGCATCCGGGCCGCACACATTCACCTCGATGACGTTGGCACCCTCCGCGTGCAGCACGTGGTGGCAGGTTTTGGCATTGTCCGAACGGGTGCGCTGCATCGCGATCCGGGGTACGGCCCCGTCGACTTGGGCGAATGTGTAATCGAAGCTCTTGCCATTGAGCTTCTCCGTCACCGTTTTTCCGGCGCAGGCCTTCCACTTTTCGGCGGATGCCGCGACGAACGCGCTCGCCTTCTCGGACGACGAGAATTCCGAGACGGCCTCGATGATCCGCAGCGGCGGGTCCTGTCCAGGCGAGTGCACGACCAGCGTGCTCGTGGCGGTGAATCCGCCGGCGTCCTGATAGACCGCCGCGATGGTGGGCTCGAAAGCGCCGGCGCACTCGGGATCGGACAGCGTGTACTTCGGGCTGCGTAGCCCACTGACTTTTTCGCCGGGCACCAACGTTGGGTCACCCACGATGGCGCCGACTTCCGGGGCGCCGATCAGGAAGGAATCCAGCTTCGCCGAGCCCGGATTGGGTGCCGAATTCGGCGCGGCCGGAGCCGAATTCGAGTTCGACGCCTGTGGAGCCGGCTTGGGCTTGCTGCTCTGCGTGGTCATCACCACGACGATCGCGATCGCGGCGATGACCGCGACCGCGGCACCGCCGATGATGAGCAGCCGCTTGTTCGACCCGCCGCCGCCGGCCGCGCCGCCGCTCACCGCGGTGGGGACGGTGACTGCGTTCGCGCCGCTGGGTGCTGTCGCGGGAGTCGGCGCAGCGGCGGCAGCCGGAGCCGCGGCCTTGGCGGCGCCTCCGGGCGAACCGTCCTTGGCCTCGATTTCGGCCAGCACGTTGTCGATTTCGCTGCGGGTGCGGTAGGTGACGTCGTGCCGCAGGCGCAGCATGCGCAACAGCTGCGCGATGTCGCCGCGGGCGCTGGGGTCGTCGCCGTCCTCGTCGAACCCGGAGCGCAGTTCGACCAACAGCTGGAGCTGTTGCTGCGGGCTCAGCTCTTTTTCGGCCAGGGTGTTCCCCAGCCGGGTGATGTAGCCGAACGGCACCGGGGGCTCTTCGGGCAGCGGGTCGGGCAACGGAACGGGCTTGCTGCGAAGCGCGTGCACGGCGGTGACCAACTGGATGCCGGCGTCCACCGTCGGTTCGCGGTAATCGATGATTTGCAATGCGGCAAGGGGATTCACGCGCATGCTGTCGACTTCACCGATCCGGACGGGAAGGATCGGACGGCCCAGCGCCTGGGCGTAGCGCAGCTCTGCCTGGCTCGGCTTGGATTGCAGCCAGTTGCTCGACAGCGCGACGATGAACACTTCACAATCGCGGATCTGCTCGAGGATCTTGGCCCACCACGAGTCGCCGCCGCCGAGCTCTTGGTCGAACCACACCTGGTTCTGTCCGCGGCGAAGGGCGGTGGTCAGGGCGTCGACCGTCGACCGATCTTGGCTCGAGTAGCTGATAAACAGCGCCATCGCACTCTCCTAGGGTGAAGCGGAGCTAACCAACTGGGGCGAAAGCCTGCCTGCGCGACCCGTACGCACATGCGCCGATACCGTATCAGTGTTGGGCCGCTTCAGGATGCGCAAATTTTCGGCGCAAATTGGACTCGGCAACGGGCGACTGTTCACCCCTCGCCACCGTCTGGGGCATGGGCTTCTTCGGGCGGTCGGTATGCGGCGTAGCGCCGGGCGAACTCGTCACCGGGCACCGGCCACTGCTCACCGCTGGCTCCGCGCACGACCCAATCGCCTTCGGTGGCATTCGTCGGCCCCTCCAGGGTGTTGATGGTCTCGCCCGGATACGCCGGGCGGGCTTGTACCCGCCCCTTGCGTTGCCACTGCCCGTCGCCCGCGGGCTCGTAGGTGTCCCGGAAAATGTCGTCACGCACCGACCAATGCTTGCCGTCCTCGGAGATCGCCCAGTCGCCCGCGCCGGCGCGCATCGTGTGTCCGGAGTCCGACGTCCATGTCCATGGCGCGCTTCGTTGTTCGGCGGTGACCGTCCCCACCCGGGTGAAGGACTGCCACAGCGGACGCGACCGGAAGCCCAGCTGCCGCAGGCTCCACAGCGTTCCCGCCAAACTGCGCACCGCGGCGTTGAGCAATTCCGGTTCGCTTTCCACCTCGGACCAGTCGACGAGCTTGTTGTGGATCTTGCGTGAGTCGTCGCGTGGGGAGCCGTATTTCCAGCCGTTGCGCCGGTAGTAGCGGCACCAGTCCTCGTGCTCTGCCTGGGCCATCCGCAGCGCGGAGTCGTGGTCGAAGCCCATTAGCGCAAGCTGTTCCAGCGGCGTCAACTCCGCCATCGCGCTGCCCGACAGCTGCTGTGGCGGGCTGCCCCAGGTGTTCCAGGTATGACCCGCGATCTGTTCGACCATCCACAACGCGTTGCGGACCTGGCGCCGGTTGGACCCGCGGTAGAACTCGTTGAGCTCGGCCCACGGCACCGATGCGGGTCCCCGCGTCCAGCTCGGATCGATCGTGGCGACATAGCGCTCGTGGATCAGCCGGGCCGCGCGCTCCCACGCGTCCTGAACCTGACCCTCCTGGGTGTCGAGCACCAGCGAGTAGGACTGCAGTCGGCCGACGACCTGGATCGAGTCGTCGGTGATGCTGGCGTTCAGGTCGGAAGCGTAGATGGGCATGTCGGGGAAGCGGGCGGCCAGTCGGGCCGCAGTTGTTCCGGCATGCGCGTCGACGAAGATGACCGCGCTGGTGGCAGGGTCGACATCGCCGATCAGCTTCAGCATGGTGGGTATGTTCGGGGCCTCGGCAATCGCGTCTATTGTCGGGCCCTCGGAGACGAATCCTGCTTGCTGGCGGTGGAACTCGTGATCACGCAGGTACTCTTCGGCGTCTCGTTCGACCAGGGTCAGCGCGGGCAACGTGACCGCGCCGGGCGGCGTGTAGAAGTCGCGCTCCAGTGCGCGCTGGGTCAGGTCCGCGCACAGTGCTAGTGTCAATTGTGAAGTGCCGCAGACGAATACGTGCTTGGTCCGCCCGGTCGCCAGAATGCTGTTGAGTAATCGGCCCGCGGTCACCTCGTATTTGCCGACCACGTCGGCCGCCCATCGGGTGTCCGACCCGCCGAACTGCTGGGCGCGCCACGCCTGGGCCAGCCAGGGATCGTCCATCCGCACGATCAACGGTAACCGCTGCTTGTGCGCGATTTCGGAGAGCCGGCGGCTGATCAGGTCGAGCCACAGCAGGTTGAGCGCCGGATCCGGCGCCATCAGGTAGAGCCGAGAAAGGCGGCGCCACAGCCGAAGTGACACCATGGTCGACGGGGTATTGAAGTCCACCAGCACCACCCGAGCGCCTTGGCGGCGGGCCTGCTGCACGCGGTCGTCGCTGGCGCCGGTGATGACGACCAGGGTGCTGCGCCGGTCCAAGGTGCGCGCGACGGCGCTGAGCATCGACTGGGTGTCACTATCGATACCGACGACCGCCGTGACGGATTCGGCCCAGTTGGCCCGTATCCGGTCCACCTGAGATCGGAAGACCCCGACCACGGCACCGCCCAATCCGGTGAAGATCGCCGACAGCGCGGCGATCCGGGCCAGTTCCAGGCCGACGGGCGTGGGGCTCGGGCAGGTCTTCCCGCCGACCGAGAAGTCCCCGGTGCCGCCCTTGACCAGACTCGCCGTCGCCATCAGGGGAGTGAAGAAGGCCGGATGGTTGGCATCGTGACATCCCCAGTACGAAGTCAGCCCGAGCAGCGCCGTCATCGGGACCAGGGCTGCAATCAGGGTGAACGAAACACCCACCACCCGGTGGCTACCCGAACGGAAATTCAGCACCGACGCCCAAATGAGCACGACGACAACGACGGCGAGCGTCGGCATCGATCCCGGCCGGCCGAACCACCCCAGCCAGGCTGGAAATGAGTCGTCGACCGACGGGCGCGCATCCAGCACGGCCAGGTAGGCGATGAACACCAGGCCGACCGCGGTTACGGCCCAACGCAAGATGGGCGAGGGTGCCCTCCTGGGACGCATCCGCCGATCTCCCTTCGCGCGGCCGCTCGGACGTCGAACAGTACACGCAAAAGATTGGGCGAAGGCAATGGTTTGGTGCGAGCGCGAATTAGCTAGTCGGGCAACAGCAGCGGGCCGCTAGCCGACGAATCGCGACAGCCGCGCCGACAGGTGCGGGACCAGTCCGCCGTCGGCGTCCACCCGCTCCTCCACGTAGGCGAGGTCGCCGCCTTCGACGATGCCGTAGAGGCGCTTGGCGCCGCCGACCAGAACACCCGATCGGCTGCGGGCCAGGGCGTCGGTCACCAGCTCCCACGACGACTGGTTGCGCGGTCGCCCATAGAAGAGTTCGACATAACCAGACGAGTGGGCCAGCAACAGCTCGATGGCCTGGGATTCGCTCAGGTCGTCGGGGTCGAAGACGAACCGCCAGAAGCCGGTCTCGCGCAGGCCGGGTTCCTGGTAGTTGCCGTCGGCGTCCAGGCGCCAGGATCTGGCTTCCCAATTCAGGTAGTCGCCGCCGTCGTGGGAGACCACGATCTGCTGCCCGAATCGGTAGTCGCCATCGGGTCCGCGGCCTTCGCCCTCGCCCCGCCAGACGCCGACCAGCGGCAACAAGGCCAGCAGCGCGTCGTTGAGGTTGGCGCCTTCACGCAGGTTCGCCGTGTCAGGCGGGACCGGCAGATCGTCGAAGGCGGGGATGTTGCGGGCCGCGGTCACCTTGGCGCGTTCGGCGGCGGCAGCCACCGCCCGGTCGCCGGAGCCTGCAGAACCGGCCGGTCCCTCAGGGTCCTCGTAAGTCACGACTCGTCGGTGATGAGTCGGTAGAGGGTGTACAACGCAAACCAGGAGATGACCACGACTGTCGCGACCAGCATGATCTCGAAGAACAGCACCACGCTGACGAGTCTATTCGCCTCGCGCCGTCAACCGCGCTCCCGGGGGATCCCCGTCGCGGCGTCGGCGGTCATGCGATCTTGACGTCCACCTCGTGGATACCGGCGCCCGACGGCGCGACGACAGCGTCGCCGTTGCCCGCCTTGGACAGCGCACGCAGCGTCCACGCTCCCGGTGCGGCGAAGAACCGGAAGTCGCCGGTGGCCGACGCGACGACCTCTGCCGTGAACTCGTCCGACGAGTCCAGCAGGCGAACAAAGGCGCCACCGACGGCCTGGCCGTCGCGGTCGACGACGCGGCCGGTGATCACGGTTTCCTTCTCCAGGTCGACGCTGGCCGGCAACGTCTGTCCTTGCCTAGGTGCAGAGCACATATCAGCTTCCCAACTCGATCGGGGCACCCACCAGGGAGCCGTATTCCGTCCAACTGCCGTCGTAGTTCTTGACGTTCTTATGCCCGAGTAATTCCTGCAGGACGAACCAGGTGTGCGACGAACGTTCCCCGATTCGGCAGTAGGCAATCGTTTCCTTGGTGCCGTCCAGGCCGGCATCGGCGTACAGCTTGGCCAACTCCTCGTCCGACTTGAAGGTCCCGTCCTCGTTAGCCGCGCGGCTCCACGGCACGTTGATCGCTCCCGGAATATGTCCGGGTCGCTGGCTTTGCTCCTGCGGCAGGTGCGCGGGCGCCAGGATCTTTCCGGAGAACTCGTCGGGGGAGCGCACGTCGACCAGGTTCTTGGTGTTGATGGCGGCGATGACCTCGTCCCGGAACGCCCGGATCGTGTTGTCCGGCGGCGCCGCGGTGTATGAGGTGGCCGGGCGGCTGACCGGGTCGGCGGTCAGCGGGCGTCCGTCGAGCTCCCACTTCTTGCGGCCGCCGTCGAGCAGCTTGACGTCGTTGTGGCCGTACAGCTTGAAGTACCAGTAGGCGTAGGCGGCGAACCAGTTGTTGTTGCCGCCGTAGAGCACCACGGTGTCGTCGTTGGCGATGCCGCGGTCGGACAGCAGTTTCGAGAACTGCTGGGCGTCGACGAAGTCGCGCTTGACCGGGTCCTGCAGGTCGGTGCGCCAGTCGAGCTTGATCGCACCGGCGATGTGGCCTCCGTCGTAGGCACTGGTGTCCTCGTCGACCTCGACGAACACGACGTTGGCCGTGTCGAGGTTTTTCTCAGCCCATTCGGCGGAGACCAGGACGTCAGAGCGTGCCATGGGGTGAATCCTTTCGATTACTTGCGATGAACTTGGGTCACGCCGGGCCGGCGGTCGGTCGTAAGCGAACCACAAGCGGATAAAGCTGGCAGCCCAGGCAGATGCCGAAGGCCGCGTTCAGGAACGCCGCCACCAGAGCGAAGGCCGTCGCGACGACGCCCACCAGGGGCGCGCCGACGGCGAATCCGGTAGTACCGACGATCGCGAAGACCAGGCCGACCAACTGGGCGAACTTCAGGGGAGCCACGGGTTCGCGTTCCTTGACCGGGCCCAGCCGGGGGGCCACCAGCGTGGCGAACACCCGGCCGTAGGGGTGGTGGCGCGGGCCGCGGAGAGCGCCGATCGCGAAGACCACGGCCTGCAAACCCAGGATGACCGCGGCCGCCAGCGGGCTCAGTGCCGAGACGAGCAGTGTGACGACCAGGACCGCGGTGGTGACCCAGGCGGCGAATCTGGGTCCACGAACGTCGACGCGGTCCAGCTGGGCGCTGGTGTTGGTGCTTGACACAAAAGACTCCTATTCGCCTGTTGCACGGAAAAGTAGAGACACACCACGGTGGGGTTCCGGGCTGCTCCGAGTGCTGCGCGGGCGGCGCGGCTACTCAGCAGCTACAGCAACAGCGACAACAACAACCCGCGATGCGGCACAGATCGACTGCGCGACGCCTGGTGAGCATGGGCTCCATGCGGGATGACACGTCGGTCAGCTTACCCAATGACATCGCGATCAAGCCAACAGCGGTTCGAGCGCGCAGCGCAGGTCGGCGGCCTTGGGGACACCCGATGCCCGGTAACGCTGACGTCCGTCGACGTCGAAGATCAGGGTTGTCGGCAGCGACAACACCGAAAACCGGCGTGCGGCCGCGGGGTTGGCGTCGATGTCGACTTCGACATGCGCCACGTCGCCCATGTTGTCGCACACCTGGCCAACCACCCGGCGGACACGATCACAGGGTCCGCACCACGGTGCGCTGAAATGCACGACGGTCGGCCCGGTACGGGACAGGCCCAGGTCCGCGGAGTCCGCGCCGGCGCTCTCGCCCGGGCCGGAATCGACCTCTTTCAGGCTTCCGGAGCGCCGGGTCATCAGCCAACCGGCTAGTGCCGCCAGGGCAACAGCCGCCAGGATCGCGACGACGACGGTGGTCATGGTCGCCGCTCCTTCTCATTGCTTCGCGTTGCATCGTCGCCGGCGCGGGTCATGATTGCTTAAACCCTTCGAGGGTCACGGTTACTCCCGTGGTGATGCCCTCGATGATGACGTCCGAGCCGCGAGCCCCCACCGTGCGCGGCGCCACGCCGAACGGAAGTCGCTGATTGGGCAGTCTGGCGGCGAACACGCGCAGCACGGCGTCGCGCTTGTCGTCCGGGACGGCCTGGTTGGCGGTATCGGGTCCGGTCATGATGCCGGTCGGAGTGAACACGAGTGTTGCCGGGTCATCGGGAGCGATCGACAGGTCCACCGACACGCTCACCCGGTGGTCGAAGTTTGCCGTTTTGGGGGTGCCGCTGAACACCAGCCCGTGGTTGCCGGAAATACCCGATTCGGTGGTGCCGCCGGTGGCGTCGTTGGTCTCGGCGGGCGGCGCCTCCACCATTAGGTCGTCCATGCCCAGGTAGCGGCCCAGGTGCGTCGAGTCGAGGATGATGCGGCTCTCCAGCTTGCCCACCGGCAGCTTCGCATCGGGTCTGATCAGCCACGACGCGTAGCTTAGGTCGATCGAGTGCATGGTGGCCTCCAGCGTGGCCTTGCCGGTCGGCGCGTGCTCGATGCCGTTTGCCTTGATCTCCAGCTCGTTGTAGTGGCGGTTCATGGCCTGCGGAATGAATGGGAAGGCCAGGATGGCCACGAAGGGGTCTGACCCCAGATCCGCCGCGCTGCGTACGGTGCGCGAGAGGTGGTATTCGGCGTAAATGCTGGCGCCGTAGTCCACGCCGACGGCACCGACGACGATGGCCGCCACGGCGGAAACCGAGGCGATCACACTGATCAGCACCCTGCGCATGCGCATATTGTGGCGTAGTTCGCCGCGGCGCGCGGCGGCGGATTACGGTCTGGATTGCCTCGTGGCGGGGCTCACAGTCGTTTGCAAGGACACGCACAAAGGCCAGGTAGCACGTTATCGTTAGATGGCCTGGCCACTAACGCCGCGTGGCTTTATGAATCTGGGAGATGCCTTTCCCACGAGCTGGAGGGGCTTGTTGGAGCTACTACTACTCACCTCTGAGCTGCACCCGGACCCAGTCCTGCCGTCGTTGTCGTTGCTTCCCCACACCGTGCGGACGGCGCCGCCCGAGCCTTCCTCACTGCTGGAGGCGGGGACCGCGGACGCGGTGCTCGTGGACGCGCGCACCGATCTGTCGGCCGCGCGCGGGCTTTGCCGCCTGTTGAGCACCGCGGGCCGCTCGGTCCCGGTGGTGGCGGTGGTGGCCGAGGGTGGGCTGGTCGCGGTCAGCGCCGACTGGGGGCTGGACGAAATCCTGCTGCCCGGCACCGGACCCGCCGAGGTTGACGCCCGGATACGACTCGTGGTGGGTCGCCGCGGTGGGCTGGCCGACCAGGAAAGCGCCGGCAAGGTCAGCTTGGGCGAGCTGGTGATCGACGAAGGCACCTACACCGCGCGGCTGCGGGGCCGCCCGCTGGACCTCACCTACAAAGAGTTCGAGCTGCTGAAGTACCTGGCCCAGCATGCGGGCCGGGTGTTCACCCGCGCCCAGCTGCTGCACGAGGTGTGGGGATACGACTTCTTCGGTGGTACGCGCACGGTCGACGTGCACGTGCGCCGGCTGCGGGCCAAGCTCGGACCCGAGTACGAGGCGCTGATCGGCACGGTCCGCAACGTGGGCTACAAGGCGGTTCGCCCGGCGCGCGGACGAGCGCCGATTCCCCAACCCGACGACGAGCCCGAAAGCGACGAGGCCGACTCCGAGGATCTGCAGGATCCACTGGCCGACCCGCTGCGCAGTCAGTGATCGCGCCTGACTGGCGCTCCGCACTGACCGCGCAAGAACAGCTGCAGGTGCGTGAACTGGTTGCTGCGGCAACCGAATTCGATGGGGTAGCGCCCGTCGGTGAACAGGTGCTTCGCGAACTCGGGCACGACCGCACGGATCACCTGCTGGTCACCGCGGACAACACCATCCAGGGCTACCTCAATCTCAGTCCGCCGCGTGACGATGGCGAACCGATGGCCGAACTCGTGGTCCACCCGCAGGCCCGCCGGCGCGGAATCGGCACCGCGATGGGACGTGCGGCCATCGCCAAAACCAGCGGGAATAACCGCTTTTGGGCACATGGCACGCTGGCGCCGGCCGCCGCGACCGCGGCTGCGCTAGGACTGATCGCGGTGCGGGAACTCGTCCAGATGAGGCTCTCGCTGCACGAGATCCCCGGGCCGGTAAGTGCGCTGCCCGGCGTGCGGGTGCGCACCTACGCCGGTACCGACGACGACGCCGAGCTGCTACGGGTCAACAACGCCGCGTTCGTCGACCATCCCGAGCAGGGCGGATGGACCGCGGCCGACCTGGCCGAGCGGCGCGGTGAGCCGTGGTTCGACCCGGCCGGCTTGTTCTTGGCGTTCGACGACACCGAGGCGCTACTGGGCTTCCACTGGACCAAGGTGCATCTCGACCAGCCGCGTCTCGGCGAGGTGTACGTCCTCGGTGTCGACCCGTCCGCGCAGGGCCGCGGGCTGGGGCAGATGCTGACGGCCGTGGGCATCGAGTCGCTGGCGCGCCGGCTCCTCGGGCCGCCGGATTCGGGCGGTGTCACCGTGCTGCTCTACGTCGAATCGGACAATGTCGCTGCGGTTCGGACCTATCAGCGGCAGGGGTTCACCACCCATAGCGTCGACACCGCCTATGCGCCGGCGTCCAGCACGGGCTGAAAGAAAGCGCAGGCAGAAGTGGCGTGCCAGCTGACAATTCACCGCACGTTCACCACTTAGGCACTCTTGTGAACCGTGCGTCAGCGCATAGTTTCGAGCGGCGGCGGGATGCGTCCATTCAGTGTCAGAAAGCGAGATCGGTGAGCCTGGAAAACGTGGGCAAGGCGCTGGCGGCAGCGGTGCTGACGATCACGATGACCAGTGCGGGCCTGACGGCCTGCGGCAGCGATGACAACCATCACGACCCGGCCTCGGTCGCGTCCTCAGGACCCGCCGGCACGCCGACCTGCGGCGGCAAAAACGAACTGACGGCCGAAGGGTCGACCGCTCAACAGAATGCGATGGCGGTGTTCGGCCATGTCTGGGGCCAGTACTGCCCGCGCAAGTCGGTGTCCTACAACCCGACCGGATCGGGAGCGGGCCGCGAGCAATTCATCGCCGGCCACGTCGATTTCGCGGGATCGGACTCCCCGCTGATCGCCGACCAGATCCTGCCCGCCACCAAGCGCTGCAACGGAAACCCCGCGTGGGACCTGCCGTTGGTGTTCGGCCCGGTGGCGCTGGTCTACAACCTGCCCGAGGTCAAGACGTTGATCGTTAACAGCGATGCGCTGGCCAGGATTCTGACCGGCCGGATCACCCGCTGGAACGACCCCGTCCTGACGGCGCTGAACCCCGGTGTCGCCCTGCCCGACATCAGGATCGCGCCGATCTACCGGATGGACTCGTCGGGCACCACCGACAACGTGCAGAAATTTCTGACCGCCGCGGCGCCCGAGAGCTGGTCGCAGGGAGTCGGTACCGAATTCCAGGGCGGTGTCGGGGAAGGAGCGACGAAGTCGTCCGGTGTCATCCAGGCGGTGCGGGCCACCCACGGCGCCATCGGATACGTCGAGAAGGGCTTCGCGGACCAGGCCGGCCTGCCCTACGCGCAACTCGCCACGGCCACTGGTGTGGTCCCGCTGACCACCGAGACGGCCAGCGCCGCGATCGACACGGCCACCTTCGTGACGGGAGGCAACGACCTGGTGCTGAACCTGAATTCGATGTATGCCGCCCAGCAGCCGGGCGCCTATCCGTTGGTGCTGGCCACCTACGAGATCGTCTGCTCGAAGGGTTATGACACCGAGACCGCCAAGGCGATCAAGTCGTTCCTGAGCGTGGCGGCGAACACCGGCCAGACCAACCTTTCCTCGGCCGGCTACATCCCGTTGACCGATAAGGTCAAGGAGCGACTGATCACCGCAATCAATGCGATGCAGTAGCCCGCGGGACCGAGGAGCGACACCAAAACCAGCAGTGACGGATTCACAATGACTACGCCAGATCCATCCCAGGCGGGTTCGGGTGCGGTTGTCGCCGGGTCCTTTCCTGAGGCGCCAGTCGTGCCCATCCGCTCGTGGAAGGCTGTCCAATCCCGCTTCGGGGACCGGGTCTTTCGCAAGTTCGCGGAGACCTCGGCGGTCCTGGTCGCCACCGTCGTCATCGCGATCGGCGGGTTTCTCTTGGCGCGCGCCGTACCGGCGTTCAAGCGCAACCAGGAAGACTTCTTCACCTACCGCGGCAACTGGGTCACCACCAACACCTCGGCGATGCACTTCGGCATCCTCGACCTGCTGCAGGTGACGGTGTTCATCTCGGTGTTCGCGTTGATCCTGGCGATGCCCGTGGCGCTGGGAGTCGCCATCTTCCTCACCCAGTACGCACCGCGGCGGCTCGCCGGGGCGCTGGCCTACACGGTCGATCTGCTGGCCGCGGTGCCCTCGATCATCTACGGCGTATGGGGCCTATATGTGCTGGCGCCGCAGCTGCGGCCGGTCGCGACTTGGCTGAACCAGTCGCTGGGCTGGTTCTTCCTGTTCGCCGACGGCACTGCGTCTCCCGCCGGCGGCGGCACCATCTTCACCGGCGGGATCGTGCTGGCGGTGATGATCCTGCCGCTGATCACCGCGGTCACTCGGGAAGTTTTCGTGCAGACGCCGCACGAGCAGATCGAGGCCGCGCTGGCGCTCGGTGCCACCCGCTGGGAGGTCGTCACCACAACGGTGTTGCCATTCGGCAGATCGGGGTACATCAGCGGCGCGATGCTGGGGCTGGGCCGCGCCCTGGGTGAGACGGTCGCTCTGCTGATCATCTTGCGCGGTACTCAAAAGGCGTTCGGCTGGTCGCTATTCGACGGCGGCTCGACCTTTGCGACAAAGATCGCGGCCACCGCTTGGGAATTCAACGACCGGTATAAGGCCGGCGCGTATATCGCGGCGGGGCTGGTGCTTTTCGTGCTGACCTTCGTGGTCGATGCGCTGGCGCGCGGCGCGCTGGCCGGGATCCGCAAGGGCGCGCGATGACCTCGATCTACGACCGGCCGCTCAAGGCTCGCACGCTGTCCGGGCTCGGACGCCGCCGCCGGGCTTCGAACATCGTTGCGACGGTGTTGGTTTCGCTGTCGATGCTGATTGCGCTGGCGCCCCTGCTGTGGGTGCTGGGCGCGGTTATCGTCAAGGGGTTCAACGCTATCGCGTCCACATCGTGGTGGACGCATTCGCAGGCGGGCACGACGCCGTTTGTACGCGGAGGCGGTGCCTACCACGCGATCGTCGGCACCCTGTTGCAGGGATTGATGTCGGCCGCGATCTCCGTCCCGATCGGAGTCATGCTCGCGATCTATCTGGTCGAGTACGGGGGTGGTACCCGGCTCGGCAGACTGGCGACATTCATGGTGGACATCCTGTCCGGTGTGCCATCAATTGTTGCCGCATTGTTCATCTACGCGTCGTGTGTGGCCACGTTGGGCCTTGGCCGTTCCGGGTTCGCGGTGTCGTTGGCGCTGGTCCTGTTGATGCTGCCGGTGATCGAGCGATCGACGGAGGAGATGCTGCGGATTGTGCCGATGGATCTGCGCGAGGCCAGCTATGCGTTGGGCGTGCCGAAGTGGAAAACCATTGTCAGGGTGGTGATTCCGACAGGGTTGTCGGGCATCATCACCGGGATCATGTTGGCGCTGGCACGGGTGACGGGCGAGACGGCGCCGCTGCTGGTCCTAGTCGGCTATTCGCAAACGATGAACTTCGATCTCTTCAAGGGATTCATGGGGACGTTGCCTGGCATGATGTTCAACGAGACAGCGGCGGGCGCAGGCGTCAACCCGGTTCCCACCGAGCGGCTCTGGGGAGCGGGGCTTACCCTGATCGTGATGATCGCCGTGATCAACGTCGGCGCCAGAGTGGTTTCGAAGATGTTTGCTCCCAAGAAGTCCTAGGCAGGAGTACCGGTGGCCAAGCGGTTGGACCTCAAAGACGTCAACATCTACTACGGGTCGTTTCAGGCGGTCGCGGACGTGACGCTGTCGATTCTCCCGCGCAGTGTGACGGCATTCATCGGCTCATCCGGCTGCGGCAAGACGACCGTCTTGCGCACGCTGAACCGGATGCACGAGGTCATCCCGGGTGCGCGGGTCGAGGGCGCGGTGATGCTTGACGACGAAAACATTTACGCCCCGGGAATCGACCCGGTTGCTGTGCGACGGGCGATCGGCATGGTGTTCCAGCGGCCAAACCCGTTTCCCGCC
Source organism: Mycobacterium sp. 050272 (assembly GCF_039023525.1). Lineage (NCBI taxonomy): Bacteria > Bacillati > Actinomycetota > Actinomycetes > Mycobacteriales > Mycobacteriaceae > Mycobacterium > Mycobacterium sp. 050272. The sequence continues at coordinate 12,655 of NZ_JBCHKV010000009.1, read as the reverse complement.
ATGTCTATTCGGGACAATGTGGTGGCGGGCCTGAAGCTGCAGGGCGTGCGCAACCGCAAGCTGCTCGACGAGGTCACCGAGCACTCGCTGCGCGGCGCCAACCTGTGGGATGAGGTCAAGGATCGGTTGCACAAACCCGGCGGCGGTCTGTCCGGCGGACAGCAGCAGCGGTTGTGCATCGCGCGCGCGATCGCCGTTCAGCCCGACGTGTTGCTGATGGACGAGCCGTGCTCCGCGCTGGACCCGATCTCCACGATGGCGATCGAGGAACTGATCAGCGAGTTGAAGCAGGACTACACGATCGTGATCGTGACCCACAACATGCAGCAGGCCGCTCGGGTCAGCGATCAGACGGCGTTTTTCAACCTGGAAGCCGCGGGCAAGGCCGGCCGGCTCATCGAGATAGACGACACCGAGAAGATCTTCTCCAACCCCAAACAGAAGGCCACCGAGGACTACATCTCCGGTCGCTTCGGCTGACGGGTTACGGCGACGTCTGCGCCGCCTCGTCTTCGGGTAACTTGCCCGTCGCCTGGAAGATCACCCGCCTGGCCACCTCGACCGCATGGTCGGCGAAGCGTTCGTAAAAGCGGCCCAGCAGCGTCACGTCGACGGCGGCCGCCACGCCGTGCTTCCATTCGCGGTCCATCAGCACCGAGAACAAGTGCCGGTGCAGGTCGTCCATCGCGTCGTCTTCTTCGCGGATGCGGGCGGCCTTCTCCGGGTCGCGGGACAACACCACTTCCTGCGCGCTGTTGCCCAATTCGACTGCGACCCGGCCCATTTCAGCGAAATAGCCGTTGACCTCTTCGGGCAGTGCGTGCTGAGGATGGCGTCGGCGAGCGATCTTGGCGACGTGCAGCGCGAGCGCGCCCATCCGGTCGATGTCAGCCACCATCTGGATGGCACTGACGATGGACCGCAGATCGCCGGCCACCGGTGCCTGCAACGCCAGCAGGACGAAGGCGCTCTCCTCGGCGCGAGCGCTCAACTGGGCTATCTCTTCGTGTCCGGAGATCACCTGTTCGGCCAGGACGAGATCGGCCTGCAGGAGTGCCTGGGTTGCCTGCTCCATAGCCACCCCCGCCAGCCCGCACATCTCGCCGAGGCGCTCGGACAAATCCGAGAGTTGCTCATGATAGGCGGTCCGCATATCGCCAAGCCTACTGACTCAGCGTCGTAATCGGCGATCTACTGAGCCGAAATACGGTTATTCACAGGTGGTATCGGCGGCGTTCGTCACCGTCAGGTCGTCCGGCAATTTGGTCGGCGTGCTACTCGGACTGTGGTCGATCTGGACCGACAGCGACGAGCCGCTGGGCGCGGGAGTGCTCACCGACTTGAAGTCGGGTCCGAGCACGACCTGAACGACCTGTCCGTAGCCGGAAACCCGGGCAACCTTCGAGTTGGCGAACGCCGATGCCACCGTTGCGGCCGCTTGTTCGTTGCCGGGTGAGAAGAACACCGTCGTGGCGTTCAGCGAACTCGGATAGTCATCGGGTGACATGACGTTGAACCCGTTGCGTTTGAGTTGGCTAGTGGCGGTGGCGGCGAGTCCGCTCTGCGGGGTTGCATTGGAGACCCGCACGGTGACCTCGTCGGGCGAGGTCGTCGTCACCTGCTCGCGTCGCCCCTCGGGGGCGGCGCTCGGTGGCGATGACTTCTTGGTGGTGGGTGCGGTCGTCGGTCCCGAGCTCGGCGTCGTCGACAGGTTCTGCGCGTTCTGGTCGTTCTCCTCGGGCAGCGGATCGTCGTTGATGATCGCGCTGAAGAGGGCCTTCATGTCGGCGGTCCGCGGCGGTTCGTCGCCGTTCTGGTCTGTCACACCGGTGGGCACCGTGACGAAGGTGAAGTGCCCGGCCGCCATGCCCTGCAGCGACTGACCCAGCTGAACAAGGTCTTTGGTCTGGACATTGTCCACGCGGCTGTTGCTGATGAACATGTTGACGACGTTGTTGAGCTTGTTCAGGTCGGTCAGCGTGGATTCGGAGATCAGCGAACGCAGCAGCGACGACAAGAACAATTGCTGGCGTTTGATGCGCCCATAGTCGCCGTTGAATTCCGTGGTGATCTGGCGGGCCCGCACGTAGTTCAGCGCCGTTGGGCCATCGATGATCTGGCGTCCCGAATGCTCGAGGACGGTACCGAGTTCGTAGTCGTGCAGCGGGGTCTTGCTGCACACCTCGACGCCGCCGAGGGCTTCGACCATCTTGGCGAATCCGGCGAAGTCGACGGCGATGAACCGGTTGATGCTCAAGCCGGACAGCTTCTGAATTTCCTTCACCAGACATTTCGGGCCGCCGAAGGAGAACGCCGAGTTCAGCTTGGTCTCGGTGTAGACCATCTTGGGACCCCAGGTCTTGGTCTTCTCGTCGTAGAGGGGGCCGTACTTACCGGTTTCGGGATTCCACGCTTCGCATTGCATCGGGGTGATCGCCAGGTCGCGGGGGAAGGAGACCGCCACCACGCGTTTGCGGTTCGCCGGGATGTTGACCAGGATCACGGTGTCCGACCGGGCGCCACCGGCGTCCTCGGTGTCACCCGCGCCCATGTCGGCGTTCTCCCCGGAGCGCGAGTCCATGCCGACGATCAGGAAGTCTTCATCGCCGTACTGCCCACCGGGGTCGACGATGTCGCCGGAGTCCGGGTCGAGCGCATTGACGACGTTGAGGCGGTGGTTTTTCGACGCACTCCACTGGTAAGCCCCGCCAGTCACGGCCAGCGCCACCCCGGCACACAGGGCGGCCATCGATCGAACTGCCAGCAGTATCGGCCGACGACGGGACTTGCGTTTCGGCGCCGAGTTCGCGGGAGATTTCGGTCGACGGGTCCGCTTCGGCTTCACCGGACGTGCATCGCTCGGTTCCTCGACCGCGAGTTCCAGCTCGGGCTCGTCGCCATGCGGGAAGTTCGTGAGTTCGAGGTCCGGGACCTCCGAGATCACGTCGAGCATGTAGGCCGGGGTATCGATGACCTGGGTGTCCTGCAAGTCCGGCTCGGGTTCGTCGGGTCCGTCGTCGAGGGCGGCCCGGCGGTGCCGGGTGCCGGCGTTGGTGGCGCCGACCTTGGCGATCAGGTCCGCGACGCTGAGCGCACCGGAGGCATGGCTTCCACCGCCTCGCTCCGCGCTGCGGACCGACCGCTCAACAGGTTCGGCCGTCTCTTGGTCGGATGTCCGGGCGGGCGGCTCGATCTGCCAACGATGGACGCTGTCATCGGCGAGTGGTTCGGAGAATCGCTCCCACGGTGCGGCGCTCGAGCCGGTCGAACTCGGGGAGGCCGGTTGACGGTCGCGGGGGCCACGGCGATGGTCCAGAGTGGCGTCCACCTCGCCGTCACTCATGTCCTACCCGCCTCCGAAGCCCTGATGCCGCCGTCAGTGATGTCCGTGCGCCAATTCACCGCCGCGCCGCGCTAACAGCGCTGCGGCTTCGCCACCCCGTGGGTCGCGCCGTAATCCACAGCCCCTGGGCAGCGGGTTAAACCGACCGCTACCCAAACGCAATCAAGCAAGGTCCACATCGTACTGACTTATCGCCGCAGACGCGATTTCGAGCGCGGTCGCTCAGCCGCCCGAGTGCATGACGTCGGCCCCCGCCGGAACCGTGCAGTCGTCGGGGTCGTTCAGCCACCCTTCGGGCAGGCTGACGCGGGCCGGTGAACCCTGGCGGCCGCGCGGCCCGGTCGCCGCCTCCGGGAACTCGACGGTGCGGTCCAGCCGGTCCAGCAGCGCGTCGAGCTCGTCGAGCGTCTTGACCAGGGCCAGCGCGCGCCGCAGATCGGATCCGGCCGGGAAACCGTGCAGATACCAGGCGACGTGTTTGCGGATGTCGCGCATGCCCTTGTCCTCGCCGAAGTGCGCGGTGAGCAACTCGCCGTGCCGGCGCACGATGTCGGCGACCTCACCGAGCGTCGGCGGGGTGGGGGACGGGGTCCCGGTGAAGGCCGCCGACAGTTCGGCGAACAGCCAGGGCCGGCCCAGGCAACCGCGCCCGATCACGACACCGTCGCATCCGGTGCTGGCCATCATCGTCAGTGCGTCGCTGGCGTCGTAGATGTCGCCGTTGCCCAGCACCGGAATCGTCGTGACGTGTTGCTTGAGCAGGGCGATCTGCTCCCAGTCGGCGGTGCCGGAGTAGCGCTGCGCCGCGGTTCGGGCATGCAGCGCGACCGCGGCCGCGCCCTCGGCTTCGGCAATGTGGCCGGCGTCGAGGTGGGTGTGGTGCTCGTCGTCGATGCCGATGCGGAACTTCACCGTCACTGGGATGTCGGTGCCCTCGGTGGCGCGCACCGCGGCGGCGACGATCTGACCGAACAGGCGCCGCTTGAACGGCAGCGCCGCGCCGCCGCCACGCTTGGTGACCTTGGGCACCGGGCAGCCGAAGTTCATGTCGATGTGGTCGGCCAGGCCCTCGTCGGCGATCATCTTGGCCGCCGCGTAGGTGGTGGCCGGGTCGACGGTGTAGAGCTGCAACGAGCGCGGCGATTCGTCCGGGGCGAACGTCGTCATGTGCATCGTGACCGGATGCCGCTCGACGAGGGCACGCGCAGTCACCATCTCGCAGACGTAGAGCCCGCTGACGGTACCGACCCGGGTCAACTCCAGCTCCCGGCACAGCGTCCGGAAAGCAACGTTGGTCACGCCTGCCATCGGTGCCAAGACCACCGGGCTGGCGAGCTCGATGGAGCCGATGCGCACTGCTTGGTTACCGCCTGCTCATCGCCAGCTTGCCGGCGGTCTGGTGCAGCTCGAACGCGGTGACCTTCTTGCCCGTGCGAGCTTCCCGCTCGAGCTGGCGCTGCTTGGACACCTCGAACTTGTCGCAGGCATCCTCGAGTTCCTTGATCAGCAGGCCGAGGTCATCGCGCAGAGCGGCCGCCTCGCCGGTGATGTCCTCGCGCTCGAAGAAGCGCCATTTTTTCAGTACCGGCATCACGACCTCGTCGAGGTGGATGCGCGGATCGTAGACGCCGCCGACGGCGATGTAGACGGCCTTGCGGCGGAACTCGGGCACCTGGAAGCCGGGCATCTGGAAGTTGCGCAAGATCTTGTGCAGCGACCTCGTCGCCTGGTTGGGGTCGATCTCGAAGCCGGCCTCGCTGACATCGCGGTAGAAGATCATGTGCAGGTTCTCGTCGGCCGAGATCTTGCCCAGCAACTGGTCCGCGATTGGCTCGTTGCAGGCCCTGCCGGTGTTGCGGTGTGAAATCCGGGTCGCCAGCTCCTGGAAGGTCACGTAGATGACCGAGTCGAACAGGCTCTCGGCGAACAGATCGTCACGGACCTGGTGATTCTGGCCCGGGCTGAAGCCGCGGTTGACGACCTCGATGCGCAGCTTCTCCAGCTCGACGGGGTCGACAGCGCGGGTCACGACGAGGTAGTCGCGCAGCGCGATGCCGTGCCGGTTCTCTTCGGCGGTCCACCGGTTGACCCAGGTGCCCCAGGGGCCGTCGAGGCCGAAGTTCATCGCGATCTCGCGGTGATAGGAGGGCAGATTGTCCTCGGTCATCAGGTTCTGCACCATCGCCACCTGGGCGAGGTCGGAGAGCTTGCTCTGCTCCGGGTCCCAATCCTGTCCGCCGAGCGCGTAGAAGTTCTTGCCGTCCGACCACGGGATGTAGTCGTGCGGGTTCCACGGCTTGTGCATGCTCAGGTGCCGATTGAGATACTTCTCGACCACCGGCTCCAGCTCATGTAGAAGCTGCAAGTCCGTCAGGTCGGCTGTCGCTGGCATGACACCCCCAGTTATCTGTGTCTAATGGTTGCAGTCAATATATCTGTGTCGATCAGTAGCATCAAGTTCCGCCCTGGGCGCGCCGAGTCACAACTTGGCTACTTAATACGGTTGGCTCTTCGCGGGCAAACGGGTGTTACTCGGATACCCCGTCCAGGGGCGGAACATACGGGGCCGCCGTGTTGAAGAGCATGTTGACGCAATAGTCGATGAACTGTTTGCGAGTGGCCCCGAGCTGCCTGTTCAGGTAGGCAGTGAACAAGCTGGTCAGGCCGCCGACCAGGCTGGTGGCGATCATCTTCTGCAGCACCGGATCGCCGATGTTGGACAGCTTTTTCTGCAGCAGATCGATGAAGCTGGGCATCCACTCCGCGCCCGATTGCGTCAGGATCGGCTCGACGGCCGGTGCCAAGAGCAGCACGCGCCCGCGCACCGGGTCGTCGACCATCAGCTCGACGAACTGCTCGACCGCTTCCCTCGGAGTGTCCGCGGAGGTGAGGGCCGTCATGGCTCGGGCGCAGACATCGTCATAGACCGCGCGCACGAATTCGTCGCGGTCGGAAAAGCTCTCGTAGAAGTACCGTTCGGTCAACGCCGCCTTGCGGCAGACGGCCCGAACGGTCAGCGCTGGACCGCGTTCGCTGCCCAGTAATTGCACGCCGGCGGCGATCAGGTTGTCGCGTCGCAGGGCGTGGCGACTTTCCAGGGGGACGCCTGACCAACGGCCCCGTCGTTGACCGGACTGCACATCGCTCCTAAGCTCTAAATTGACAACGCACGTAGTCAGAATCTCGGCTAGCTACAGGAAGCCCAACAGTGACCCAACATACGTCCGCAGCCTGCCCTCTGACCAGCGCCGAAGCTGGTAGCGGCGCGACCACTCTCGGCGAGTTGGCAATGTCTGATCCCGCCTCCGGCGGGGTAGCGAGCGGGTGTCCGGTATCACAATTTGGATATAACGCTTCGCCACTAGGTCCCGATTCCCTGACGTGGCGCTACTTCGGGGATTGGCGCGGCATGTTGCAGGGCCCCTGGGCGGGCTCCATGCAGAATATGCACCCGCAACTGGGCGCTGCGGTCAGCGACCACTCGACCTTCTTTCGGGAACGCTGGCCCCGGCTGTTGCGGTCGTTGTATCCGATCGGCGGCGTCGTCTTCGATCAGGACCGCGCCCCGGTCACCGGCGCCGAGGTGCGCGACTATCACGTCAACATCAAGGGTGTCGACGAACAGGGTCGCCGCTATCACGCGCTGAATCCCGATGTTTTCTACTGGGCGCACGCCACCTTCTTCGTCGGGACTATCCATGTGGCGCAACGGTTCTGCGGCGGGCTGACCGAGGATCAGAAGCGCCAGCTGTTCGCCGAACACATCGACTGGTACCGGATGTACGGCATGAGCATGCGGCCGGTCCCGGCATCCTGGGAGGACTTCCAGGTTTACTGGGATCACATGTGCCGCAACGTGTTAGAGAACAACGAGGCCGCACGTGCGGTGCTGGATCTGACCGACCTGCCCAAGCCGCCGTTTGCCGGCAAGATTCCGGATTGGTTGTGGGCGGCGCAACGCAAACTGCTGGCGCCGTTCTTCGTCTGGTTCACCGTCGGTCTGTACGACCCGCCGGTGCGCCAGCTGATGGGCTACCAATGGTCACGCCGTGACGAATGGCTGCACCGGCGCCTCGGTGACCTGGTTCGTATCGTGTTCGCTTGTGTGCCAGCACGATTCAGAAAACACCCGCGGGCCAGGGCGGGGCTGGATCGGGCGTCCGGCCGGATCCCGGCCGACGCGCCGCTGGTGCACACCCCGGCGCGCAACCTGCCGCCCGTCGATGAGCGGAACAATCCAATGCATTACTGCCCCAACGTTTCCCAGGGCTAGGCTGGGACGACCGTCGATTTGCGCTCGCCGCCGTTGCGTTCGTTCCACAACCGGTAGACCTCGACCGCGGCGTCCTGGGGCTGGTATCGCATGGGCAGCCGTCGCTGGTCCCAGCTTTTCGCGAATTCGTGGTAAAACGTCGACACCTCAAAGTATTTGCGGTCGTCGAGGTAGTACTGCTCGTAGGACTCACGGGTGATCAAGAAGACGACTTCCGCAGGCGAGCAGTAGTACAGCGAGCCCAGGCACATCGGGCACGGATGGGCCATCACGTAGATGGTGGCGTCAACCAGGTGCTCGGTACCCAGCTTGATGCAGGCTTCGCGGATCGCGAGGATCTCGGCGTGGGCGGTCGGATCGTTGGACTGGGCGACCTTATTGGCGCTCTCGGCGAGCACCTGGCCGTCCTGGACGATCACGGTCGCGAACGGGCGGCCGCCCTCGGCGACGTTTCGACGGGCCAGGTCGATGGTCCGTTGGGCAAAATCGGTCACGGGTCCTCCCCGGGGGCATCAGATACGTCGCAGAGTAGTCCCGATCGGTGCGGCGGCCGCCGGTCGTGGTAATAACTAGCTTGTCTATGTTTGTTGGAGATACCGATCCAGGGGAGCACTGTGGCGCGCACCGATAGCGATCGCTGGGACCTCGCGACGAGCGTCGGGGCGACGGCAACCATGGTCGCCGCCCACCGGGCGCTGTCCCACCACGAGAAGCTGATCGACGACCCGTATGCCGCGGATTTGGTGCGGGCAGTCGGGATTGATGTGTACGTCCGGATGGTCGACGGGCAGATTCCGGTCGGCGGGGACGCCCAATTCGACCCTCGCCGCACGGCCGAGGGGATGGCCTGTCGCACCAGGTTCTACGACCAGTACTTCCTGCAAGCCGCACGCAGCGGCGTCGCGCAGGCGGTGATTCTCGCCTCGGGTCTGGATGCGCGCGCCTACCGTCTGCCGTGGCCGGCGGGCACCGTCGTCTACGAGGTCGACCTGCCCGACGTGATCGAGTTCAAGACCCTGACTCTGGGTGATCTCGGCGCACAGCCGACCGCGCAGCGGCGCACCGTCGCGGTCGATCTGCGCGACGACTGGGCCGGGGCGCTACAGGCCGCGGGATTCGACCCGAAGGCGCCCTCGGTGTGGAGCGCGGAGGGCTTGCTGGTGTACCTGCCCGACGAGGCTCAGGACACGTTGTTCGACAACATCACCGAGCTCAGCGCCCCGGGCAGCCAGCTGGCTTTCGAATTCGTCCCCGACACAGCGATTTTCGCGGATCCCCGGTGGCGTGCACACCACGACCGGATGAGCGAACTCGGCTTCGAAGTCGACTTCAACGATCTCGTCTACCACGGCCACCGCAGCCACCTCGTCGACCACCTCACGCAGCGTGGCTGGGATGTGTCGTCACAGACGGTCAAGGACCTTCACGCGGCCAACGGATTTCACTACCCCGAAGACCACGTTGCGCAGGCTTTCGCGGATGTGACCTACAGCAGGGCGGTGCGTACCAGATAGGGCATCAGGCCTGCAGGTCATCCTTGAGGCGGCTGGTGAGCATTTCCTGAAACACCGCACGGGCCGGCTCGTAGAGATTGTGGAACGTCGCACGGACCGCATCCCGGTTGTATTCGGGGATCGAGGCTGCCGGGGTCCAAAAGCTGTCGATATCCAGCTGGAAAAACGGTCCAGGCTGCGCCGGCAGGGTCCGGCGCAGGTAGTAGTTGGGGTCCAGGGCCTGGCCAATGCCCGGTCCGTAGCGCACGATCATCGATTTGCCCGGTTGCTGTTCGCGGTAGACCGCGGCGCCCTGCCATTCGGTCAGGGCCAGCCCGCCGGGAGCGATGCGTTGCGGGCCGAGCAGCGGCTCGGCGATCCATTCGGCCCAGTCGATGCGACCGTCGGCGCCCAATGGGACGCGGATCTCCAGCAGATAGCGCAGGCCGATGCGTTCCACCCCGACGATCGACGACACCTGGGAACGAGCCTCGATGACGCGCATCGCGACGTCCGACAGGGCATCGAAGGTGGAGTAGGCGGTGGTCTCGATGACGATGGCCTGGTTCTTGATCGAGGCGGCCAGCGTGCCGTCCCGATTGACATAGCGGGCGAACTGCTCCGCCGTTGGCGCCGGGCCTCCCCCCGGGGCCATCGCCCAGGCGACATCCTGAGCTTGGCGTTCGATGGGCAGGTCGTCGGCGAGCAGGCTTTTGAGCTCTCGGCTCGACGATTCGGTGAGGGAATCCGTTGCGGGGTGACGGATTTCCATCGTTACCAGGGCTGCGGGCGCGTTTTGCCAGGCCGGTTCGACACTCACCCGCGAAGCATAGCCAAGTCGGGTGCGAGCCAAACGAGGACTTCGGCCCGCTGTCATTGCCCGTAACGGCCGACGCCAACGGGGTTCGTACCGCGTTTTGGTGCCCCCACTAGGACTCGAACCTAGGACCTGCGGATTAAAAGTCCGTAGCTCTACCAACTGAGCTATAGGGGCGGCGAACGTTCAGGATACTTGGGCGCCAAACACGGCTCGAACGGCGCTCGTTTGAGGATTAGGCCTGCGGTGACCTAAGCTGGTGCGGCTCCCAACGGTAGTTGGACTTTGGCCCCCATCGTCTAGTGGCCTAGGACGCCGCCCTTTCACGGCGGTAGCACGGGTTCGAATCCCGTTGGGGGTACGCGCAACGGCGGTAACGTCGGAGCGAGCAGGACAAGTAGGAAAGCAAGGCCCTGTGGCGCAGTTGGTTAGCGCGCCGCCCTGTCACGGCGGAGGTCGCGGGTTCGAGTCCCGTCAGGGTCGCCCATAAGGCGAGGCACGTTATCGGTGCCTTCCGGGCCAGGTAGCTCAGTTGGTACGAGCGTCCGCCTGAAAAGCGGAAGGTCGGCGGTTCGATCCCGCCCCTGGCCACCACATTGTTTATGCAGCTCAGAGTGCTGCAGAACGGCCTCGGCGCCTCCTCGACCACGTGAGCAACGGATGAAATGGGGCCAAAATGGGGCCAAACTGGATTAACCGCGGCCCGCGCGAAAACTATCGTCGAGCGAGTCAAGCGCGGTTGCAATGTCGTCGAGCTCGTCGTCGAACAGGTCCGCGTAGGTGTGTGCGGTCACGGTGATTGATGCGTGGCCCATCGCCTTTTGGAGGAGTCGCAAGTCGGCGCCGGCCCGTCGTGACAGCGATGCATAGGTGTGCCGGAGGTCATGCACGCGCAAGTTGGCCCGGCCGATCTCAGTCACAGACTTCCGCCAGTTGACCGCACGCTTCCAGTTCTCCAGGCTCAGCCGGGAACCCTTCGGCGACGCGATCGCCGGCGCGCCACCGGGTCGTGCGTCGAGCCGCGCCTTAAGTGCCGGCATCAAGCGCTCGGGGATAGGGACAGAACGTCGGCCGGCTTGCGATTTCGGATTCCCTTCAACGAGTTTGCCGCCGACTTGGGTCATCGACCGGCGAACACGGATTCGACGAGCGCCCAGGTCGACATCCTCGACATTGAGGCCGGTGAGTTCACCGAATCGTAGGCCTGTGTAAGCCAGCAGCAAGACGACGTCGCCTTGAGCCCCGCATGTTTGGGCAAGTGTTGCGACTTCGCCGACGGTTAGATAGACGTGGGTGGCTTGCCGCATCGGTGGGAATTTGGTGCGTGATGCGGGGTTCTTGCCGAGGAGCTGGTCTTCCTCGACGGCGCGGTCAAGGGTCATCTTGAGGACCGAGTGCGTCCACCTCACCGTCCGCGGTCCAAGACCCGACGCTGACATGGCATTCACCCATCGCTGGATCGACTCGTGGTCGATCCTTGCGATCGGCCACGAACCAAACTGTGGCTCGATACGCAGCCTCCAGTTGTCTTCGTATCCGCGGCGGACTTTCGCGCTCAGGTCGGGTCGGGAGGCTAGCCAGGATCGATAGACGTTGCGGAGCAGGATTTTGCCGCCGCGTGGGTCCACCCTGACGCCCGCGGCGCTGTCGGTGACGAGCCTTGCTTCGAACTGGCGCGCCTCGCGCTCCGTTCGGAAGCTCTTCTTGCGCTTCGAACGATCCGGTAGGCGCCATTGGACGTCATAACGCACGCCGTCCTTCGTCTCGCGGCGCTTTATGGCCAAGATTCCTCCCGAATGCCGTTGGGGGAATTGAGGATCAGTGCCTCCAGCCAGCAGTGACCGTGTGCGAGCTTAATCGTTAGCTCAAAATTTGCGGTTGCGCTAAGTAGTCTGTGAGGGCGAATCGCTCTACACCCGAGTCGATTCCAGCCAATCTTTGACGTCATCCAGTAACCATCGACGGTGCCGATCGCTAAGCCTGAGGTGATGTGGACCAGGCGCATCGATCCCACGTTCCCGCCTGGCCGCCCAATCATGCAGCGTTGAGACCGGAACTCCGGTCATCGCTCGAACTTCATGAGCGGTGAGCATGACCGACGCATTTTCTATAGTCATCGTCTCCAACCCCGTCTCCCGCCGTCGGTACTAGCCGGCAGGTCATACCGAGATCATGAGGCCTAGTTCTCGATTCCCGCTACCAGCAGTGCGACATTCGATCGGAAATGCACCGTCGAGTGCGGTCAGGGGGTCGAAATCTGCGAGACCAGCTCTAGGAGAGCCTAGAAGCCCGAACGGGTGAGACGCCGGAAGTGCATCTGAAATGGTCATATTGCGGCATCGGACACCAGGCGAAACCACGGTGTGTCGGCCAGTGCATCTAGCGGGTTTGAGGCTGCGGTACGGGGCGTCGTTGGCATACGTGTGCGTTAGCCCGTGAATGAGCACACCCGACCGTTTCCCGGATCGGTCAAGTCCACGGACGTGGTGTACGACGTCGTCGTGTGATTCGAGCTTTCATTTAAGCGGTCAGTGCCGCCGGGGTGGCCTCCTGTTCTGTGGGGGTATTGGTGGTGAGCCGCGATTTGCTGAGGACATCGAGGCCGAGGTAGCGGCGTGATTCGGCCCATTCGTCGTGTTGTTCGGCCAGGACTGCCCCGACGAGCCGGATCAGGGCGTCGCGGTCGGGGAAGATGCCGACGACATCGGTTCGGCGCCGGATTTCTTTGT